>JAJUIT010000085.1 GCA_029267465.1 Synergistaceae bacterium
GCGACGCAAGTTCGAATCGGACGCCTTTTCAGCACGTTTGACAGCGCGTCCCCCTGGTACGGGAAGAGCGTGCTCTTCGCCGTTGAAGGGGACGCTCTGATCGCGAAGGAATTGCCCTGATCAGAATCGATTTTTGGGAGGAGGGGGCTTCATGGATCCAAGGATAATCGTCGTGACTTCCGGAAAGGGTGGAGTGGGAAAAACGACGACGACAGCCAACCTCGCCGTCGCCCTGGCAAAGGCGGGGTACAAAACTGCCGCCGTGGACGGGGACATCGGGTTGAGGAACCTGGACGTCGTCTTGGGGCTCGAGAACCGCATCGTGTTCAACCTTGTCGATGTGGTGGAAGGGGCCTGCAAGCTTCAGAAAGCGATGGTCCGCGACAAGCGGGTCGAAAACCTGTTCCTGCTTCCCGCCGCTCAAACCAGAACCAAGGATGCTGTCAGCGCCGACCAGATGCTGAAACTGTGCGACGAACTGCGGGAGAATTTCGATATCACGCTGATCGACAGCCCGGCTGGAATCGAGCAGGGATTCCGGAATGCGGCGATTGGAGCGGATGAAGCGATCGTCGTGACCACCCCGGAGGTTTCGGCGGTCCGGGATGCGGACCGGATCATCGGGATGCTGGAGTCGATGTCGAAATCGCCGATCAGGCTTGTGCTGAACCGGTTGCGCCCCGCCATGGTTAAGTCCGGAGACATGATCGACGTGAAGGACGTTCTCGACATTCTGGCCATCGAGCTGATCGGCGTCATTCCCGACGACACCTCGGTGGTGATCTCGACCAACAAGGGAGAACCCCTGACGCTCGGGGACGAGTCGCTGGCCGCCAAAGCCTTTTCGAACGTGGCACGGCGTATCCTGGGAGAGGATGTCCCGCTTCTGGACCTGGATGCACCAGACCAGAAGGGGTTCTTCGGCTTTCTAAGGAAAGCCCTGGGACTGTAGGAGGTGAAAGGCATGAACTTTCTAGCCCGTCTCTTCCAGGTGATCGGCAAGGAAAAATCGAAGGAAACTGCAAAAAAAAGGCTCCAGCTGGTGCTGATCCACGACCGGACCGACATCTCACCGGAGATGATGGAGAACCTCCGCAAGGATTTGATCGGGGTCATCAGCAACTACCTCGATATCGAGGAAGAAAAGATCGAGCTTGATTTTTCTAAGGAGGAACGCTCTGTGGCCTTGGTGGCGAGCATTCCCGTCAAGAGCGTCAAGAGGAGAGCGGAGCGCAGGGCGGAGCCTGCATGACCTTTAAGGAGGAAAAGCACGACATCCTGCGGCTGGTTTTCGTTTTGTCAGACCGGAAACTGCTGTTCGCAGCAGCCGGCCTTTTCCTCGTCGGCCTCTTTTCGATTTTCAGCGCTAGCCTCGGCATGGAGAAACATGCGGGGGTGTTCGTCATCCGCCAGGCGATCTGGGGGGCGGTTGCCTTCGCTGCCTACACCGCGGTACTGAAGATCGGCTATGCGCGCCTGCTCGAAATGGCTTACAGGCTTTATGGAGTCGCCCTCCTCCTGCTTTTCAGCGTGTTGATCCTGGGACATGTTTCGAGAGGGGCTCAAAGCTGGATCGGTCTCGCCGGCTTACGGCTTCAGCCTTCCGAGCTGACCAAGGTGGCCCTGGCGCTCCTCCTGGCGAAACACCTCTGCAGGCACCCCGTCGAGGGACTGAAGGACCTTGCGGGCGTGCTGGCTCTCTCGGGGATCAGTCTGATCCTTGTGCTGGCCCAGCCGGACCTGGGAAGCGCGATCGTCCTGTCGGTCATGGTTTTCACGGCTCTCTACGCTGCCGGGACCCCGGTCCGGTATCTTTGGGGCCTTGGCGGGTTGGCGCTTTTCGCCTTCCCGGTGGCCTGGCACTTCCTGAAAGAGTACCAGAAGCTGCGCCTCATGGTCTTCCTGAATCCCTACATTGATCCCCTGGGAGCCGGGTACAACGTGATCCAGTCGAGAATCGCCGTGGGTTCGGGACGGCTGATGGGCAAGGGGTTCATGATGGGAACTCAGAGCAAGCTCGGTTTTCTTCCGGAACCGCACACGGATTTCATTTTCAGCGTGTTTGCAGAGGAGTTCGGGTTCCTGGGCGGCGTTGCCCTGCTTGGGCTTTTCTGTTTCCTTTTGTGGAGGATCATCGCGGCCGGGGTCAAGGCCAGGGACCTCCGGGGAAAAATCCTTGTCGCGTCGATCGCGGGATGGATCTGGTTCCAGGCGGTCGAAGGAATGGCGATGAGCATGGGGATCGCACCGGTAACCGGATTGCCGTTGCCGTTCCTCAGCTATGGAGGCAGTTCTCTTTTGGCCCTGGGGATGGCCCTGGGGCTCGTCCAGAGCGTGTTTCTGAAAAACCCGAAACCGGACGACGACCTTTTTTAAGGAGAGAAAAGGATTTGGAAAGGCCTTTTGAAATGAATTCCCCCTTTTGGCCCCTCCTGACAACCGTCAAGCAGCCGGCGCGCTACATTGGACAGGAATGGGGATCGAACCCGGGCAAAAGCGGTGGGGCAACCCCCGGCCTCCGAGTGTGCCTGGCATTCCCCGATGTGTACGAGGTGGGAATGAGCTTTTTGGGGTTTCAGATTCTCTACGCTCTTGGGAATGCCCAGGAGGATACGATCCTGGAACGAGCCTACTGCCCATGGATCGACATGGAAGAGTCCTTGCGTGCCTCGGGGTTGCCTCTGTCTTCGGTGGAGTCCCAAACCCCGCTGAACCGCTTTGATGCTGTGGGCTTCACGCTCCAGTACGAGTTGACCGCGACGAACATCCTGACCATGCTGGATCTCGGAGGGATTCCTCTTCGTTCCGAAGATCGGGGTGAAAACGACCCGCTGGTCCTGGCGGGAGGGCCGGGCGCACTCGCCCCGGAGCCTTTGGCCCCCTTTTTCGATTTCTTCTGCCTGGGAGATGGGGAAGAACTGTTCCCGAAGGTCCTTCGCGTGATTTCCGAAACGAGAGGACTTCCCAGGGAGCAGCGCCTGTCCTGCCTGGGTGAGATCCCGGGCGTCTACGTTCCCCAGCTGGCCTCCTGCGAATTTTCCGGAACGGGAGCGAAGATTCGTTCGAAGCAGCCCCTCCCGATCAGGAGACAGTTCGTTCGAGACATGGATTCCGTGTTTGTCCCCTCTTCCCTGATTGTGCCGAACACGGGGATCATCCATGACCGAATCCCTGTGGAGGTCTTTCGCGGGTGCACACGGGGATGCCGTTTCTGCCAGGCTGGCATGATCTACCGGCCGCTCCGGGAAAGAAGCCCGGAAAGGGTCGTCGAGATCGCCATGGGCCTCCTGGAGAAAACAGGGTGGGAGGAAATCGGGCTGGTTTCTCTTTCTTCCTGCGACTACACCGGGCTTTCCCCGGTGCTTGAAGCCCTTTCCGGTCAACTCGCGGAAAAGGGCGTCAAGCTTAGCTTGCCGAGCCTCCGCATGGACGCCTTTTCGGTTGAACTGGCCGCGCAGCTAGGAACGGTCCGCAAGGGGGGATTGACCTTCGCCCCTGAAGCAGGGAGCCAGCGGCTTCGAGATGTGATCAACAAGGGGATCGACGAGGGCAATATCCGAATGACGCTGGAATCGATGAGCGAACATGGGTGGGATCGAGTCAAGCTCTATTTCATGGTCGGACTCCCGACGGAAACGGAATCCGACCTTCAGGGAATCGTGGAAATCTCTAAAGAAGCTTTTCGAATCCTGAGAAAACGACATCGACGGGCGGAAGTTTCAGTCTCCGTCAATGGCTTCATTCCCAAGCCCCACACGCCCTTTCAGTGGGAGGCCCAGCTTCCTTACCCTGAAACCGAGGCCCGGTGCAAGTGGCTGAAACGGCAGCTGGAAAACCCCAGGATCTCCTTGAATTACCATGACCCGCGCCAGGGGTTCCTCGAAGCGGTTCTGGCCAGGGGGGACAGGCGACTTGCCGAGGTGATCGAGAGAGCCTGGAGAAACGGGTGCCGATTCGACGGGTGGACGGAAACCTTCCATTTCGACACCTGGATGCAGGCCTTCGATTCAGAGGGGATAGATCCAGCTTTTTTTGCCAACCGCCAGCGAGAAGCGGATGAGGATTTTCCATGGGACCACGTCGATACCGGGGTCTCCCGAAGCTTTCTCTGGAGGGAACGGGAAAATGCCTTTCGGGAGAGAATCACCCCGGATTGCCGGAGGGGTAATTGCCAGGGCTGCGGATTTTCCCCAACGGACTGCCCGCGGTTGAAGGAGGAAAAAGGGCCGTGAGCCGGGTACGCTTTCTCTACGCGAAACGGGGGCTTTCGGCATTTATTCCGCACGTCGAACTGCCTCCCCTTCTCGCAAGGTCGGCGAGGAGGGCAGGGTTGTCCCTTCTGCTGACGGAAGGGTTTTCCCCTCACCCCAAAATCAGCCTCGGACCGGCGTTGCCGGTTGGGGTCCCGGCATTGGCGGAACCCGCGGAAATCTGGGTCGGGAATTGGGAGGAAAGGGCGCTTGAAGACTGGCAAAGGGGGATGCCACCGGGTTTCTCTCTCCTTTGTGCCTCTATCGTGGAGGGGCCTACGCTGAGTCGCCTCTGCAAGGCTGGGGAGTACCGGGTTTACTTCAGGAACCCCTTTCCCGGGGAAGGACCGTTGAGACTGGCCGTGGAATCGGCCCTCCAGGAACCCGAAATTCTCTGTGCCATGGATTTTGACGGCGATTCGGCCAGAATCGTTCTCGCCCAGCCGGACCGTTTTGGGCCCGGCTTTCTGGTCAAGGCTTTCCGAGCTTCTGGCCTTGTGGAGGGATGGAAGGACCTTCTGATCCTGAGGACGACGGTCGGAGGCTGGGAGATGAACACCGTTAAGTCCCTCGTTTGATTTTGGAGAGTGAGAGGATGTCGAGCGAAAGGCAGATTATCGCAAACGTTCTGGATTCTGAAGAAATGCGCCTGGCGATCCTGGAAGATGGGCGCGTTGCGGAAATCTTCTGCGAGCGGATGTGGGAGACGCAGAAAGCGGGCGAGATTTTCAAGGCCCGCGTCGACAGCGTCCTTCCGGGGATGAATGCCGCATTCGTCAATCTCGGGGATGGGCGGAATGCTTTTCTCTACCTTGAAGACGCGCGCGGGGTCGATATCCGGGCCAATACCGAGGTGGTTGTCCAGGTGGTGAAAACGGCAAGGAAGGGAAAAGGGGCAAGGGTTTCCACCCGTCTTTCCCTTCCCGGCCGCTTCCTCGTTCTGGTTCCCGGAGGCAATGAAACGGGGGTTTCCAAGAGAATCCTGGAAGAAGGGGAGCGCAAGCGCCTGCGCCAGATAGCCCGGGCCCTTCGGCCGGAGGGATTCGGAGTCATCGTGAGAACCGTGGCGGAGGGGGTTCCGGGAGAGGCCCTCCAGGCGGATCTTTCGATGCTCCTGGAGCAGTGGGCGGAAATTGCCGCACTGGCCGAGACGCAGCCCGCCCCCTCTCTTTTGTACAGGGACATCGGCCTGGTCGGGAGAATCCTCAGGGACGAACTCAACGGCGATGTTTCGGAAATTGTCCTGGATTGTCCCGAGGAGTTCGAGAAAGTTTCTGCCTATGTCCGGGATTTTTTTTCGGTCAATCCGCCCAGGGTCGAACTCTACGGAGGTTCCGTCCCGATCTTCGAATTTTACGGGATTGAAAAGGAACTGGCAGCGGCGCTGGAGCGCAAGGTCTGGCTTCCCTCCGGGGGAACCCTCGTGGTCGACCAGACGGAGGCCCTGACCGTCGTGGACGTGAACACGGGGAAATATGTCGGCGCAACGAGCCTGAGGGAAACGGTGCTGAAGACAAACCTCGAGGCAGCGGAGGCGGTTTACCGGGTCCTGCGGCTCCGGTCGATCGGCGGCATCGTCGTGGTGGATTTCATTGACATGGAACACGAGGAGGACAGGAATATCCTTTTGCAGCGCCTCGAGGAAGTTTTCCGCCATGACCGCTGCAAGGCAAGGGTCTACGGCGTCACCCAGCTGGGTCTTGTGGAAATCACCCGGAAGAGGGCCCGAAGTGATCTTCGGGGAACCTTCACGAAAAGCTGCCCCTTTTGCTCCGGGAACGGCTGGGTGCTGAAGGAAGACACCGTCGCCCTTTCGATCAAGCGCTTCCTGCGGAAGGTCTGTCGGACCGGGAAGGCGGAAGCGCTGATCCTGGAACTTTACCCTGCGGTTGCCAGGCACATCGTGGAGAACTATCTGGAAAGCTGGGAGGAAGAGTTCGAAAGGAAGATTTTCCTTCGGGAAATGCCGAATTTCCCCTGGGAAAAATTCCGCCTCGATTTCCAGGGGTCCCAGAGCCAGGCGGAACACAAGTTCAATGTATATCGCTCAGCTGCTGCTCAAGGGATTTAAAAGCTTCGGGGGAGAACACGAACTGCAGCTTTCGCCTGGGCTGATCTGCATCGTAGGTCCCAACGGAAGCGGCAAGAGCAACCTTCTCGATGCCATTCGGTGGGTTCTGGGGGAGGGGTCCCCGTCGGAACTGCGGATCTCGCGGCAGACCGATCTCCTTTTCCAGGGCAGCGCGAGCCTGTCCCCCTGCAAGGAAGCCGAGGTTTCAGTCCGGCTGGTGTCCGGGAAAAAGGACTGCCGGATCCGCAGAAAGATCGACAGGGAAGGCAACGGCCTTCTGACGATCGATGGCAATCGGGCCCGTCTCCAGGACCTGGACCAGCTCAAGCGGGACTGGGGACTGGAGGGCATCCGGTTCGCCTTTATCGGTCAGGGCGAGATTTCGGAAATCATCCAGCAAAAGCCCCTCCAGCGGAGGATGCTCCTCGAAGGCCTTTTCGGGATCGATCTTTACCGAAGGAAACGAGAAGAGGCGGTAGACCGTCTCAGAAAGGCGGAAGACGAACTATTGCGCCTGCTGACCCTTCTTTCAGAGCTTTCGGCGCGCCGCGACGAAATCGCTCCCATGGTGGAGAAAGCCCGGAAAGCCAAAGAGGTCATGGACCTTCTTGAAGATCAGCGGCGTTTGTATTACTGGCTACGAAGGGAACGGTCGGAAATCGCCCTGGAGGCGCTCAAAACCCGCCGGGAAGTCCTGATCCGGGAACAGGCCAGGCATTCTTTCTGGACCGCGGGATGGATGCGTAGAAAGGGGTTGTTGCAAAAGGAGCTCGAATCCCTCCAGAAGGAAATGGAGGATTGCCGCCGCAGACAGGCGGCGGTTTCCAGCTCTCTTCAGGAAACTCTTCGGCAAGGCGCGGCCCTTGCTTCCTCAGCCAGGATGAACAAGGACCAGGTCAAGACTGCCGAGGCGGACTGCCTTGCCAAGAAAGAGACGCTACGGGTCCTGGAAAGAGAGGCAAGCGTCCAGCGGGATCTTTTGCAATCCCTCGAAGCCGAGCTCTCTAGGAAGAAAGCGGAGGCGATTGCTCTTCGCGAGGGCCGGTTGCTTCGGCGGCAGAGATGGGAAAAAAGCGAGCAGGAATTGAGATCGCTGACCCGCAGGAGAGCCGAACTGCAGGCCGAGGAGGAAACGCAAAGGGCGAGGCTGGCTGCGCTCGGCAGGCAATGGGCCTCCCTGGAAGCGGAACGTCGTGGTTTGCAGGAGGAGTTTTCCCGCCTCGAGACTGTCGGGGCGGAAAGGGAGGCCCAGGTGCTCTCCCTCGTCCGGAGTGCAGAGCAGGCCGTCGAAAGGCATGCAGTGGCGTTCGCCGCCTCCCAGAGAACGGCGACGGAACTTGCCAGGCTCCGAAAAAGGGAAAACCAGGTAACCCAGGAGCTGGAAGGGCTGAACCAGAAACTCGACGGCCAGGTGTTTCCCAAGCCGGTCCAGTTCCTGATTGCCGCCTCGCGGCTGGGAAGGTTGGCGGTTTCTCCCGTTCCAGTCATCGAGGCGTTCGAATGCCCGGGCCGTTTCGAGAAAGCCATCGAGTCCTATTTGGGAGCAAGGCAGTTCTGGCTCCTTGTCAGGGATATGGAAGAAGCGGGGCTTTGCATCGAGAAGCTTCGCCAGTCTGGGGCAGGCAGGGCCACGTTCCTTCCCCTCGATCGGTGCCGGGGGGGTAAACCCGCCAGGGATCCGGGCCTCACCAGGGAACCGGGAGTGCTGGGGTGGGCGTTGGACCTGATTGTTGCAGAAAAAGAGTGGAAAAAGGCGATTGAACATTTGCTGGGAGACCTCCTGGTTCTCGAGAATTACCGTTTCGCCTCGGATCTGGTGAGACGCCTGCCCAGGCTTGCGGTTGCCACCCTTGACGGTGAGGTCTTCATGCCCGGCGGTTCCATTTCGGGAGGAGCCCAAAAAACCGGCACCGGCGGGATGGAAATCCGTCGCAGAACGAAGGAGACCGAGGCCTTGCTGGAGAACCTGCAGGGGGAGATCCGCCGCCTTGAAACGGAGCTTGCCCGCGCGGAAGCCATGGAAATCGAGGCTTCGGAGGAAAAGGATCAGGCTTTTTCAGCGCGGCGGGAAGCAGAGGAGGCGTTGCGTCTTCTGCACGCCCGGAAAGACCGGACGGAAAGGGACATCCGCCAGCTGGCCGACACGGAGAGAAAGCTGAAGGCAACCTTGTCGGAGGCCGGCAAATCGTTCCTGGCTCTCGTTTTGGAAAGAAGGCAGGCCGAAGCGAAGATAGGAAGCCTTGAGAAGGAGAAGGAGAACTTCCTCCCGGATGAGGGGCCGACGGGACTTGAAACCGAGGTCCTCCTGCTGGA
>JAJUIT010000164.1 GCA_029267465.1 Synergistaceae bacterium
AACCGAAGTAAGGAGCCAGCAGGGGCTTTTTCAAGAGTGCCGTCTCCAGGATCGTTTTCCCAACCTCCACGTGGCAGAGGTGGTAAGGCCGATAAAAAAGGTAAAATGGCCCCTCGCCCATCTTGTAGTAATTCATCATGAACCTTTGGTACTCGTTCTCGCAATACCCGACAACGAAGACTCCGCCGCCCGGATCAGCTCCCAGGATGTAATCCACAACCCCCTGCCTTCTCTCCCATAACGTCCTGAAGTCGAAGGCTTCAAGAACCTCCCTGACTTCCGCGAGGCGAGGCCCGGTCATGCCAGCAGTCGTGACGTCTAGTCCAAGAGCATTGGCTAAAAGGGCCATTTCGATGCACAACTTGGTCCCATCCGTGTAGGCCGTCGTCATTCGGCAATCCAGCCTCCGCTTTTCAGCCTCGTGCGCAATGCTGTGCGGATTGGCCCTCCGATCCAGGAACCCCTTGATGTTCCCGGCCATGACGAGCTCAAATCCCCAAAGCCGGATGTCATCTACAATCCGCTTGATGACACCATGCTGGTCGCCGTCGCAACTGGTGTAGACAACGCCCTTTTCCCTTGCCAGTTCCAGGAAATAGGGGCCAAAGGTGAGGTCGGCTTCGGCATTCATTATGATTACGTCTTTTCCGCTCTTCAAAGCCAGTTCACAGAAACGCCCCGCTTCCGAAATCGCACTCGTTGCGTCTATCAGGATATCGACATCTGGGGATTCGGCCAGAACGCAAGGGTCTTCCGACACCGCCATCCGGCCTTTGCTCAAGGCTGCTCCCACCTCCGAAGGCCGCCCGATAGGAACCGGCTCAAAGCCAAGCCAGGAGGCAACATCGATCGCTTTTTGGATCCTCGTGTCAGCCAGGGCAACGCATTGAACTCCATCGGTGAATCGGCATTGATAAGCGATCCCCTTGCCCATCGCTCCGGCTCCCGCGATGGCCACCCTGATCGTTCCCGGCTGTTTCATTTGATGTCTCTCCCCCTTTTCGTTATTCTCATGATTAGTTTACTCTCTCTCGATCCAAAGCACTCGAAAAGAGAGGCCCGGGGAGGTTGCTCGCAGTGAATGAATTGGCTTCCATCATTGTTTTCACTTTCAACCAGGAAAATTTGGTCGAAGACACCCTGAACTCGACCCTTCACCAGTGTTATCGCCCAATGGAACTCGTCATTTGCGATGACGCATCTGAGGACAATACAGGTGCGGTTTGCAAGCGCTGGCTGGAGTCAAGGCAAGATGCCTTCGAACGGGTGCTCTATTGCCGGAATGAAACTAACCTTGGAACCACGCGGAACATCATGAAGGGAATTTCCCTCTCAACTGGGAACCTCATCAAGCTGCTTGGAGGAGATGACCTCCTGGCGCCCGATGCGATCAAAAACGGAATGTGCTTTCACCTGGAATCCCCTGAATCGGTCATCTTCGGGAACGTGATCGGGTTTCAGTGGAACGGGAAAGACTTCCTGGTCAAGGAAACAGAACCGGGGCTTCACACGCGCAGGCTCCTCTCTCTTCCTCCCCGCAGGCAATTCGGCATCCTATCGATTTGCAGCAGCATCCCTGCCCCGGGAGCCTTCTACCCTCGGTCCTTTTTTGACCGGATTTCCAGTGGCCTGGCACTGACGACGCATATCCCCGATTGGCCGCGGTGGCTTGAAGCGACTAGCCTAGGAATTTCCCTCCTTTACCGGGACTTCGATGCGGTGTATTACCGCAGACACGCGCATGCGCACAAGAATTCGGGCTACCGTGCAAAATGTATTCTTGACGTCCTGCATTGCATCGATAACCAGATCAAAAAGAACGAGGACTTGCTTTCATGGCTTCAAAGAGCTGGGGTGTGGGCGAATCGGCAAAAACACGAGAAACTTTTGCAAGGCAGGGATTTCGAGGCCGCTTTTTTCAACAGTATTCTCAACCTAGTCAGGCATGCGGTCCGTTTCAACCTATATTTCCCACTTGCGCACGAAAGGCCTGCAACGATCCCCGGGACACCTCTCAAGCTTCCCTTCGAACTGAGGAGGCCTTCCCTTGGACAGGAAAGATAAATCTCTTCTCGTCACGGGCGGATGCGGTTTCATCGGCAGTTCCCTGGTTCGACTGGCGCTTGACAGGGGATATGAGGTTCTTAACCTTGACAAGCTGACCTATGCCGGAAACCTTGTTTCAATGGTGGAAGTCCGCTCTGCTTCCTACTCCTTTCTCCAGGCGGACGTCAGTGACCTTGCACTCGTGTCGGAAGCGTTCGAGCGGTTCAAGCCGTCCGGAGTGATTCACCTGGCGGCCGAATCTCACGTCGACCGATCCATTGACGAACCTGCCTCCTTCGTTCAAACCAATATCGTCGGAACCTATTCCCTTCTTCAGGCCGCCCTGAACTATTGGACAAGGCTTGATGCAACCTGCCGGAAGGCCTTTCGCTTCCTCCATGTCTCCACGGACGAGGTTTTCGGGTCCCTGGGACCCGAGGGGAAGTTCCAGGAATCGTCCCGTTACGACCCCCGTTCACCCTATGCGGCATCCAAAGCCGCTTCAGACCACATGGTCCGCTCCTACTGGCATACCTACGGGTTGCCCGTTCTGGTCACAAATTGCAGCAACAATTACGGCCCCCGCCAATTTCCGGAAAAACTCATCCCGCTGACCATTACCCGGGCGATCCGGGGGAAATCGATCCCCGTCTACGGAGACGGCCGAAATGTCCGCGACTGGATCCACGTCGAGGACCACTGCGAGGCTCTTCTACAGGTCCTGGAGAAAGGAAGGACGGGAGAAACCTACCTGATCGGCGGGCACGCGGAAAAATCAAACCTGGAGGTCATCCAGGAAACCTGCGCGCTCCTGGACCAATTGGCCCCACGCCCAAACGGTCTTTACCACTATGATCTGGTTGAGTTTGTACCGGACCGCCCGGGCCACGATTGGCGGTATGCGATGGACACCTCGAAAATTGAAACTGAACTGGGGTGGCACCCGAAGAAAGAATTCCACCTCGGCCTGCGGCAAACCGTGGAGT
>JAJUIT010000158.1 GCA_029267465.1 Synergistaceae bacterium
ACGACGATTCGATCCGCCAACGGCTTCAGGTGCATCCAACATCCCTCCTACGAGTTGTTTTATATCGTATTAGCACTCACTTGGGACGAGTGCTAATTTCCCGGAGAAGAGTGTAGGCGGGACCCGCTGTTCTCTCAAACGGAATCTAAGCTAAGAAAAACGGACCTAGGCTTTTTTTGCGCACCTAGGTCCATTTTTCTCATTTTTTCTCTTACTTTCAATCCGATAAAAGTTCCAGGGCAGGATCGGGAGAAAAATCGAGCCCGGTTCTCTTCCCGCGCCGATAGCCGTGATAGGCTGCGGCCGCCACCATCACTCCGTTGTCCGTACAAAGGTTCGCCGGCGGGATGAACACCTCCCACGCTTTCCTCCCGGAAAAGGCCCTTCTCAGGCCGCTGTTCGCCGCAACACCGCCGGACACGGCAACCCTCCGGACCCCCGTCAGCTGAATCGCCAGCTCGACCTTCTTCAGCAGGGCCTCGACGACAGCCTTCTGAAAGGATGCGCAGATGTCTTCAACCGGAAGGGGCCCCTCGCGTTCAAGCTGCCGGATGAGATTCAAGGATGCGGTCTTCAGGCCGCTGAAGCTGAATTCGACCCTGGAAGTCTCCGCCAGCGGCACGGGAAGCGAGAAGGCGTCGGGATTTCCCTTTGCCGCCAGGCGGTCGATGACTGGCCCACCCGGGTATCCCAGCCCCAGGACCTTGGCCAGCTTGTCGTAGGCTTCTCCCGCGGCATCATCCCGTGTGCAGCCCAGGATCGCGTAATCCCCGAAGGCCCTAGCCAGGATCACTTCTGTATGGCCTCCCGAAACAAGAAGGGTCAAAAATGGAGGCTGGAGGCCCGGGTTCTGGATCACGTTGGCGAACAGATGCCCCTCCAGGTGGTTGACCCCAAGCAAAGGAACTTTCCAGGCCTGGGCAAGCGCCTTGGCGGTCATTACGCCGACCATCAGCGAACCCATCAGCCCCGGTCCCATCGTAACACCGATCAGTCCCAGCTCTGCGCCGGGGTCCGTCACGCCGGCCTCCGAAAGGGCCGAAAAAACAAGAGGGAGGATCCGCTCCTGGTGATCGCGGGAAGCCAGCTCCGGGACAACCCCGCCATAGGGGGCATGTAGTTCCAGTTGGCTCGAAATCCTGGACGACAGAACCGTTGCCTGGTCCTCCAGAACCGCGACCGCCGTGTCGTCACAGCTGCTTTCGATCCCGAGAGTCAGGAACCGCCTGGAGGTCAATGCCCCCCGCACCCCCCGCACCCCCCGCAGGAACGCCCCCGGCAGCCCTTTTTCAAGGTCCTTGCCGGGCCGCTTTCATGAAGAAGGACCTTGCTTCGGCATTTCGGGCATCGGCTGGCGAAATCCTCAGACTCGAAGCGGTGGTCACAGGAGGCGCATCGATAGACATGGATCCCGCTCATCTGCCCGGCACCTTCCATTGGGCCGAATCCTCCCCATACGCCAGAACGATCTGCATCCCGCCCTTAAGGAAGGATTTCGGGACCGAGAACGGCAGGGTTCCCTTAAAACCGCTCGGGAGCTCCCCCGTCAGGGAATACTCCCTCAGGGAAAGGACATCCTCCGAAGAAACGGTGTAATTCCCTACATGGATTCTTCCGGGGTCCATTTCCCAGGGAGTGAAGGTTTCAATGTGCAGCAGGAAAAGGACCTTCCCCTTGAGGTTCTTCTCCCCGACGTGTCTCGAGTGCCAGATCAGCCATTCCGGGGCCCCGGGATCATTGCGCGCTGCCGAGGCCAGGACGGGATCGACAAAGATGAAGGTCAGCCTCGCTTTCGCTCCTAGGACGAGGTCTCCCAAAACCTGCCCGTCCACCCAGACGTTGGCGGAACGCTCCGCCAGGAGGTCGTCGAGGCTCTTCTCCTGACCTCCCCACGCAACCCCTCCAACGGCGGCGGCGAACAGGAAAACGCAAATCCAGAGTGCTTTTTTCATTCTGCTGATCCTCCTTCTTCGTTTGCTCCTCCAGCCTCCGGGGGCCAGTCCCTCTCCAGTTCCTCCTTCGAGAAAGAGTAGACCATACCGCAAAAATGGCAACGGACTTCATGACTCTCCTCGGGAAGGTCCTTCCCGAGGGATTCAAGCAGGAGGGCTTTTGCAAGATCCCGGCTGCAACGGCAGGAGAGCGAAAATTCCACGTCCTCGAACCATTCGATACCCAATTCCCCGAACAGTTCCCTCATGGCGCTTCTTGCATCCGGGTGCGCTTCCAGAAGGCGACTCACCGAAGGATTGTTCCGGACCCGTTCTTCCACGTTTCTGACCAGGGAGTCCGTCGAGCCGGGCAACACCTGCACCATGTACCCGCCTGCCGAAACCACCTGCCCCGGCCGAGCCAGAACGCCCAGACCGACGGCCGTGGCCGTCTGCTCGGAAAACCGGTAGTATCCCGCGATATCTTCGGCGATCTCTCCTGAAACAAGGGGGACCTGGCTCGAAACCGGTTCTTTCATCCGGACGTCCCGGAAAACGACCAGCGTCCCGTTTTTGCCCACTCCTGAAGCCACGTCCAGCTTGCCGGAGGACGAGGGAGGCAGATCCACTTCGGGATGTTCCACGTAGCCCCGTACCTTTCCCTGCGGTTCCGCGTCCGCGACAACCAGCCCAAGAGGGCCTCCCCCGTCAAGCTTGAGGGTCACCCTGGCTTTGCTGAGCTTGATGTCGAGCGCCATCATCATCGCGGCCATCATCAGCCGTCCCAGGGCTGCGGCGGCAAGGGGGCTGAGGTTCTGCCGCCTCATCGTCTCATCCACCAACCGGTCGGCCTTGACCGCAAAAACCCTGAAACTGCCTCCGGCCAACAATCCCCTAGACACAACGGCAACAGGAAGGCCGCTCACGTTTTTCTCTTCTTCCCTCAAGAGACTCGTTCCCCCCTTCCGAAGGCTCCTGAAACCCACTTCCACTCGGCGCAACCGCTCATCCAGGAAGCAACCGCGTACAGGACGGCACCCGCCGAAACGGCACCTAGCACCCAGAACAGCTTGCCCCACAGCCTGAAAGTCGGATCGTAGGGGAAAAGACGGGCCCCCGCAAGGATTCCCGCAGCCATCAAGGCCAGAGGAATCCCGTGACGAAGGAACCATTCCCCCGTCAGGACCCCGATCGGGGTTTCCAGGTGGCGGCGGAGCGTCCAGGCCCCCATGATGGCTCCTCCACTGAAAGCGAGGGACGTTGCCAGGGCCAGCCCCGCGTAGGCAAAACAATGGACCAGGGTGAT
>JAJUIT010000117.1 GCA_029267465.1 Synergistaceae bacterium
AGAGGTCCGCCAGCCGGGCCGAAAGGCTGGAGCTCCCGATGTCGACGGCGGCCCCGATGCCTTCCCTCCGTTCGACGGCGTTCACGGGGCACCCATCTCCCGCTCGATCTTCGCGATGTCGAGGTAGGCGAAGGAAGAGCGGATGTGGACCCGCATCGCGGCCTCCGCCCAGAAGGGATCCCTGGCCTGGAGAGCCTCGATGAGCAGGCGGTGTTCCCAGTTCGACCGGGATTCCTCCACCCGGACCTCGTAAAACGGGTCGAAAAAGGCGAGGCACACGTTCGTCAGCGCCAGGCAGTTTTGAATCGCCGCCAGGAGGGGCTTGTTGTCGGACATCCCGGCCACGGTGAGATGAAAGTCGCTGTTGGCCTCGATGTACTCGGAAAGGTTCCGGTCCCGGAGGGTCTGCGCCTCTTTTTCCGCGGCTTCCTTCAGGCGAAGGAGCCCGTTCTCGTCGGCGGTTTCCGCGGCCAGCCTGGCCGCCAGGGCTTCCAGGGGCTCTCTCGTGATGTAGGCGTCCCGGATGTCCTTCGCGGAAGGCGCGGAAACCACGGCTCCCTGGTTCGGGGTGATCGTCACCAGCCCTTCCGCCGCGAGACGCCGCAAGGCGGCGCGAACCGGGGTCCGGCTCATCCCCGTCATCCCCGCCAGGGCCGGTTCCGCCAGCCGGGCGCCCGGCCTGAGTGCGCGCGCCAGGATCGCGCTCCGGATTTTTCGGTAAGCGATGTCTTCCAGGTTGCTCCTCGGTTCCTTTTCCATCGGGCGGTTCTCCCTTCCAGGGGCCTCTGGGCGAAAAGACGGCACAGTTTGCATGTTCCATTCTCTCACGAGTCGGGCCCGGGTTCGAAGAACGGGAAAAGGGCCCGGGAAATTCCCGGGCCCTCCGGCTGCCTCAGGTGTGGATTTTCCCGCGCCGCGCCTTCTACTCGACGGGCATGGCGGCAAGGTGCTTGTACAGGCGCCACCTGGCCTTGATGTCGGTCTCCGCCTCGGCGAGAAGCCTTGCGGCTTCCGCGGGGTTGCTCAGGGTCAGCATCTTGTAGCGGGTTTCGCTGTAGATGTAGTCCGAAAGCGGGATGGAAGGCTCCTTGCTGTCGAGGATGAGCGGGTTCTTCCCCTCCGCGGCAAGGGCCGGGTTGTACCGCATCAGGATCCAGGCGCCGGAGTTGACGGCGGCCTTCTGGTGCTCCAGGCCCATCTTCAGGTCGAACCCGTGGGCGATGCAGTGGGCGTAGGCGATGATGATCGAGGTGCCCGGGTAGGCCTCGGCTTCCTGGAAGGCCTTGAGAACCTGGGCGTCGTTGGCCCCGAGGGAAACCCGGGCCACGTAGACGTTCCCGTAGCTCATGGCCATCATGGCGAGGTCCTTCTTGCCGGCCGGCTTTCCGCCCGCGGCGAACTTGGCCACGGCGCCGCGCGGGGTGGCCTTGGACATCTGGCCGCCCGTGTTGGAGTAGACTTCGGTGTCCAGAACGAGGACGTTCACGTTCCTGCCGGAAGCCAGGACGTGGTCGAGCCCGCCGTAGCCGATGTCATAGGCCCACCCGTCTCCGCCGACGATCCAGACGGACTTCTTCACGAGGACGTCCGCAAGGCTGAGCAGGTCCTTGGCATCGAGTCCCGGGATGCCCATGAGCCTGGCCTTCAGGGCCGCCACCCGCTCGCGCTGGGCGGCGATCCCGGCTTCGGTCCCCTGGTCGGCCCCAAGGATTGCCTCCACCAGCTCGGTCCCGATCTCGGGAGCCAGCTTCTTCAGGAGCTCCACGGCGTACTCGGACTGCTTGTCCAGGGCCAGGCGCATGCCCATGCCGAATTCGGCGTTGTCCTCGAAGAGGGAGTTGGACCAGGCCGGACCCCTCCCGTCGGCGTTGACGGCCCACGGGGTGGTCGGCAGGTTGCCCCCGTAGATGGAGGAGCAGCCGGTGGCGTTGGCGATGAGGGCCCGATCGCCGTAAAGGGTGCTGATCAGCTTCACGTAGGGGGTTTCACCGCAGCCCGCGCAGGCCCCGGAGAACTCGAACAGGGGCCTCAGCAGCTGGACGTCCTTCACCGTCCCCTTGTTCAGCTTCTCGCGATCCATGTCGGGGATGGAGAGGAAGAACTTCCAGTTCTCGTTCTCGGTCTCGCGGAGCGGAACCTGCGGAACCATGTTGATGGCCTTCTTAGACGCGTCCGTCCTGTTCTTCGCCGGGCAGTTCTGGACGCACAGGCCGCAGCCGGTGCAGTCGGAGACGGAGATCTGGACGGTGTACTTCATGCCGGGGAAGTCCTTCCACTTCGCGTCGGTGGACTTGAAGGTGGCCGGAGCCTTCTCCAGGAGCTTGGGATCGTAGACCTTGGAGCGGATGACGGCATGGGGGCAGACCAGCACGCACTTGCCGCACTGGATGCAGGTCTCGGGGTCCCAGGAGGGGCATTCCAGGGCGATGTTGCGCTTCTCCCACTGGGTCGTGGCGGTCGGGAAGGTGCCGTCCGCCGGCAGGGCGCTCACGGGAAGGCTGTCGCCCTCTCCGGCGATGATCTTCGCGGTGACCTTCTGGACGAACTCGGGGGCCTCGGCGGGAACCGGCGGCCGGATGTCGAACGTGCTGGTGACGGTACCCGGGACCTTCACCTCATGCAGGTGGGCGAGGGAGGAGTCCACGGCCTCGAAGTTCTTCTTCACGATCTCGGGGCCGCGCTTGCCGTAGGTCTTCTCGATGCTGTGCTTGATGGCCGCGATGGCCTCGTCCTTGGGGAGGACGCCGCTGATGGCGAAGAAGCAGGTCTGCATGACGGTGTTGATGCGGCCCCCCATGCCGGCCTTCTGCGCCACGTCGACGGCGTCGATGACGTAGAACTTCAGGTTCTTGTCGATGATCTCCTTCTGGATCGTCCTCGGCAGGTGATCCCAGACCTCGTCGGGCCCGTAGGGGCTGTTCAGGAGGAAAGTGCCGCCCTTCTCGGCGGACTTCAGGACGTTGTACTGCTCCAGGAACGCGAACTGGTGGCAGGCCACGAAGTTGGCCCGGTCGATGAGGTAGATCGCGCGGATCGGGTTGGGGCCGAAGCGCAGGTGCGAAACCGTCATGGACCCGGATTTCTTGGAGTCGTAGACGAAGTAGCCCTGGGCGTAGTTCGGGGTGTCCTCGCCGATGATCTTGATCGAGTTCTTGTTGGCGCCCACGGTGCCGTCGGAGCCCAGGCCGTAGAACAGGCAGCGGACGGTCTTCGGGTCCTCCGTGGAGAAGGAGGGGTCGTACGGCAGGCTCCGGAAGGTCACGTCGTCGTCGATCCCGATGGTGAAGCCGTTCTTCGGCTCGAGCTTGGCGGCCTCGTCGAAAACGGCCTTGACCATGGCGGCGGTGAAGTCCTTGGAGGAGAGCCCGTAGCGGCCGCCGAAGATCTTCACGTCGGGGCGGCCCTTCAGGGCGGCCACCACGTCGAGGTAGAGCGGTTCGCCGATGGCGCCGGATTCCTTGGTCCGGTCGAGGACGGCGATGGTCTTCACGCTCTTCGGGAGGGTCTCCAGGAAGTGCGACACGGAGAACGGCCGGTAGAGGCGGACCTTCAGCAGCCCGACCTTCTCGCCGCGGGCCGTCAGGTAGTCGACGGTTTCGTGGGCGGTCTCTGCCCCGGAGCCCATCATGACCAGGACTCGCTCGGCGTCCGGAGCGCCGACGTAGTCGAACAGGTGGTAATGACGGCCGACGATGGAGGCGAACTTGTCCATGGCCCGCTGGACGATCTCAGGGGCCTTGTCGTAGTAGGGGTTGCAGGCTTCGCGGGCCTGGAAGAAGACATCGGGGTTCTGGGCGGTGCCGCGGAGCACGGGCCGGTCGGGGGAAAGACCCCGGGCCCGGTGGGCCTTCACGAGCTCCTCGTCGATCATGGCCCGCATGTCTTCCTCGGTGAGCATCTCCACCTTGCTAACCTCGTGGGAGGTACGGAAGCCGTCGAAGAAGTGGATGAAGGGCACCCGGGCCTCGAGGGTCGCGGCCTGGGCGATGAGGGCCATGTCCATGACTTCCTGCACGGAGTTGGAGGCAAGCAGCCCGAAGCCGGAAGCGCGGACGGCCATGACGTCGCTGTGGTCGCCGAAAATGGAGAGGGCGTGGGTGGCAACGGTGCGGGCCGCCACGTGGAAGACGGTGCTCGTCAGCTCTCCGGCGATCTTGTAGAGATTCGGGATCATCAGGAAGAGCCCCTGCGAGGCCGTGAAGGTGGTGGTGAGAGCCCCGGCGGTCAGCGCGCCGTGGACCGCGCCGGAGGCGCCGCCCTCGGATTGCAGTTCTGAAACGAGCGGAACGGTTCCCCAGATGTTTTTGATTCCTTTTGCGGACCATTCGTCCGCCCATTCCCCCATGGGGGAGGACGGGGTGATCGGGTAGATGGCGATGACCTCGTTGGTCTTGTGCGCCACGTACGCCGCTGCTTCGTTGCCGTCAAGCGTGTGCATTGGCCTTGCTGCCATTGAACTGGACCTCCTTTGGGAGCCGCGCTCCCGTGTTTTCGAATCGGTTCCCCGAAGGAACCGGGCTGTTTGATGAAATTCTGCGTTTTGTGGACGATATACTCCAAGCCGTTCTATGCTATCACAATTTTTCAAAAATGGTGACGGATGTCAACCCGGATTGAAAAACCGACAGCGATTGGACCTCGAGCGCAAAACTGCCCCCCGGAAGAACGGGGGGCAGGGAAAGCGGAGCGTTTCGCCGGTCAGGAGTTGGCGGAGAAAGTCCCGGTCAACCGCGTTTCCTCCAGCACGTGCCCGTCCACGGCCTTCATCAGGTCATAGCGCTCGGATCCGGGCGGCAGGTCCAGGATCGTGTCGAGGGCCATCAGGCGGAAGGTGTAGCGGTGGACGCCCGAAGGAGGGCACGGGCCCCCGTAGCCGATCTTTCCGAAGTCGTTCAGCCCCTGCCTCGTGCCGTCCGGAAGCTGCGGCGTGGGGGGCACGCCCTCCTTCAGCTCCGAGGCCGAGAACGGGATGTTCCAGGCAATCCAGTGAACCCACCCCCGCGCATCGGGGTCCTCCACGAGGAGGGCGAAGCTGCGCGTTCCGGCAGGCGACAGGCTCCAGCGCAGGGGGGGCGAGACGTTCCCCTTCTTGTAGCCGCAAACTGCCGGGATCGGTCCTCCCTCGTCGAAGGCAGGGCTGCGGAGGTTCATGTTTCCTCCCATGGCGATCACCTCCCGGTCGATCGCCTTTATTGTCATGCTAAACTAAAGATTTTTCAAGAGTCCTGTAATTTTATCCAGTTCATTGATTCCCCGGATATCCGTTTCAAGGAAGGGAATCTCGGTGACGGGCAGCCCCGCGAACGTTTCGCGGATCTGGCGGAGATAGCCCTGCTGGGCAAGCCGGTGCTTCTCCAGGAAATCCCCCGCGCCTTCGGGGATCACCCGGTTGACCAGGATCCCCCCGATGGGGATTCCGTACTTCGTCAGCAGCCGGACGGCCCGCTCCGTTTCAAGGATCGGCAGCTTCTCGGCGTTCAGGACGAAATAGAAGGCGCACAGGGCCGGGTCGGTCAGGATGCGCCGGGCGGTTTCGAATTTCGCCTTTCTTTTGCCCAGGATGTCGGTGATGGGATCCGACTCCAGTTTCTGCCGGACTTCCCGGTCGTACTTGGCCACCATGCTCATGAGCTCGACGGCCCGCGCGCGCTTCTCGAGGAGGTGTTCGAGCCAGGCTCCGAGGATCTCCGGCAGGGTCAGCAGGCGCAGGGTGTG
>JAJUIT010000155.1 GCA_029267465.1 Synergistaceae bacterium
CAAGGAGAACGAAAAACTGCGGCATGGCGTTCCGTGAAAGCCGAAAGGCCCGTTTGGTAATGAGAAGGGCCCCGGCAAAAAGCAGTACGGATGTATAAACGACATGCACCCAGAACCAGGGGCCGGGTTCAAAGAACAGCTGGCCGGTTTCCGGCTTCAGCAGAATTTCGGACCAGAGGCCATGAAACCGTTCGTTTGTGATGGCAAGGAAAACCGTGATCCCCGGCAGGGCAAACAGAAGGGAACTCCAGTACCGTGTCGGGAAATTGCCTGCCAAAGCGTAGCGGAGGGCAAAAAGAAAAAAGAAGACAGGACAGCTGGCAGTTGCCGGGGTGGCAACCTGCCTCCAGAACAGCTGCAGCCCCGCCGTCGCGGCCGCGCTTTCGAGAGCTTGCGCAAAGAGCCAATGAGCTACCGCCCACAAAAGGAGCAGCAGGTAGACACCCGCTCCCCCGATCCGTTTTCGGCGGACGAAACTCAGAAATCCGGATGCAAGAAGGCCTGAAATGAGAAAGAGAGCGCTGCAGGCCTGGAAATGATAATGATCGGGAGAAAAGAGTCCGTTCATGAAAGTATTCTAAACGACCCAGCCCTGATTCGGGAAGCCGCCCTTCCCAGCCGTTTCGGTTCGTTCGCTCTCCCTTTCAAAACGAGCGCGTTCCACCTCTTCGAGAAAGGACTTTTTCTCCCCCCTCCTGCGACTTTTGACTCTTGTTTCGACTGCCTGGGCTTCTGCCCGGTCAAACCAGCATGAAGTGGCATATTCCAGCTCCACCGGAAGGTGAGCCGCGGTGTACCTGGCCCCTTTGCCTTCCCGGTGCTCCCTGACCCGCCGCTGGAGGTCCGTCGTGATCCCGCAATACAGGGAACCGTCTCCGCAGCGTAGAAGGTAGACGCAATACCGAAGGCCGTTCATTCGCTCCGATCGCTGGCAAACTGACACTCCAACGTTTTCAGGAGATTGTAGTACAACCGGTTGACGGGGGTGGGTACCCCGTACTGTTCTCCCAGACGGCAAACCTTGCCGGCAAAGGTTTCAATTTCCATTTTCCGGCCCGCCTCGAGGTCCTGGAGCATCGAGTTTTTCCCTTCCGGATTGAATTGCCTCAGCATCCAGACGCTTTCCTCCAGGTCCTCCTCTGTTAGGGAAACCCCGGAATATGGAGCCAATGCCATGACTTCCCGCATCGCCGCAAAAGCCGCTTCGATGCTTTGCGGGACTTCCTGGAATACCCGGTAGGGAGCCTTCAGGATTGTTCCTGTCTGATTGACTCCAACATTGACCATGAACTTCCACCACATCTTTTTCCGGATTTCTCCTGTGGCTTCGTAACGAACCCCGGCTTCCTCCAGGAGACCGGCCAGCCGCTTCATGCGGGGCGAGAATGTCCCATCCGCCTCGCCGAATACGATCTGCCCCGGGCTAGAATAGACGAGCCGGTCCCCCTCCCTTGTCGAATCCATTCTTGCGACAAACGAAGGAAGGACCCTGTCCGCCCCTAGCCGGGCCGCGATGACCTCTTCACTGTCGATGCCGTTCAGCAGGGAAAGGACAACCGTCTGGGGGCCTACCGCCTCTTCCAGGAGCGGAAGGACATCCTGAAGCTGGTACGCCTTGACAGAGACAAAAACGAAGTCGCAAGGCACGGAGATCTCCGAGGGCATCAGGCACGGAAAAGCGTACAGCCTTCCGTTTACAAACCTTTCCCTGTCTGCGTATTTCTCCTTCCGGGTCCTGTCGCAGAGGAAATGAAAAGGGTACCCCCTGTCGGCAAACTGGGAGGCAAAGGTCATCCCCACGGCTCCCATTCCAAGGAACAGCACGTTCTCCACTCTCATCACGCTCCCTGGGTTCATACAGGAACAACGATTCCGATTTCAGTATTATTATAACCGGAAGATTTTTTAATGGTCGGTAGGATAGAATGTTGCCTGAAAGACGCAAAACCGGAGGCAAAACGGGGAGGCAGGTCCATGCAGAATTCTCTGGAAGACTACACGAGGATCTTCGACGCATTTCTTCAAAACTCGCAAGATGCCGTTGCTCTTTGCGACACGGATCAGGTCATCCTGAAAATCAATCGGGCCTTCACGGAACTTTTCGGACATACCGAGGAGGAGGCAGTCGGAAAGAGACTGGACCTGCTGGTCGCCACCACCCCCGAGATGATGGCCAGATCCGACATGCAGGTGGATCGGATCCGGATGTGGGAAAAAGTGTTCACTCAGGCCGTTCGTCGTACCCGAAAAGACGGCTCAACGGTTCCTGTTTCGATCGAGGGGAACGTCTTCCGCCTTGCCAACGGGGAGAGGCTTATCCTCTGGAATTACCGGGAAATCCCCGCAGAAGAAGGTCCCGGCAATTAGAATCCATTTGCCGGGACCTTCTTCATTTGCGCATCAGACGGATCAGAACCAGGAGGACGACGGCTCCCAGCGTCGCGATCAGAAGGTTCCCCCAGAAACCGCTTCCGAAGGACAATCCCACATTCCTCGCGATAAAGCCGCCGATCAAGGCCCCGACGACCCCGACACCAATGTTGCCCACCAGCCCGAAGCCCCCTCCCTTCACGAGGTGACCGGCCAGCCAGCCTGCTAGAAGCCCCACGAAAACAAACCCCAAAAAGCTCACCGGGGCCTCCTACGAGCGGGCCAGTTTTTCCCTGACCCTTTTCAGCATATCGGTCGTCATCGAAGCGAGATCGTACTTCGGGGAGAACCCCCATTCGATCCTTGCCGCCGAACAGTCCAGCGAGTCCGGCCAGGACTCGGCGATCCTTTGCCGGACCGGGTCCACCTCGTACGAGATCGAAAAACCCGGGATGTGCTTCTGAATTTCAAGCGCAATCTGTTCCGGCTCGATGCTCATCGCGGAGATGTTGAAGGCATTGCGGTGAACCAGCCTGGAAGGATCCGCTTCCATGAGCTGCACAACGGCTTCCAGGGCATCCGGCATGTACATCATGTCCATGAACGTCCCTTTCGCAATGTAGCTGGTGTAGGACCCCTTCGACACCGCATCGTAGTAAATGTGAACGGCGTAATCGGTCGTTCCCCCCCCGGGAAGGGCCACATAGGAAATGAGGCCTGGGAAACGCAGCCCCCTTGTATCCAGGCCGTACTTCAGGTGGTAATAATCGCAAAGCAGTTCCCCGGTGACCTTCGCGATTCCGTAGATCGTCGCTGGGCGTTGCAGCGTATCCTGGGGGGTCATCTTGGGGGGAGTGTTGGGCCCGAAAGCGGCAATGGAACTGGGGAAAAACACCGCGGCCCCGGTCGATCGGGCACATTCGAGCGCCGTGAAGGTCCCGTTCGCGTTGACGTCCCAGGCTAGCTGCGGGTTGGCCTCCCCGGTGGCAGACAAAATCCCTGCCAGGTGCATCACCGTATCGGCTTTGAACCGTGAGAGCAGGTCCAAAAACGCTTTCCCGTCTCGGACATCCAGCAGC
>JAJUIT010000141.1 GCA_029267465.1 Synergistaceae bacterium
AGTTGAACGGAGGCGAATCGCCAGAAGGATGGGCATTCTAGAGAACCTGAAGGATTACGAGGGATTCAGGCAACTTCCAAAGGAACAGCTGCCGGGGCTCTGCCAGGAGGTCCGGGAACTGATGGTTCGTGTGGTTACCGAAAACGGAGGGCATTTGGCATCCTCACTTGGGGCTGTCGAACTCATCGTTTCTCTGCTTCGCGTCTTCGATCCCAGGAAAGACCGCATTCTCTTTGATGTGGGGCACCAGGCCTATGCCTACAAAATCCTGACGGACCGTCTCGAACGCTTTCCGACCCTGCGCCTTGAAGGCGGAATTTCGGGTTTTCCCAAGCGGAGGGAAAGCCCTTTCGATCATTTCGATGTCGGGCACAGCAGCACGTCGATCTCGGCCGCCCTTGGATACGCCAAGGCCCGGGATCTAATGCGGCAGAACCACGAGGTGGTGGCGGTCATAGGAGACGGGGCGCTTTACAACGGACTTGCCATGGAAGCCCTGAACAATGTGAAGGAAACACAGAGCCGTCTAACCGTGATTTTCAACGATAACTCCATGTCGATCAGCCGCCCTGTCGGGGGCCTCGCCGATTACCTGGCCCGGCTGGCGGTCAATCCCTATTACAAGCGCTTCAAGGAGTACGTAAAAGACCAGTGCCGGAAAAGGCAGCGCGGTGAGACAATCGAGGATCTACTCTCCCGCTCCAAGACACGGATGAAGTCCCTGCTGCAGCCCAACAACATCTTCGAGGGCCTGGGAATCAGCTACTGGGGCCCCTTCGATGGGCACAACCTGGATGAACTGCTGGAGATTTTCACTCTTTCCCGGTTTTACGGGCAGCCTCTCTTAATCCACCTTCGCACGAAAAAGGGGAAAGGCTACCCGCCGGCCGAAGCCGACCCGACGCGATACCACGGGATCCCGGGGAAAACAGCGGGAAAAACAAACCCTTCCGGGGCCAGCTGGAGCGATGTCGTCGCCCATTCCGTGAGGGAACTGGCCGAAACAGATGAACGCATCGTTTGCCTGACCGCAGCCATGAAAGACGGAACACGGCTGAACGGTTTCGAAGAACGCTGGCCGAATCGGTGTTTTGACGTTGGAATCGCGGAAGGGCACCTCCTCACCTATGCCGCGGGCCTGGCAGCGGGCGGGATGAGGCCCTTTGTCTTCATCTATTCGACGTTTCTGCAGAGGGCCATGGATCAGCTGATCCACGACATTGCAATGCAGGACCTCCCCGTGGTTCTCCTCGTCGACCGGGCCGGTCTGGTGGGGGAGGATGGAGAAACCCACCACGGCCTGGTTGATGTCTGCTGGGGAAAGTCGATCCCCGGAATGGCCATCATGGCCCCGCGAGATGCCGAAGAAGCGTGCTGGATGATCCGCGAATCGTATCGGCAGGGGCATCCCGCAATGATCCGTTTCCCCCGTGGCCTTGCCCCCGATCGGCTGAAGGCTTCGGAAAAAACCGCCTCCCCCGCGGACTGGGGGAAAGCCGAGGTCCTGATCGAAGGAAAGGCCCCATGGACAATCATGGCCTACGGGAAAGCGGTCTCTCTGGCGCTGGAAATCCATGAGCTGGCAGCGCGGGAAGGCCTGCCGGAGCCTTCCGTGCTCGACCTGCGTTTTATCCGGCCAGCGGACTGGGACAGAATCGACGCGATTCTTTCCTGCAACCGCCTGGCCTGTGTCATAGAGGACGGGTTCGTCTGCGGGGGGTTCGGAGAGGCGATCGCAGCCCGGGCTAATTCGATTCCCGGTTCTCCTCGGGTGCTCCCTTTCGGCGTGCCTGACCGCTACATCCCGCAGGCCACGGTTGCAGCCCAGTGGAGAGCCTGTGGGCTTACGGCGCAGCAGATCCTGGAGAAAGCCCTTGACTCGCTCGAAGGAAAGACTCGATAAGCTTCTCGTGGAAAGGGGACTCGCGCCGACCCGTGCCAAGGCACAGGCGCTGATCATGGCTGGACTCGTTCGGATCAACGGTTCCCCGGCGGACAAGGCGGGGCAACAGGTTCCGCACGATCTCGACCTGACGGTCACAGGACAGGAAACAGAGTGGGTGAGCCGCGGAGCTAAAAAACTGCTAAAGGCCCTGGAAGTCTTCGGAATCAATCCAGCCGGGCTCGTTTGCCTGGATATCGGGGCTTCTACAGGCGGGTTCACCCAAGTCCTTCTGTCCCGCAACGCTTCCCGAGTCTACGCCGTCGATGTAGGATACGGGCAGTTGGCCTGGAAAATCCGCACCGATCCACGGGTCGTCGTCATGGAACGGACAAACGCCCGTTATCTCAACCGGGAATCGTTCCCGACGCCGATCGACCTGATCGTGGTTGACGCTTCCTTCATTTCGCTGCGTCTTTTGCTGCCGCCCCTGCTGGATATCCTGAAACCCGACGGGGAGATGGCCGTTCTGGTGAAACCCCAGTTCGAGGCTGGAAAGGAACGCGTCGGCAAGGGAGGAGTAGTCCGTTCCCCGGAAATTCTCCGGGAGGTGCTCGAGGAATTTATCGATTACGTCCGGGGCCTGCCTGGAATCAGCCTTGCGGGGTTGACCTGGTCTCCCATCAAGGGCCCAAGCGGGAATATCGAGTTCCTTGCGCATCTTTCGCGGGTCCCCCGGGAAGGGGAAACACCTGGGGAAGTGAAGGAAACGGTGGCAGCCCTCGTTTCTGAAGCGGTTCTGGCCCTATCCGGGAATCCGGAACGGGAAGGCAGAGAAAAGGGGATTGACAGATGAAAGAAAAAATCGGCCTGCTGATCAACCCGCAAAAGCCAAAGGCTCTGGAAATCGGCAAGCGCCTGCTCCTATGGGGGGCAGAAAAGGGCGTTTCATTCCTCGCCCCGCCCCACGAAGCCGCTGTTCTGGGAATCCCGGGTGCAGAGGACGAGGACTGGAAAGAGCAGGTTCGTTTTGCTGTCGTCCTCGGTGGGGATGGCACCTTCCTCAGAGCCGCACGGTATGTCCTCGGGAACGACATCCCCCTCTACGGGATCAACGTCGGGAGGCTGGGCTTTTTGGCTTCGGGCGACCCGAACCGGGCAGAAAAGGATATCGAAACGATTCTCGAGGGACGTTTCTTCACCCAGAGAAGGCAGCTTCTTAAGGGGACCGTCTTTCGCAAAGACGCGATGGTTCACGAGGTCTACGCCCTCAACGACCTGGTCGTGACAAAAGGCGCCTTTGCCCGGGTTATCACCCTTGAAATCTCGGTTGGGCAGCGCCCCTTGAGCCTGATGACGGGAGACGGGCTGATCCTTTCAACCCCTACGGGATCAACCGGTTACGCCCTTTCGGCCGGAGGCCCTATCATCCCTCCCCACGTGCCCTGCATGCTGCTTGTGCCGATCTGTGCTCACACCCTCTACGCCCGGCCGATGGTGTTCGGCGAGGACGATCTCATCCGGATCATCCCGCGGGGAGACCACCGGGACATGATGCTGACACAGGATGGGCAGCTCGGGTACGAGCTTTTACCAGGAGACCAGATCTGCGCATCGCTGGCAAAGGAGAAATCGGTGAGTATCATTCTTCTGCCGGACCGGGACTACTACGATCTTCTTCTGGAGAAATTCCAATGGGGGCAGAACGTCACCGAATGAACAGGACGAAGGGAGGGCTTTCCGAATTTTCGGTCAAAAATATCGGGGGCATCCGGCAGGCCCGTCTTGTTCTCAAGGGCAATTTCATAGCCGTAACCGGCGAAAGCGGGGCGGGGAAAAGCAGCCTGGTCAGGGCCCTGGAACTCCTTGCGGGGAAAAGGGGGCAAGCGGCTTCCATCCGGTTCGGTGCCGAGGAGGGGGAAGTGTGGGGGATTTTCCGGGAGAAAGACTCCGGTAAAGAAATCGTCGCCGGCCGAATCCTCTCGAGAGGGACGAAAAACCGGAACTTTCTCGGAGAAGAGACGGTTCCGTTCGCGAGATTGAGGGATTTCACCGAAAGCCGCATCGGCATCCAAAGCCAGTTCTCTCAGCTTGACCTGCTTGACCCCCGCCGCCAGAGGGATCTTCTTGACAGTTGCGGAGGGGAGGAAACCTCCAGGTTGAGAAAGAAGCTGGCCCTGGATTTCGAAACTGCGATGGGACTTGAAAGAAAACTTTCGGCCTTGCAGGAAAGAAGAC
>JAJUIT010000070.1 GCA_029267465.1 Synergistaceae bacterium
GATGACGACAACACCGGCGACGATGACGATGACACCGGCGATGACGACGACACCGGCGATGATGACGACGACACCGGCGACGATGACGATGACACCGGCGATGACGACGACACCGGCGATGACGACGACACCGGCGATGACGACGACGATGACGATGACGACGATGATGACGACGACGATGACGATGACGACGACGATGACGATGACGATGACGACGATGACGACGACGACGATGACGACGATGATCGTCCCGGTCATGGATATGGGGATCCGAACCACGACCACACCGGACCTCCCGGCCAGGATAAGGATAACGGGAATGGCAATGGTGGAGGAAGTGATGGTTCTGGCCCCGGCAACGGAAACGGTAACGAGCCGAACCCCGGTAACGGCGGCGGGAACAACAACGGCAGCGGTCCCGGAACCGGCAACAACGGCGAGAACAACGGACAGGGTCAATAAGTTCCAGTGAGCATTTCGGTAGCGGGGGGAAACCCCCGCTTTTTTATTTCAGACTGGGTATAATATCCGAGCGAATCGCTGAATATGAGGAGGGTAGAAGCTTGCCCTGGAAAGAGCTTGATCATCCAGCAGACATCCGCCTGGAAATCGAGGCGCAAAGCGTAGAAGAACTCTTTCGAGCCTCTGCCGAAGCCTTCTATTCGGTTTCTGCAGGGGAATTTCCGACCTGTTTTCCGAACCGAACGCGGGGTCCAATCCAGATTGAAACTTCACAGGGTGAACTTTCGGAACTGCTCGTTCGCTGGATGAACGAGCTGCTGTTTTTCCTTGAAACGGAGAACATCGTTTTCCTCCCCGAAAGCATTGATGTCGATGTCCAGAAAGGGACCCTGGTTGCGCAAGGAAGATGGAGTCCCGCTACGGTTCGGGGGGGCCGGGTCAAGGCGGTGACCTACGGCGGGCTTGAGCTGGATCCAGGACCCCCGTGGCGATTTCGGGTGATCCTGGACGTGTAAAAGGGGGGAATCCCATGAGCATCCAGGTTGAACGGAAAGATCCAGTTCGATGCCTGATCCCGCAAACAGCGATGGAGGGAATGCGGGTTCCGGGTTTGCTATATGCGGATGGGCGGATCCTGTCTGAGGTTCGGGATGACCCTGTCCTGCAGCAGGTGACGAATGTTGCCTGTCTTCCCGGGATTGCGGGGTTTAGCTTCGCGATGCCGGACATGCATTGGGGGTACGGCTTCCCCATCGGGGGCGTGGCGGCATTTTCCTCTGAAGGCGGGGTCATCTCACCGGGAGGAGTGGGCTACGACATTTCCTGCGGGGTCAGGCTTCACGTTTCGAGACTGGCGGAAGAACGAGTGCAGCCGGAGTTGAACGGTTTGCTTGATGCCTTGTTTGCGACGATTCCCTGCGGGGTGGGGTCGGAGGGCCTGACTTCGCTGAAGGGCTCCAGGCTCGATGCCGTCCTGAAGGGGGGCGCTGCCTGGGCAGTGAGAAACGGTTTCGGGGAAAAAAGCGATCTCGAGCGGATCGAGCATGGAGGCTGCCTAGAAGGGGCAGATCCCGATGAAGTATCCGGGCGGGCCAAGGAACGGGGACAGAGTCAATTGGGAAGCCTGGGATCGGGGAACCATTTCCTGGAAATCCAGAGGGTCGACGAGATTTTCGATCGGTCACTGGCGACTTCCTTCGGCCTGGAGGTGGGCAGGGTCACGGTCATGATTCATTGCGGAAGCCGGGGCCTGGGGCACCAGGTATGCGACGATTTCCTGAAAACCCTGTCCCGTTCTGTTTCAAGGTACGGCATCAGGATTCCCGACAGGCAGCTGGCGTGCGCCCCCTTGGACTCTGCCGAAGGGAAAGCCTACCTGGGAGCGATGCAGGCCGCGGCGAATTTCGCGATGGCGAACCGGCAAGCGATCGGTTCAAGGGTGCGTGAAGTGTTTTCCCGGTTTTTCCCAGGCGAATCCCTAGATCTCCTTTATGACGTCAGCCACAACCTGGCTCTCATGGAAAAGCATTCCTACGAGGGCAAGCCAGGCTGGTTCTGCGTCCACCGGAAGGGGGCGACACGCGCCCTCCCGCCAGGAGACCCAAAACTGCCTCGGATCTACTCGAAAACTGGCCAGCCGGTAATCATCCCCGGCAGCATGGGAACGGCCAGCTACGTCTTGGCAGGCGCGGCCGGGGCTGCAGAATGTTTCTTTTCGACCTGCCATGGAGCGGGCCGGCTCAAAAGCCGCAGCGCTGCGCTGAAGGTGCTGGATTCGAAAGGGGTCTCCGCGGCCCTTGAGGCAAAGGGCATCCTCGTACGTGCTGGAGATCTGCGTACCCTGGGAGAGGAAGCCCCGGAGGCCTACAAGGACGTGGACATCGTGGTCGATGTCGTAGAGCGGGCAGGCTTGAGCCGCAAGGTCGCAAGGCTGACTCCGCTTGCGGTGATCAAGGGTTGAGAGAACCAGATCTCACCCGGTTTTAGAGGATGCCGTCTTTGGAAGCGATCAGATCTTCCGTGGTTTCCTCTTCCACTCGGGTCATGTTTCCGACCTTGGCTAGCCTTCCTTCCGCCCAGCGGGCCAGCCTGACAAACGGCAGCCCGAGAAGAAGATAGATGCCTGCCACGATGATCCCGGTCCCAAAGTAATCGTAGTAGGTGGTCGCCAGCTGCCCGTAGGCCTTGGTCAGGTCCACCATCGTGATGACCGAAACCAGGGAGGAATCCTTGAGCAGAGAGATGAAGTCGTTCGTCAAAGGGGGCAACACCAGGCGGAAAGCCTGGGGAATCACTACATGCCGCAACGCCTGCCACCGGGTCATGGCCAGGGCAAGCGCCCCTTCCATCTGCGCCTTCGGGACCGAGATCAGGCCGGCCCTGTAGTTCTCTGCTTCGTAGGCGGCGTAGTTGAGCCCCAGCCCGACGGCGCCAGCCACAAAGGGGGAGAGCTTGATCCCGATGTTCGGCAGTCCGTAGAAGATGAAGAAAAGCTGGATCAGGACGGGAGTGCCGCGGATCGTTTCAATATAGGCCACGGCAAGCTTCGAAAGGGGCTTGGGGCCAAAGACGCGAGAGACGGCCAGGACGAAGCCGAAGGCCATTGCCAAGAGCATCGCCACGATGGAAACTTTCATCGTGGTGAGGGCGGCCCTTCCAAGGACCGGCATGAACCCGGCATAACGCTTCATCCGGTCCCTGAACGTGAATTCGGGTTTTTGCAGTTCGGCCCACTCGTTGAACATGACGGCGTCAGCCTGTCTCGGCCTGTAGTCGTTGAATTCCTTGGCCATCATGGGACTCCAGAGGTTCCAGCGGTCGTAGATTTTCCTGAGCTCGCCGCTGTCTCGAAGCGCGACAATGGCGCCGTTGATTCCCTTGAGAAGTTCCTTGTCTTCTTTTCGGACCGCGATTCCGTATTCCATCCGACCGATCTCAGGACCCACAAACTTGATCTCGGGATTGAAACCGGCGTAAAAGACGGCAATCGGGGCATCAAAAAGAGTGGCATCCAGGCGCCCGTTGACCAGGTCGCTGTACGCGTTGATTTCGTCCTCGTAAAGCCGGATCTCGATGCCTCCGAACTCTTCAAGAACCTGGTGGGAATAGGCCTGCTTCAAGGTTCCCACGACCTTTCCACGACAGTCCTCCAGGCTTTCGATGCTCTTGTTGTCCCGCCGGACGGCAAGTTGAAGGAAGGTCGCGTAGTACGGGATGGAGAAGTTGACTTCCTGCTTGTGTTCCGGGGTGATTTCCAGTCCGTCGATCGCGACGTCGTAAAGCTTTCTCTGGAGCCCAGGGATCAGGTTGTCCCACCCGTTCTGCACGAAGACAGGCTTTCGACCCAGGTGTTTGGCGATGGCCTCGATGATCTCGACCTCGTAGCCGATGATCCGTGACGTGTCTTTGGGATCCTGGAACATGTACGGGGCCCCGCCTTCGGTGTCGCCGCCCCATCGGAGTTCCTGCTGTGCGGCCAAAGCAGGCAGGACGAAAGACAGGGCGAGCAGGACCGCGAAACCCAGGATTGCCAGTGATCTTTTCATAGGGCATCCCCCTCGAAGTGCCTCAGAAACTCCCGGGTGCGTTCGTTTTTCGGGTTGGTGAAAAGAATGTCACCGTCGTCGACCTCGACGATTTCGCCCTTGTCCATGAAGACGATGTAGTCGGAGGCCTTCCGGGCGAAACGCATTTCGTGGGTGACGATGATCTGGGTCATGCCCTCGGCGTCCAGGTCGCGCATGACCTGCAGGACTTCCTTGACCAATTCCGGATCAAGGGCGGAGGTGGGTTCGTCGTAAAGCATGACTTTCGGGTTCATGGCAAGTGCCCTGGCGATCGCCGCACGCTGCTTCTGGCCGCCCGAAAGCGTCGAGGGGTCGCGATGGATGCAATCCTCCAGGCCCACTTTTTTCAGGAGACGCACCGCGTTGTCTTCGGCCTGCTCCCTGCTCTCCTTCTTGACGACCATCGGGGCGAGAATGACATTTTCGAGAACGGATTTATGGGGGAAGAGGTTGAAAATCTGGAAGACCAGCCCGACTTCCTGGCGGAGGAGATGGGCTTTTTCCAGGAGATCATCGGTGATGGGGTCTTTCGGACTCTTGCGGGTCACCGTTACACCGGCGATCGAGATGGTTCCCGAATCGAGGATCTCGAGACAGTTCAGGCAGCGCAGGAACGTGGATTTGCCGCACCCTGAGGGGCCAATGATGGAAACCAGGTCCCCTTCCCGAATGGAGATGCTGATGTGGTTCAGCACCTCCCCCTGTTCGAAGCTCTTGCAGAGGTTATCGACAACAATCAAGGGCTGGTTCGATGGGGCCACCCCTTATCTCCCCCCTTTTTCTGCCTGTTGCACGGGTATTATGGAGTACCCAGGATCAAATGACAAGACAAGAAGCATCACATCGACAGGTGTTCGACAAGGATTTTCAGACCGATTCCGATGAGAACAAGGCCGCCGGCCACTTCCATTCGCTTGCCGAAAAATCGCCCGATCTGTCTTCCTCCGATCATTCCGATCCAGCAGCAGATGAACGTTATAGCCCCGATGATCGAAACGGTACTCCAGACGTTCAGTTTTAGCGCCACGAAGCTGAATCCGACTGCAAGGGCGTCGATGCTCGTTCCGATCGCAAGGGTCAGCAGGGCCCACCCGGAGGTCGGGTCCGAGCGGCTGCTGCAATCGTCTTCTTTCCGAAGCCCCTCCAGCACCATCTTGCCGCCGATGATGCCAAGCAGGACGAAGGCCACCCAATGGTCGAACGGGGCGATCACTCTGGAGGCCAGGTTTCCGAGTCCCCATCCCAGAAGAGGCATCAGGGCCTGGAAGAAGGCGAAGGCCCCGGCGACCCGGCAGATCTGGCGCATGGTGAGGGAAGAAACGCAAAAGGGCATGGCAACAGAAACGGCGAACGCATCCATGGAAAGACTGAGCCCGAGAAAGACCGGGAACAGAGGGTTCATTCACATTCCTCCTCATGAAAAAAAAGACTTTTGGCATGGGTCATTCCCCGCCAAAAGTCTCGCTAATCGACCTTTTCCGGCCAACGGACGCACCAGGCATGTCAACGCCAGTCTGTTGATGCGCCCTTTCTAGCTACTCCCTTTTGAACGCCTGTATCCTAAGGCAAGGAGGTCGGACAGGTCAAGGTCCGGATTTGAAACCTTGCGAAGGAAAGCCCCTAACGCTATCCTGATAAAGAAGAAAAGGGGGAAGGCATCATGTTCATCGAAACGGCCGATATTGTTTTTTTAAGGCTCTATGACGTGGCGGACGAGATTCGCCTCGACCGCCTGTCTTCCGACCTGTTTTCGGGAAGGCTGCCCTTCCGCCAGGGACTGGTCCGGGTCGACAACCAGTCGATTGACCTTGTCCGTCCCCCAGCGGCAGTGGAGCTCGGGCCGCAGACCTGGGTCGTCGGCGGGGAGCATCTCGAGGTTTCTCTGTCGGCCCGTTTTTTTGATTTCGGGGTGATCTCCCTTGGGGCGACCGCCACCCTCTGCAACCTGGGCCTGGAGCAATTGACGGAACGGGCGATCCAGATGAGCGTGGGGCCGGATCTTGACCGGCTTTTCGAAACGGAACTCCGGACGCTGATGGATTCCGTGGCGGAGCCCCTGGTGGATCGGAGGCATCCCCCGCTTTTCTCAGAGGAATACACCCTGTACGTGGTTCGAAAAACCGCCGAACCAGTCACGAAAAACGATCTGCGGGAACTTCCGGCTTTGATCCGCCTGATTTACGGGGAGAGAAAGCCCCTGAGCCGTCAACAGGCTCGTTTGGCACTGGAAAACGCCTTTTCGTACACCGAGAACGACCTGATCATCCTGAACTACAACAATGCCTTCATCGTGGAAGAAGGGGATTACGCGGACCTGCGGCTTCTCCTGGAATACGCGAACGTCCAGCTTCTGGAGGCACGCTACTACGACGACCTATTGAACCGCCGCCTGGAAAAACTGTTCAAGGATTTGGGAGAAACCCGGTGGGGCTTGAGCTCGGTATTCTCAGGCAAAATGAGCCGGATCGCCAGGACCGCGATGCAGCTGATCCTGGAGACGGAGCTCATGACGGATCACCTGACCTCGGCGGTCCGTGTGACGGAAGACGTGTACTATGCCCAGATCTACAACCGGGCCCTCCAGCTTTTCAGGACGAAAGCCTGGTTGATGCGGATGGACGAGAAGCTGCGCGCGATGAGGGAGACCGTGGAGTTGCTGAACCAGGAGTTCACCAGCAGGCGGGCCGAAATCCTGGAATGGATCATCATCCTTCTGATTGCCGTGGAAGTCGTCAAGATCTTCCTATGAACAGGCCGATCGATAGAAAGGATTTCCTCCCGGTTTCCCGGAAGGACATGCAAGATCGAGGATGGGACGAACTCGATTTCCTGGTGGTCAGCGGTGACGCCTACGTGGACCATCCGAGTTTCGGTCACGCGGTCATTGCCAGGGTGCTGGAGAGGGAAGGATACCGCGTCGGGATTCTGGCCCAGCCGGATTACCGTTCCCCAGGGGCCTTTCTGGCCCTGGGACGCCCGCGCCTGGGCGTGCTCGTTTCGGCGGGCAACCTGGACTCGATGCTGAACGCCTATACGGCTGCGAAGAAACGGCGGCACACGGATAGCTATTCCCCCGGGAACAAGGCGGGGCGAAGGCCCGAAAGGGCAACCATCGTCTATTGCAACCGGGTCCGCCAGGTTATGGGCGACGTCACTGTCGTCATCGGGGGGATCGAGGCCAGCCTGAGGCGTTTCGCTCACTACGATTACTGGGACGATGCGGTCCGGCGATCGGTCCTCGTGGATAGCGGGGCAGACCTCCTGGTTTTCGGAATGGGGGAACTGCAGATCGTGGAGATCGCCCGCCAACTGGCCATCGGGATTAACCCGAGGGATATCCGCGACGTGGCTGGAACCTGCTGGATGGCATCGGAAAAGGACGAAGTCTGGAAGGAATCGGTGGAACTTCCGGCGTTCGAGGCCGTGGTAAAGTCAAAATCGGCCTTCGCCGAGGCTTTCCGTCTTTTCTACCTGGAACAGGATCCCATCAGGGGGAAGACCCTGCTGCAGGCCCACGGATCGAGGTGGGTTGTTCAGAATCCTCCGGCAAGGCCGCTGACGACCGAAGAGCTGGACTCGGTCTACGAGCTTCCCTTTACCAGGACCGCGCACCCCGATTACGATGCGGAGGGCGGGGTCCCGGCCATTCAAGAAGTCCAGTTCAGCCTGGTAAGCCACAGGGGATGTTTCGGAAGCTGCAGCTTTTGTGCCATCACCTTCCACCAGGGGAGGATCATCCAGTCCCGGAGCAAGGAGTCGCTGTTGAGGGAGGCGGCTTTGCTGACGAGGTTGCCGAATTTCAAGGGATACATCCACGACGTTGGGGGGCCGACCGCGAACTTCCGCCATCCTTCCTGCGAGGGGCAGCTGGAGCGGGGAACCTGCCGGGGAAGGGAATGCCTGGGCCCAAAGCCTTGTCCGAGACTGGATGCCGACCATTCCGAATACCTGGACATCCTGAGAGCGATCCGTTCGCTGCCCGGGGTGAAGAAAGTCTTCGTCCGTTCGGGGATCCGCTACGACTACCTCCTTCTGGGCGGACTGGAGCCTTTCCTGACGGAGCTTTGCGAGCACCACGTGAGCGGGCAGCTCAAGATCGCCCCGGAACACATATCGAAACGAGTGACCGACCTGATGGGAAAGAGCGGGAAGGAGTCGTATCTTGCTTTCGTAGAAGCGTACAGGCGGGTGAACCGGAGGCTTGGAAAGGAGCAGTACCTGGTTCCGTACTTCATGTCGAGCCATCCCGGGGCGGGGCTCAAGGAAGCGGTCGAACTGGCCGAGTTTCTACGGGACACTGGGATCCACCCGGAACAGGTCCAGGATTTTATCCCGACTCCCGGTACCCTTTCTACCTGCATGTACGCAACGGGGATTCACCCGCTCACAGGAGAACGGGTCTACGTGGCGAAAAGCCTCCATGAGAAGAAGCTCCAGCGGGCTCTTCTACAATACCGGGATCCAAAGAACGCGGATCTTGTCCGGGAGGCGCTGGAAAGAGCCGGAAGGAAAGACCTGATTGGCTTCGGGGCGCGGTGCCTCGTTTGCCCCCGGGGCTTCTCCGCGGCTGTGCCCAAAGGGAAGAACAGGGGACGCCAGGAAAAGGAGGTGAAGGGGCGTGCCGATCGAAGGGCAAGGTGAGAACCGCCTCCAAACGGCAACGTTTGCACTGGGCTGATTTTGGGGTCCCGATGCCCGGTTCGGGAGTCTTGAAGGAGTGATCCGGACGCGCGTGGGGTATGCCGGGGGAACATCCCCAAACCCGACCTATCACGATCTGGGGGACCACACGGAATCCGTGCAGATCGATTTCGATCCGGAAGTCCTTTCTTTTGGCCGGCTGTTGGAAATTTTCTGGGCATCCCACGATGCCGCCCGGCAGGCCTGGTCGCGCCAGTACGCTTCGTTGATCTTCGTTCATTCGAAAACCCAGGGGGAAGAGGCCGAGGAAAGCCGGAACCGGCATTCGGGCAAAGGAAACCGTCCGGTGGTTACGGAGATCCTTCCCTTCACCGGATTCACCCGAGCCGAAAACTACCACCAGAAATTCTACCTGCGGCGCGATTTCCCCCTGATGGAAATTTGCAGAAAGCTTTTTCCTGACGAGCGGGCCCTGGTCGATTCCACGGCTTCCGCCCGGGTGAACGGTTTTCTTGCGGGATTTGGAGACCCGCTTTCTTTCATGAGCGAAACCCCGCGTTGGGGGCTTCCCGGCGAGGCATGGGAACGTCTCCGCCGGATCGCAGGCAGTCGAATTTAACCGTGAAGAGGAGTTTCCTGAAACCGGCCTGTGAAGTCTAGGAGGTGGATTCTTCCTCCTGCGGGGTGCCGAAGGTTCCAGAACCGGCGTCCTCGGGTGCCTGGACATCCGCCGAAGAGGGAATCGTGCCCGCAGCATCCCCCGATTTCGTTTCCTCAGGAGGCAGGGCAATTTGCTGGGACTTTGAGGGAAGGTCCTTACCCTTTGCTTGCTTTTCTTGCAGCGCTTTCCTCGAGTCTTTGCCGGCAAGAGGCTTCTCCCGGATGACAAGCTTCATCCCGGGCTTTACGTGCTTGATCAGCTCCTCGATGTCCTCGTTTCTTAGCCGGATGCATCCATGGGTGACTGCCTTCCCGATCGACCACGGGGCGTTCGTCCCATGGATGGCCAGATTCCAGGGGTTCTTGAAGCTGATGGCCCACTTTCCGTAGACGTCTTTCTGAGGTTCTCCGGGTTCGTTGAAAACCTTCGGGTCGAATACCCAGTTGCGGGCGTCCGCGATGCGCCGGATCGTGAAAACTCCGACAGGCGTGATCTTGTCGATCGGACTCTTCTTTATGCCTGTGCCGCTTCCGATTGCCACGCGGTACACTTTCAGGATCCTGTCGCCCTGCCGGAGGTAGAGACGCCGTTCTTTTTTCACCACTTCAAGCCAACGTTCGGAGGGTTTAGGAGACCATTTTGCCTGTTCCTTTGTTTCGGAGGCCCAAGCCCCTGCCGGCAAGCCAAGAAGGAAGGCTGCCAGGAGAGCCAGGACCCATTTTTTAACAGAATTCAAGGCATAATCCCTCCAATCCGATCTTCCCGGTTTGGTTTTAGGATACCAGCAGATCGGCAGATCTGCATCCATGGAAAAGGCAGGCTTCCCGAAAAAGGGAGCCTGCCTTTTTGGCTGGTTTGGCGGCGGGTCCTTAAAGCCCCATGTAGGCTTTGCGGACCGCCTCTGACTCCAGGAGATCTTTCGCCGAGCCTTCCTGGACGATCCTCCCGGTTTGGATGACGTACCCGCGGGAAGCGATTTCAAGGGCTTCCTGGACCATCTGTTCCACAAGC
>JAJUIT010000038.1 GCA_029267465.1 Synergistaceae bacterium
ATTTTTCACTATGGGGTTCTCTCGATCCGGGAAGTCAAGCTGGAACTGGCGAAATGGCACGTTCCCGTTCGAATCGGAAGAGAGGAGGAAAAATCAAGATGAGCATCCTGGATCAGATCCGTTTCGATTCGGCCGGCCTGGTGCCGGTCGTCGTTCAGGATTGCGTATCGGGTGAAGTGCTCATGGTGGCCTGGGCCAACAGGGAAGCCCTGGAGGAAACGGAGCGGTCCGGGGAATTGACCCTTTTCAGCCGTTCCCGGAACCGCCTTTGGAAAAAGGGGGAAACGAGCGGCAACACCATGCGGGTCGTGGAAATGAAAATCGACTGCGATGGAGATACCCTGCTCGCTCTCGCCGACCCTGCAGGTCCAGCCTGTCACACAGGCCATCGGACTTGCTTCCACAGGTCTCTCTGGGGTGAGAGCGGAACCTTTTGCACCTTCTGGGGGCGGCTGTGGAGATCCCTTCTGGAAAGGCGCCACGCCCCGGCGGAAGAGAGCTACACCGCTCGCCTGCTTCAGGAAGGATCTTCCCGCATCGCCCAGAAGGTGGGCGAGGAAGGCGTTGAAACCGCTCTGGCAGTTGCATTGAAGGATCGGGAAGGCACTCGCTACGAAGCCGCGGACCTCTTGTACCACTTGCTCGTCGCTTTGATTTCCCTGGATCTCAAGCCCACGGATATCCTGGGGGAATTGTCGAGACGCCACCGTAGCGCCAAAGATTAGCCCCCGGATTTTTCCCATAATACAATGAAACTCCAGGCGTCCTGAACCAGTTGCCTGAGGGTGAACCCGTAGCGATGAAGGGAGTCGGAAAGTTCCTTAAAGCCGATGTGATAGACCGGAGAAAAGACAAGGCCCTCCAGCTTTCCAACGATTCGCCCCAAAGGTTTCTCCCGGTCGATCTCGTTGACCAGAAGTCTCCCGCCGGGCTTTAGAAGCCGGGCGACCTCCAGAAAAAGAAGATCTTGTTCCCGGATATGGTGAATGACGTCCGAAAGGACGACCCAGTCAAAGGAGCGTTCCGGATACCCGGTGTCCGTTGCGTCTCCGTGACGCGCGCGGATTTTCCCGCAGGCCCCCTGTTCGATCATTCTCAAGCTTTCGTCCAGCAGGTGAATTTCCCCGCAGCGGTCCACCAACCTCCGGGCAAAAAGCCCCGTCCCTCCTCCTAGATCCAGGACGGTTTCATCGGGGGAACAAGCGAGCATCTCGGCCATCCGATCCATCCGAGCGGACATGAACCGGCCAATCCATCGGTTGTAGTAAGGCGCAATCCGGTCAAAGGGCTTTTCCATCCGGGAGATCGACCCCTTTCGTGCACAGGGCCCCATGAGAGCTATGATATCTCCATGAGAGACGAAACGTCCAAACTCGTTCACAGGAAAGAGGGAGTCGACCCGTTTCTCGGTTCATATGAGAGCGTCGGCAGGGTCGTCATCCCGACGGACAGCGGGCGGTCCGCACTGGTTCTTGCCCTTCGGCACCTAGCCCGAAACGGTTTTTCTGGTACGGCATGGCTACCTGCCTATTCCTGTCCCTCTCTTCCTGCGGTTTTCAGGAAAAGCGGGATCCGCCTTCGATTCTATGAAAACAGTGCAGGTTTTAAACCGGTTTTTCCCAGTTCCGGCCCTTCCCGGGGCGATCTCTTGCTGATCATCCATTACTTCGGATTCCCGAATCAAGGGGCCCTTGGCTGGTTCCGCGCGAGGTCCCCCGAAAACCGCCCTTTTCTAGTCGAAGATTGCGCGGGCGCCTCGCTGAGCAGAAACGTCGGGTTTGAAGCGGATTTTGCGATTTTCAGTTTTCGAAAATTCTTCCAGGTCCCGGATGGGGGAGCCCTCGTTTCCAGGTTTCCGGTTTGCTCCGATCTGGCTCCGGCTGACTCCCGAATCGCGGAAAAACGACAGCAGGCTTTTGAGTGTCTACAGAAGGGGGACTTTGAAAAAGGGCTTTCCCGCCTGGAAGAGGCTGAAGCGGATTTGGAAGCTTCCTTTCCATCGCTCCCCCGCCGTCCCTCTTCGGCTTCTTGGGAAAAGCTGAACGCGGAGAATTTTCAGGGGGAAGCCCGCCGAAGAAGGGGTTTCGGAAAACTCATCCTGGAATACCTGGCCCGACCGGCTTACGAAAGCTGCGGAATCCGCCCTCTTTTCCGCTCCGTAGGAGAGGATGCCGCGCCCCTTGTCCTGCCTGTCCGGGTCGCTTTCGATGCAAACCGGATCCGTTTTGTTCTACGCAAATCCGGATATGAATGCCCTTCCCTCTGGCGCCTCAACCCAGCCCTTCGATTCTCCTGCCCTTCCGCCTATGCTCTCGGCGAGAGGACTATTGGCCTGCCCCTTCCCCTGCAAGGCAAGGATGAGGACCTTGAACTCCTCCTGCGTTCCCTGGAGATGGCCTCTCGGTGAGAATCTGCTTTTTTCGCATTGCATCCACGGTCTAGTTTATTTATAATTATTACAATTTGAAAACAGGAGGGATGTTGCTCAGATGAAGAAGACGGAGGAAAACCTCAAGGAAGCTTTTGCCGGGGAATCGATGGCTAACCGCAAGTATCTCGCCTTCGCGCGCCAGGCGGAGGCGGAAGGTTTTCATCAGGCCGCAAAGCTGTTCAGGGCCGCTGCCGAAGCGGAAACGATCCATGCGACCGACCATCTCAAGGCGCTGGGAATGATCCGCACCACGGAAGAAAACCTCAGGACAGCCATTGAAGGGGAAACGTACGAGTTCACCAAGATGTACCCTGAATTCGTCGAGAATGCGAAGCAGGAGGGAGCCGAGCCCATAGCGAGGAAACTGGACCTGGTCGGGAAAGCGGAGGCCGTTCATGCGCGCCTCTACGAGAAGGCCCTGCAGACCCTCCACAGCGGAGAAACGATCGACCTTTTCCTTTGCACCGTTTGCGGACACATCGCGGAAGGGGAGGCACCGGATACCTGCCCCATCTGCGGGGCAAAAAAGCAAGCCTACCGTAAAATCGACTAGGCGCACACAGGCCCCGGCTGGGTCGGTCTTCCCCTCCCAGCCGGGTTTTTTCACGTGCAACGGGGCCTAGAGAACCCTCAGGCCGAACCGATCGGAAAGACGCTCCAAAAGCGCAATGCCTGCGATGGAATTCCCCTGGTGATCCAGGGCGGGCCCGCAAACTGCAATCCCCATGACGCCGGGGACTGCGGCCACGATGCCTCCTCCGACCCCGCTTTTGGCCGGAATACCGACCCTGACCGCGAACTCGCCTGAACCGTCGTAAAGACCGCACGTGGCCATTAGCGCTCTAAGGACACGGCAGATCTTCCCGGGAAGCACCTTTTCCCCGGTCAGCGGATTTTTCCCATCGAAGGCGAGGGTCCCGGCAAGCACGGCAAGGTCCGAAACCGTCACTTCAAGGCTGCACTGCCTGAAATAGACATCCAGGATCTCTTCCACATCTCCGCGGATCGTTTTGACACTCTTCAGGAAGTACGCCAGAGAACGATTGCGGTCTCCCGTTCGTTTCTCAGAAAGATAGACCGCCTCGTTTTCCCGGAGATGGGGGTTGCCCGTCATGCGCCTCGCCATTTCCCGGATGGAATGGAAGGCTTCCACCGGTCCCCTGGCGAGAAGCATGGAGTCAACGACGATCGCCCCGGCGTTGATGAGGGGGTTCTGCGGACGATGCGGACGAACCATCTCCAGGCGCATGACGGAGTTGAAGGGATCAGCGGTGGGATCCATCCCCACCCTGCTGAAGACCGCCTTTTCGCCGAACTCCGATAGGGCGACAGAAAGCGAAACGACTTTCGAGATGGACTGCATGGTAAACCGAAGATCCCTGTCACCGGCGGCAACTTCCGATCCGTTCCCGTCCACCGCTGCAACCGCCAGGGCTTCGGGGTTTCCCCGAGCCAGCTCGGGGATATAGGTCGCGACTTTCCCTTCCGATGCGAGGGGTCGCACTTCATTGACGAGCGCAGCCAGGTCTTCTTCCCGGAAAGCCCGAAAGCTCATTTGCTGAATCCACCCGTTTTTGAGATGACCACGCGCTTTACCCCCTTCTTCTGAAACCATGCTTGTAACCTTTCGGACAGGTCGCCCTGCAGTAAAATCTCGTTCCCCTCAACCCAGGCTCCGCACCCCATCGCTTTTTTGAGTTCCCGGGCCAGTTCCTCAAGGACGCCCTCCGCGAAAGACAACCCCTCGACACGGGTCACCGCTTTCCCCCCGTGCCCCTTCCTTTCGTATCGCAGCACGATCCGGTCGACTTTTGAATAATCGGGCTGGCGCAGGGGCTTTTCCTGACGGGGCAATTCTCCCTCAGGCGGACGTATTAGGCCCGCCGGAAGCAGTCCCCTGGCTTTGAAGAGATCTTCCAGCAGCGGGTGTTCCACCGGACCTTCCCGCAGTTCGACTCGAGGATTCCGCTTATTTCCCATGCCGATATCTTAACACCGGCCCTGGAAACTGAAAAACGGCGCGGCACCGGAAGGCCGATTGCGACGCCACGGCTTCTCGGGTATGCTTGGTTTTGATGAATTCTTCAGGAAAAGCGGCCGGATCCAAAAAGAGACGGGGTCAGAAAATGGGAAGAAAGAAAATGGGAAGAAACCGAAAGAAACGGACGGCACTCACGCTCGTTGAGATCCTGGTGGTCCTCCTTCTCGTCGGCATCCTGGCAGGAGTCATGATGCTCGTTTCCTTTTCCGTGACGAACAAGGCCGAAGCGACCCGGATCCTGGAAGACATGCGGTCGATGAAAAGCGCCGCTGTCCTTTATCATGCCGACTACGGGAGATGGCCCGTCTGGATGAAAAGGGGAACGACGATCCAGGACATGAACGGAAATGCCGGCCCTGGACGGTACCTGGAAAAAATTCCTCTCGCTTCCGACCACTGGATCGGCGTGGCAGGAGCTTCGACAGACAGGGCAGAGGCAACCGTCATTTTCGTCTCGCTCTCCGTTAACCGGGACATCCTCGCCCGCCTTCAAACCCTGGGGGCTGCCCTACCCCTTTACGGGATGACCGTGAAGGGGCCCCTCTTCTCCATTCCCGAAAGCCCCTCTTCCTTCGACGCCGCGACCCACAATGCGGCGCTCTGGTTCATTCGCAAACCGGAGTAACGGACGTTACGGCTTCTCGTCCGGTTCTTCGATGTATTCTTCTTCGCTGAGCATTTGGTCGTGATTCGTGTCCCCTGCCAGCAACAAGGGGCAAGCGTAACGAAACGTTCCATCATCGGGGAAGGATTCCACCAGGATCATCCTTCGTCCGCACCAGCACTGCAGCTTCCGCTGAGGGGCGCTGAGTTCTTCGGGCTTTTCTTCTAGCAAGGCGGACACCTCCTTTTCTCGATTTTACCCTATCCGGAGAGGGGGTTGCCCTTTTTCATTCCTAAACTTTCCAAGGATCAAGGACCCGACAGCCCCCTTCATTCCTGAACGCCCGCCGAAGATTTTGGAAATCCGGTTCCTCCACGAGGAAGGCCGTTGAGCAACGGGCCTCGATCTGAGAGAGGGTGTGCGCATCCGAATTCCGGATCAGGGGAAACGAAGGGCAGGCTTTCCGGCAGTTCTCCACCGTTTTTTCCGTTGCGTAACAGGTCAGTTCGAGGGCGTCGACGGGATAGTCGACCGGGATCGGGCCGAGAACCGCTGGATAGGAGAACGCCTCTCGGTCGACGTGGCTCAGGAAAACCACTCCGTTTCGGGACCTGGCCTCGGTTACGATCTCATCGATGCTGCGCCTGGCGCCCTGGACCAAAAGGATGGGTTCCTCGGCGAGAATCCGGTTCTCCTCGTCAATCAAAATTTGCTCTCCAAAAAGTTCCGGCCGGTTCAATACCTTCGGGAATCCTTCCCAAAGCCAGGCTTCAAAATCAAGGGCTTCCTCAAGAGTCCCGAAAAGCACGACGGCATGGATGTCCTCGGAGCTTTGCACCTCAAGGCCGGGGAAAACCACCAGTTGTTTGCCCCGGGCGGCTTTCATCACGGCGGCCGCATTTCGACACGTGTTGTGGTCGGTCACCGCGACCACCTCGAGTCCGCATTTCAGGGCACGGGCAACGATTTCGGGGGCTCCCATGTCAAGGCCGCCGCACGGAGAAAGGACGGTGTGGATATGAAGATCCGCCCGGACCGGTCTCATCCGCCCGGTTATCCCTTCAGTCCCAAGTCGTGAAGGGCTCCGCAGACATCGAAGGGCGAAGCGGAAGCTACAGCAAGACCAATGTTTTCCAGACGGCACCGCTCGAGAAGTTCCTCGTCGGGATTCCTCCCCGAAGCAAGGATGATCAGCGGGATGTCTTTCAGAACCGCTACCGCTGCAATATTGACGTGAGTCTGGAGGGTCACCCAGACGGCACCTTCCGGCGCCCCGCCCATGACAAAACTCAAAAGATCTCCGACCACTCCCCGGGAAACGGGACAATTCCCCTTCCCTTCGTGGTGGACGGTCAGCCCGAGTGCCTCGATAACCGACGAAACGGTCATTTGCCATGCTTCCTTTCGTGGAAGGCGTGCGGCAGTTTGCCGCTTAAAAGGGTAATCTCCTCCCCAAGAAGGGAGATCCGTTCCCGCAACTTGAAGACACAGTCCGTCAACTCTCCCTCGCCTCTCACCACGTCTTCTGCAAGAGCCCTGCAGGAGGGGCGCCCGCAGGCCCCGCAGTCGATATGGGGCAGTTCTGCGTATAGAGCCTGCATCTCCTTCAATTTCTTCATCGCCTCGTCGAGGGTATCCGCTAAAGAAGGCCTGGGCCTGGGCTGGATGGGCTGCTCCAGCTTCCAGATTCCGGTTTCGTAGAGTTCCTGGAGTGCAGCATGCTCCTTTGCCGAGACCTTCCATTCGATGGGCTGCCGGGAAAGTCTCAGCTCGGAAAGGAACCGGGATTCCGCGTTCCCGATCCCCCCGATGCAACCTAGATCGCAAACCCGGCACTCCACGAAATCCACTCCTTTCAGTCTTCCGAGTTCCAGGTCCTGCAACAGGTCAATTGTGTTCCTGAGCCCGGACACGGCCATCGTCGTCAGCTTCCTTTCGGAAAACGCCCGGACATGCCGGCTTTCGCCTCCCCGCAGTGCCCAGGCTAGCCAGCGGCTTCCGACGGGGGCGGCTGATTTGCCTTCCACCTTGGGGCCGGCGGCAAGCAGGTCCCTCGCCAGCCGCTTCACCGAAACGACGTGGTCCATCGTGCTTCTAGTCCTTCCCACGGGGCCTCGGACCAGCATCACCTTCGCACTGCAGGGGGTCACCAGAACGACGCCGCTTTTCGACTCGTTTTCCCTTCTCCAGAGAAGGGTTCCCGTTTCCAGGGGGGTTTCCGTTTTCACAAGCCGGTGGAGCAGCTCCGGGAAGCGGACCTGGATCAGTCGCACAACCGCCGGGCAATAGATCGAAATGAGGGGAAGGCTCTCCCTGGACGCCTCCTGCAGCTGGTTGGCGGTAGCCAGGGCGGCAAGGTCGAAGGCGACGGAGGCCTGGTCGAAAAGGTCCTGCATTTCGAGGGAGGCCAAAGCTTCCCGAATCAGGGGCAGGCTCCAATAATGGGAAAACTGGGCGCAGAAGGTGGGGTCGGCCATGAGCGTCACCGGACCGTGGCTTTTGAGGAGATCCCAATCGTCTTCGTCGAGGGCGAGGGCCTTCTCCCGACAGGTTCGGAGGCACTCCCCGCAGTCAATGCAAAGTTCGGGGAGAATGTTCACCTTTCCCTCGATGACCCTCAGGGCTTCGGTTGGACAGGACTTGATGCAGTTGACGCATCCTTTGCAGCTTCCTTCGACGATCTTGACCCCGGTTTCCATCCCCTACCCCTCCCGTGCGTCTTGCCGACCGAAAAAAACCGTTGCAGTCAAGGTGGTTCCCCTTCCGACCTCCGTGTCGATCTCCAGGACATCCGCATTGCGCTTGATGTTCGGCAGTCCCATTCCAGCCCCGAATCCCATCTCGCGTACCCGGTCGGAGGCGGTTGAAAACCCTTCTTTCATGGCCAAGGCAAGGTCTGGAATGCCCGGGCCCAGGTCGGTCGCCACGATCGTCAACCTTTCCGGGGTGATGATCGCCCGCAGGATACCGCCCCCCGCATGGATCACGAGGTTCATTTCCGCCTCGTAGGTAATGACCGATGCCCTCCTGGAAATGGCAGAGGGGACCCCCAGCATGACTAGCGTTTCCTTGATTTGGTTGGAGGCTTCTCCCGCTGCAAGGAAATCGTCCCCCCTTACCGGAAACTCCACTTCATAACGGCTATCCACACGCTATGCCTCCCGGTGGGGGATGACGCAGGGAGACAGGCCGGCCGCGTAAAGCAGGCCGCATGTTTCGTACATGCTTTTCGAGGAAACCAGAAGCGGCATGCCGACCGACCTGGCCAGGTTCACCGCCTCTTCCTGAGGTCTTTTGCCCCTCACGAAGACCACGGCTGGAATATCCATCATCTGGGCCGTCCGGATGATCTGAACGTTGGTCAATCCGGTCAGAAGGAGTGTCCCCGGGCTGGCAAACGCCAACACGTCACTCATCAGGTCCGATGCGTAGGCTCTCTCGATCTCGACCTTCTCGAGCAGGGGTTCTCCGTGAAGGATCTCCGCTCCGATACAAGCTGCGATTTGCCTCAGATTCAAGAAGTCCGACCTCCCCGGTCTGCATCAGCATGGTGTTCTCTGTGATAAAAATAACATAATGCCCACGATCCGTCAGCGGGGCCGAATTCCCCGACATCGGCAGATTCGAAACGAAAGGAACGAGCGCCTTGGTTGCCTTCGGTATGGGAGCCGCCATCATTCTTCTCGCCTTTGTTCTTTTGGGAACCCTTTCAGGCAGGGGAATCCGCTCGGTCGCGGACTACGTCCTGGCAGGACGCAGCGCCGGCACTCTCGAGGTCAGCGGGATCCTTCTCGGTGCCCTCGTGGGAGGGGCTAGCACGGTCGGAACCGTCGAAATGGCGTACCGTTGGGGACTATCGGCCTGGTGGTTCACCCTGGGAGGAGGAATCGGATGCCTGATCCTGGGGCTCTGGTTTGCGCGCCCCCTGAGGCGAACGGGACTAACGACCATCCCGGAATTCCTTGCCCGAGAGTATGGGAGGAAAACCGGAATCGTCGCCCTGGCCGCCTCGACACTCGGCACCTTCGTTTCTGTAGTGGCCCAGTTCCTGGCGGGCCTGGCCATGATTCAGGGAATCTGGCCCATCCCGGACACGGTTGCCGCAGGAGTGGTCTCACTGGCCGTCCTAGGGTTCATCCTTCTCGGCGGATTGAAAAGCTATGGGGTCCTGGGAAAAGCCAAAATTGCTTTTCTTTATTTCGTGCTGGCGGTTTGCGCCGCCGTCACCGCAATGGAGGGGAGGAATCTACCCCCGCTCTGGAACGCCTTGCCCTTCCATCCGTGGTTCAACCTTTTCGGCAGGGGACTAGGGGTCGATTTGAACGCAGGCCTTTCCCTTCTGGTCGGAGTCATGACCACCCAGATCTACATCCAGGCCGTTTTTTCGGCCTCCAGCGAAGAAACCGCCCGGAAGGGCGCCCTTCTTTCCGCGGCCCTGATGCCGCCTCTCGGACTTTTTGCCATTTGGGTAGGACTCGGCATGAGGGTCCGGCAGCCGGGGCTCGTCGCCTCCCAGGTCCTGCCGAAGTTTCTTGCCCAGCACTTCTCCCCCTTTGTCGCCGGGGTCCTCTGGAGCGGGATCGCCATCACGATCATCGGAACCGCTGCGGGGCTTTGTCTTGGTATCGCCACGAACCTGGTTCGCGATCTCCCATACGCTCTCAGGCGAAAAGAGCCGGGGCGACTCCTGACCAGCCGCCTGACCCTGCTTGCTCTGGTTTGTGTTGCCGCCTTTCTGGCCCTCCTGGCACCCGGGTCCCTCATCCTCTCCTGGAGTTACCTGAGCATGGGACTGAGGGGCGCGGGGACCTTTCTTCCCTTTTCGATCGCCCTACTCGCCCCGGGGCGACTCTCCGCCGGCTGGGCCTTCCTTTCTTCTCTGTCGGGGCTGGTGCTTACCCTTTCCTGGCCGCTGACGCGCCTTCCCGGAAACCCGCTTTTTTCCGGCCTTCTCGGTTCTGCCATCTGTTGCCTTCTGGGCTGGAAAAGAAAAGGGACGGCCTCCGGGCAGCCGTCCCCTGATTGAACCTTTCACGCGCTTTTCGACTAACGCTTGTAGCCGATGATGTTCCTCAGAAGGTTTTTCCGGGCCTCGACGTGGCTTTCCTCTTCCACTCCCCTCGAGGAGAAACCGTCCACAACCCCTGCAATTCCGCGGCCCTGTTCTGTTTCGAAGACCAGGACTTCAAGAGGGTTCGCCGTGGCCGCGAAAATTCTGCAGACTTCCTGGACCTCCTTGATGCGGTTAAGCACGTTGATCGGATACCCGTTGCGAATGAGAACGACGAACGCATGTCCGGCGGAGAGCACTCGGGCGTTTCTCACCGCGGCCTCGACCAGGTCCGGGCAGTTTCCGTCACGGCGGATTAGGCAAGGTTCGGAAGCCTCGCAAAAGGCAATTCCGAACTGCAGACTCGGGGAGGACGTGACCAGCGCCTCGAAAAGATCTTCCACCGTCTTGATGAAGTGACTCTGCCCCAGGATGATGTTGCACCCCTCCGGGATCTCCATCCGTTCGACCTGCCATCCCTTGACTGCCGACATCTTCACACCTCCCGTTTGGTTTCGGGTGGTTGCCCCGGAAGAAAGATCGGGCAACCCCTCTTTTGTTTTCTTCCGAAGTTCGAAAAAAACCGGGTTGATTCGTCCATTTCCAGGAAACGGCAAAGCTCAAGAAACCCCATGCAGGACGCTGGGGGCAGGACCAGATGACTTGCAGCCCTCACTTCCAGCGGGGCGTCCTCGAACGTGACGGCCAAGTCGGCCTCAAGGAGAAGGTCGATGTCATTCAGGTGATCGCCCGCAGCGACAACCGCTTCGGGCCTGAGCCCGGCGGCTGTCCGATAGGCCCTGAATGCCGAGCCTTTTGAAACCCCCGCGGGCAAAATGTCCAGAAAGCCTTCTCCCGCCAGGGTCACTTCTACCTTCGAGGCCAGGATTTCCCTGATCCTTTCTCCCAGGGTCCGCGCTTCCTTGGGGTCGCCGTAAAAGATGATCCGGTAAGGGTCAAAGTCAAGTCGAGGGTCTTTCAGATCCGGCTTGACCGGCACGCGAAGCCCTCGAAAGAAGCGTTGTGTAACCTCGTCGCTAGGTCTGCAGGTGACCTCTTCATCCCCGTACGCCTGGATCAGCAGGGAAGAGTCCCATCCAAGCGACAGGACCCGATCCGCTGTCCGATTCGGGATCTTCCACTCCCTGCAGGGGAAGAGGGCCGATCCCCCTTCCTGCAGCACCCTCGCCCCGTCATACACGATCGCGGGGAGGTCAGAGCCAATCGCTTCCGCGAATGGCCTTGCCGAAGCCCAGATCCTGCCTGTGGCGATCATGAGCCGCCATCCTCTGGCTCTCAATCGCCCGCAGGCTTCCACCACCTCTTCCGGGACGCGGTTTCCATCCGTCAACGTCCCGTCTATATCCGTAATCAAAAGCTTCATCCTGATCCTCCCTTCAGACAGGTTCATTGTACCAGCTGGGAACTTATACATCAGTGGGGGCACAGTCCTGAAACATCCATCGCCCGGAGGTTTTGTGATAGAATCGATGCGCGTTTGAAAGTTCCAAACAATCATTGGAGGTGGTTGGTTTTGAGGAAGTTGGGACTGCTGCTGGTTGCACTTGCGCTGGCGGTCGCGTTCGCAGGTTCGGCCATGGCCGCGGACACGATCAAGGTCGGGTACCTGGCCGCCCTCACAGGTGACTGGGCTGCTTACGGACAGACAGAATTAAACTCGGCAAAACTCGCAGTTGACGAAATCAACGCCAAGGGAGGCGTGCTCGGAAAGAAGCTCGAGCTTGTCCCCTACGACTTCCGCACCCGTCCCGAGGACGCGGTGAACGCTTTCCGCCGAATGGCCGAGAATGACAAGGTGGTCGCTGTCATCGGAGCCAACGGAAGCGGGATCAACATCGCCACTGCCCCCCTCTCCACGAAGTACAGGATTCCCCAGATCGGGACCGTTTCCACAAACCTGAACGTCACGGTGACCCCGGAAGGCAAGCTGAACCCTTACATGTTCCGCATCTGCTTCACCGATCCCTACCAGGGGCAGGTCATTGCCTACTTCACCGCGAAGAACCTCAAGAAGATGAAGGCCGCCGTCCTCTATGACGTCGGAAGCGATTACTCCCAGGGACTGCGTGACTTCTTCATCCAGTACTTCAAGAAATACGGCGGTAGCGTTGTCGCCGACCAGGGCTTCCGCGCCGGGACCGACGTGGACTTCCGTGCCCAGCTGACAACCATCCGCGACAGCAAGGCCGAGGTCCTTGTCCTTCCGAACATGGGCAAGGAAATGGCCCTGATCATGAAGCAGGCTCGCGAGCTCGGCATGAAGGACATCGTGTTCATTGGAGGCGACGGTTACGGCGACTTTATGTGGGAAATCGCCGGGCCTTCCATGGAGGGAAGCTACTGGATCAACCACGTTGACCCGGCCGACCCCGCCATGAAGCCTTTCTTCGCTTCCTACAAGAAGAAATACAACGACGAGTGCAAGGAATTCGTCAACGGTGTTCTCGCCTATGACTCCGTCTACTGGCTTGCCGACGCGATCAAGCGCGCCGGCAAGGTGGACAGCACCGCCATTCGCGATGCCCTGGAGAAAACGAAGGACGTGAAGCTGCACCATGCCGTCATGTCCATCGACCCGAAAACCCACAACCCGATGAACAAGACGGCCGTCGTCCTTCTTGCAAAGGGTGGCAAGGCGGTCTTCTACACGAAGGTTCAGCCCAAGTAATTCTCCAGAAACCGAATCCTTGCGAAGGCGGGCGCGGTAGTCCGCGTCCGCCTTCGCAATTCTCTGACAGGGTTCTGTACCGCATGCTTCTTGAATTCCTTGACCTGAGGGATATCCTGTTCGGCAAGTGAGGTGTTGGCCACTTGGACACATTGATACAACAGATCATCAACGGCCTTTCCCTTGGATCGGTCTACGCATTGATCGCCGTCGGCTATTCGCTGGTTTACTCGATTCTCCTCTTCTCCAACTTCGCTCACGGCGGCTTTCTTGTCATCGGGGGCTATATTTGTTATTACACTCTGGCCGCAATGGGACACAACATCTGGCTATCAGGCCTTTTGGCCATGGTCGGCGCCGGCGTGGTGGCAATCCTGGTTGAACGGCTCGCCTACAAACCAATTCGCGAACGGACCAATGTCACCCTTTACCTCTTGATCGCCTCCATGGGCATGAGCATCGTGATAGAAAACATCTTCGTCGTCACCGTCGGAGGCCGTTTCAGGGCCCTTCCCCCCGTCATCCCGACGGACCCGGTCAATTTCTTCGGGCTTGCGACAACCAGCGCCTTCGATCTCCTCTCACTGGGAATGGCAGTCCTCTTCCTAGCGGCACTTCAGATCTTCCTTAGCAAGACGAAATGGGGCCTTGCAATCCGGGCCGCCTCCTATGACCTGCGCACCTCCGGATTGATGGGCGTAAACGTGAACCGGCTCATTTCGATCGTCTTCTTCGTCGCCGGGTTACTCGCCGCGGTAGGAGGCATCTTTTTGTCCGTTCGGTACACGCTCTACCCACAGCTGGGCTTCATCACGATCAAGGCTTTTGTAGCCGCGGTCATCGGAGGGTTGGGAAGCCTTCCCGGAGCCGTCCTCGGTAGCTTGATCCTCGGCCTGGCTGAAATGCTCACGGCGGGCTTCATCTCAAGCCAGATGCGGGATCTGGTTGTGTTTGGCATGCTGGTTCTGACGCTTCTCTGGAGGCCTTCCGGCCTTCTGGGGAAACAGGTCAGCGAAAAGGTGTAGGAGGCCATCCCATGTCTGGCTATGTTGAAGGGATCATCATTCTTCTTTTCATCAACGGAATCGCCGCCATGGGCGTTTCCCTTCTGACGGGTTTCACGGGGGTCTTCACCCTCGGCCATGCCGGCTACATGGCCATTGGCGCCTACTCGGCAGCCATCATGACGGTCCGGTACGGGATTCATTGGTTCCCGGCGATCCTTGCGGGAGGGATCATCGCGATGGTGGTCGCCTATTTGATCGGCGTCCCGACCCTGCGCCTGATGGGCGACTATTACGCCATTGCCTCCATTGGCCTCGGAGAGTCCATCCGCCTTATCCTGGAAAACTGGCAGTCCTTCACGCGCGGGGCCAGGGGATATCCCGGAATCGACAACTACACGAACCTGCCGGTCGCTGTCATTTTTTTCGTGATCATGGCCCTCCTGATGTTCTTCCTGATCCAAAGCAATTTCGGCAGGGCCTTCAAAGCCTGCCGGGATGACTACGTGGCAGCGTCTCTTCTCGGGTTCAACACGGCCCGCTACCGCGTTTTGAGTCTTTCCATCTCCGCGTTCTACTGTGGCGTGGCCGGGGCCCTGATGGCTGGTTTTTTGACCTTCATTCAGCCGGTCATGTTCGACCTCAATAAATCCACCGAGCTGACCGCGGTCGTCGTTTTCGGCGGACTCGGTTCTTTAAGCGGGAGCCTCATCGGTACCGCCGTCATCACCCTGGTAACGGAACTATTCAGGCCGATCTCCCAGTACAGGATGCTGATTTACGGCGCCGTCATGGTCATCATCATGGTGGTCCGACCAGAGGGAATCATGGGGCAGAACGAATTGGGCCCCCGCTTCATCCGCTCCCTTTTCAACCGGAAAGATCGTCTACCCAGGACCGCGGAGGGGGGTGAAGGGCGATGAGCGAAACCGTCCTCAAGCTGGATCACGTCAACAAATACTTTGGAGGCGTTCATGCTGTCCAGGACATGAGCTTCTCACTCGAAAAAGGGGAGCTTGCGGGACTGATCGGCCCGAACGGGGCGGGGAAGACCACGATTTTCAACCTGATCACGGGAGTCTATGATGTCTACAGCGGGAGTATCCTTTTCTGCGGAGAGGACATCACTCCCTACAAGACCTACGAGGTGATCCGGAAAGGGATCGCGCGGACCTTCCAGAACCTGAGGCTTTTCCCGAGATCGACCGTTCTCGAGAATGTGATGACGGCATGCCAGCAGCACTATCAGTATGGTTTCTTCGAAGCGACCACTCACCTGGGCCGCTGGAAATCCCTGGAGAGGACGATCCGCGATCAAAGCATGGCCCTGCTTGAGCGGGTCGGGCTAGATGCTCTTGCTGAGCAGGCAGCCGGAACTCTCCCCTACGGGCACCAGCGTCGCCTGGAGATCGCCCGGGCACTCTCGCTGCAGCCGCGCCTTCTCCTCCTGGACGAACCCGCCGCGGGGATGAACCCCGATGAGGTGCAGGACCTGAACGGCCTGATCACAACCATTCATCGCGATTTCGACCTGACCATCCTCGTCATTGAACACCACATGGAACTGGTTATGGAGATCTGCCCGCACATCATCTGCATGAATTTCGGCGCCAAAATCGCTGAGGGTGATCCTGACCATATCCAGAACCACCCCGAAATCCTCAAGGCCTACCTCGGCGAGGAGGTGTTGGAAGCATGACCGAAGCCCAGAACCAAAAACAGCCGCTCCTCTCGGTGAGAGATCTGCACGTTTCCTACGGAGCGATCAAAGCCCTCAGGGGCTTCAACCTGGACGTGTATCCCGGTGAAATCGTCTGCGTAATCGGCTCGAACGGTGCAGGGAAATCCACGCTCATGAACGCCATCATGGGCAACGTGAAAAAGCAAAGCGGAAAGATCCTCTTTGAAGGGAAGCCCCTGGAAGGGCAAAGCTTCCAAGTCGTGACGAAAGGGCTTTCCCTTTCCCCGGAGGGTAGGAAAGTCTTCGCACCGCTGACCGTTTACGAGAACCTCATGATGGGATCGTTCCCCGTCAACGACAAGGAGAAGGTCAAGAAGGACCTCGAGTGGGTTTACACTCTCTTCCCGCGCCTCCGGGAAAGGCGTTCGCAGTACGCGGGCACCCTATCAGGAGGAGAGCAACAAATGCTCGCGATCGGTCGCGCGTTGATGGCCAGCCCCAGGCTGCTCCTTCTTGACGAACCGTCGCTTGGGCTTGCCCCGATCATCATCAAGGACATTTTTAAAGAACTGAAGAGAATCAACGAGGAAGGCGTGACGATCCTTCTGGTCGAACAGAACGCGAGGCAGGCACTGCTGCTTTCTCACCGGGGGTATGTCATGCAAACCGGGCAGCTGGTGATGGAGGGAGATGCCAAAGAGCTTCTCCATAACCCCGAAATCCAGGCAGCTTACCTCGGGACCGGGAAAAAAGCCCACTGACCGAATGATGTTGAAGCGCACCTGCATGGACAAGGCGAAAGAGGCGGTCTTAAAGACCGCCTCTTTCGCCTTGTCCGCTTCCGGGTTACTCTTCTAGTTTGAGAATTTCTTTTTCAGTTCCTGAATCACATCGTCGGTGATGTCGATCCCGCCCATGAAAACCTGGGCCTTGTCGAGGACGATTGTGAGCCCCTTGGCCTTCGCCACCGAACGGATCGCAAGATCGATATCCTTGAAGAGAGGTGCCATCAGCTTCTGCTCTTCGGTCGCCGCCTCGTTCCGCTTCGTCTGGTAGATCTCGGCCTTCTTCTTGTTGTCCTGCTCCTTGTCGATGGCCGCTTTTGCCTCTTCCTGCTTCTTCTGAACGACAGCCTGCACCTGCTTTTGAACCTGCGCCATCTTCGGGTGCTGGAAGAGAACCTTCTGCGGCTCGATCACGCCGATTTTTTCTTCAGCCAGGGCGACACCGGCGACGATCGTCAGGATGAAAGCCGAGAGAACTGCCAAAAGGACCGCTTTTTTGCTCGAAACCATCAGACACCCTCCTTTGAATTTTTCCGGACTACGGGCATAGATTCTACTCTCACGGACCCCCGAAGTCTAGGTATAATTACGTAACAATCCCATCCCCCTGACCGGAGGTTTTTGGAAATGGAATGTCTCGCGACCTTCGACACCACCCATATGGCGCTGCTTTTCGAGAAGGCCTGCAGAGCCCATGGGCTTTCCGCAAGGATCGTTCCCGTGCCGCGGGAGCTGTCCGCGAGCTGCGGGCTGGCCTGTACCTACCCCTGCGAGAACGAAGAAGCGGTCGAGGAAATCTGCCGGGAGAAAAAAGTGGAGGTCGCGGGTTTCCATCACCTGTGAACGCCCTTTTTCGCCGGAGGTTCGGGAGAATCCTGCGTAGGGAC
>JAJUIT010000159.1 GCA_029267465.1 Synergistaceae bacterium
GGAGGGTGTATTCCGTCACGTTCGGGGAGGGGATCGTGTCCAGCAGGGTCCGGCAGCCGTCGGTGAAGAATCCTTCCATCTCAGGAAGCGGGATGCCGGGAATGTCGAACTTCATGATCCGGCAGCCGGAAAGCGCCGGGACGGTGACGATCTTGCCGTCGCGCTTCATCCGGGCAGGACGGACGTACTCCTCGATCAGGTCGTCGGGAGAAAAGACGAGCTTGTAGTTGAACGGGGGTTCCGGCCTGGTGGGAAGGCCGGTGACGGAGTAGGTGACGTCGTCCACGCGGTCCAGCTGCTCGCAGGCGTAGCCGATCAGGATGCTGGAGGCCCCGGGGGCCACGCCGACATCCTCGAAGGTGGTGACGCCCGCCTTTTTCGCCTCGGCGTCCCATTCCCTGTAATCCTCTCCCATGAAGGAGATGTCGGACATGTTCACTCCCGCCCGGATGACGGCCCCGAGCATCGCGTAGCCGAGAAAGCCGGGAACGGCGCCGATGACGAGATCCTGCCCGCGGACGGCCTGGGTGATGGAATCGGGCGAGGCGAAATCCACATCGGTGCGGATCTCGAGGGGTCCCTTTGCCTTTGCCTTGGTCCTGGAAAGGTTTTCCAGGCTGGCGTCGCAGACGGTAACCTCGTACGCCTCGTCGGCGGCCAAATCCAGCGCCATAACGGACCCCACCAGGCCGCACCCCAGAACGGTAACCTTCTTTTTCACCATTACCCCCTCCTATTTGTATACGATTATGCAATAAAACCCATTTTAGGGGCTCGGAAGAAATTCGTCAAGAAAGAGGATCGATCCTTGCAAAGAGAGGAAAAAACCGGCGGAAGGCAACCCGGTCGGAAAGAACCGGGTTTCATAAGTGTATACGTCGTTGAAACCCGTCCCGCTGGGGTATGATGGAAAGCAGGAACGGATTTTTCCAGACGAAAGGACGGGTGAGTCGCCGTGTCGGAGGAAAAGCCTTTCTGCAAGAGGATCACCCCGGGGTTCCTGAAGAAGAACCTGGAAGAATACAAGGAATGGGTGCGGGAACCGCTTTATGTCTGCGGAAAATGCGGGCGGGTCGCGCGGAGGTCCCGCGACCTGTGCAAGCCCCTGCCCCTCGAGAGAGCCGCAGAACCCTCGGAGTCGGATGAATAGTCCCATGAGCGAGTTTCGGATTGCCGTCCTGTACGCGTCCGTGGGGACCGGGCACAAGACCGCCGCCCTGGCTCTCACCAAGTGGTTCCAGGCCGAATTCCCCAGCGTGAAGACCGTCTGCCTGGACACCCTTGCCTATTCTTCCCCGCTGGTGCGGGGCATCTACACCCGGAGCTACCTCGAGATGGTGAGGCGCGCCCCCCAGCTCTGGGGGTATTTCTACGAGTCCATGGAGCACCCCGAGTCCCAGGACGGCCTGCTGAGCACCCTGAACGAGCTGGCGGAAAAACTGAACCTGACCAAGCTGCGCCTCAGCCTTGAAAGCTTTGCCCCCAACATCATCCTGTTCACCCACTTTTTCGGGACCAGCGCGGTCATGTCCGCCTTTCCCGGGATTCCCGTCTATTACGTGAACACGGATTTTCTAAGCCACATCTTCCACCGGAACCGGGCCTTCTCCGGCTGGTTCGTCGCCAGCGAAGAAGCCGTCCGGCAGTACGCGGCCGACGGGCTGGACATGAGCCGGATCGTCCTTTCGGGGATCCCGATCGATCCGCTCTACTGCGCTCCCCCGAGCCGGGATGAAGCCCGGCGAAGGCTCGGCTTGGAGAGTGACGCCCCCACGGTCCTCGTGGTCAGCGGCGGCATCGGCGTTGGCCCCATCGAGGGAGTGGTGGAATCCCTCGTCAGGCAGGGCGGCCTCGATGTCCTGGCCGTCTGCGGGAGGAACGAGGAGCTGGCCGAAGCGCTCCGGACCCGCTTCGAGGACGAACCCCGGGTCCGGGTCGAAGGATTCGTCAACGGGCTGATCGACTGGTACTGCGCCAGCGACCTCGTCATCATGAAGCCGGGCGGGCTTTGCTCGTCCGAAGCCCTGGCCCTGGGAAAGCCGATCCTCATCATGGACCCCATTCCCGGGCAGGAACAGCGAAACAGCGACATCCTCCTGGACAGCGGCGCGGCCAGGACCCTGCTCGAATACAGGGCGGCGGGAGAGAAGGCAAGGCAGATCCTCGGGAACCCCGCCGAGGTGGCCCGCCTCCAGGAGGGAGCCAGGCGGCTGGCCAAGCCCTTTGCCGGGAGGACCGTGGCCAGGACCCTGGCGGAATGGCACGGGATCGAGCCGAACGGGAGGGAGGAATGACCCTCGCATGAGACAGGCTTTTCGGGTCTGGCTTGACCTTTCCTCGCGCTGCGCGAAGGGCGAAACTCTTTCTGAAAAGGAAACCCGCACCTGGGGCGGCGAACGGGGGCTTGCCCTGCCGGTCCTGGAAAAGAGGCTGACCCGGGCAACGGACGCCCTTTCCCCCGAAAACCCCCTGGTGATCGCCGCGGGCCTTTTGAACGGCCTGGCGTTCTCCGGGACCTGCCGCTACGGTGTTTACGCGAAAAGTCCCCTCACCGGGGCCCTTGGAGAATCCGAGGCAGGAGGGTTCTTCGGCCCGGCGATGCGGGCCCAGGGGGTCGACGCGATCGTCCTGGAATCGGCCTCGGAAAAACCCGTCTACCTCTGGGTGGAAAACGGGACGGTGTCGGTGCGCGACGCCTCGGACCTCTGGGGGAAGACCAACCGGGAAACCTACGAGGCCCTTGCCGCCAGGCACGGCCGGATCAGCGCGCTGCTGACCGGTCCGGCGGGAGAGCGGCTCGTCCGCTACGCCTGCATCGTCAACGACCTTCGGCACGCCAACGGGCGAACGGGGCTGGGCGCCGTCCTCGGTTCCAAGCGGGTCAAGGCTGTGGCCGCCCCCGCCCCGAAGGCGATTCCCCCCGTCGTGCCGGAGCGCCTGAAGGAGGCCCAGGCCCTCTTTTCTTCCTGGAAGGACAATCCCCTGGCCTGGACCCTCAGGGAGACCGGGACCCCGGCGGCCCTGGGCGGCCTGAACGCTCTGGGGATTCTGCCGACCCGCAACTTCCGGGAGGGCTCGTTCGAAGGAGCCGACCTGATGACCGGCGCCTTCTACAACCGCGAGCTGCTCGCCCAGACCCACGGCTGCTTCGCCTGCGCGATCCGGTGCAAGAGGGTCCCCCGGCCGGGCGCAAGGAACCTTGACCCGGCTTACGGCGGTCCCGAATAC
>JAJUIT010000082.1 GCA_029267465.1 Synergistaceae bacterium
CCGTCCGACTTGCATGTGTTAAGCACGCCGCCAGCGTTCGTCCTGAGCCAGGATCAAACTCTCCATGGCTTTCCTGCTACAGGCTCGTACATTGTCACGCGCTGTATTCTGTTGGCAAGGTTCGGCCGCCCCTGCGGGCGGCGAACGAGAATATACCACGCTTTCGAAGGGGATGCAACCCCCTGCGAAAAAAAAAGTCCAAAGATCAGGCGTGCTATAATACCTTCAAATTTTTAATGCCCGAAAAAAGCGAAGCCGGGAACGAACCGAAATGGGAAGAATGAAAGGTGAGAACGATGAAGTGCGAAAAGGTTATGAAGAAGTTTCGTACCGGCGGCTGCCTTGGCGGACTGGCTGCATTGATTGGAGTCCTTCTGCTTCTGGTGTTCGCCGTGATATCGGTTGGCGGCGCCTTTTACGTCTGGGGCGTTTCGAAAACCCTGCCGACCGCCGAAGAAATGGTAAATCACCGTCCGAGCCTTGCGACAGTCGTTTACGACCGGAACGGAAAGGTCCTCACGAACCTTTATTATGAGAACCGACAGTGGGTCAGGCTGGACCGGGTTTCCCCGATCATGGTCAAGGCGGTTCTTGCGGCAGAAGATGCGGATTTCTACGGACACAGGGGAATCGATCCGGTATCCATCCTTCGGGCCTTCATCAAGGACCTGACCCACCAGGCGACACGGCAGGGCGGGAGCACGATCACCCAGCAGCTGGCGAGAAACCTTTTCCTGACCAAGGAGCGGACCCTGTCCCGGAAGGTCAAGGAAGCGATCCTTGCCCTGCGGATGGAGAAAACCTTCACGAAGGACCAGATCCTGGAGATGTACCTGAACACCATCTACTTCGGCCACGGAACCTACGGGATCGGCGCGGCCTCACAGGCCTATTTCGGGAAAAGCCCCGGCCACCTGAACCTTTCTGAGGCTTCCATTCTAGCGGGGCTCATCGCGGCACCCGAGTACTACACCCCGATCCGCCACCTGGATCGTGCCAAGACTCGGCAGGCCTATGTTCTGGGCCAGATGGTTGCGAAAGGCTGGATCGGACGTGAAGAAGCCCAGAAGGCGCTGGACGCGAAGCTGCCCCTGAAGTCGGTGCGGCGTTCTTCGGTGACGTTCTCGGACGCCCCCTATTTCGTGTCCTACATCCTTTTCTCCCAGCTGCTCCCGAAATACGGAAGCGACTCCGTCTACCGCGGGGGCATGAGGATCTACACGACTCTTGATGCCGACCTTCAGAAAGATGCAGAAGAGGCGATCCGGAAACTTCCCTCCGAGGGGGCCATCCTTGCTTTGGATCCGGAGACGGGAGAAATCCTGGCGATGGTTGGGGGAAAGGATTTCGAGAAGAGCAAGTTCAACCGGGCCATCCAGGCTTTTCGCCAGCCGGGATCGGCCTTCAAGCCGTTTGTCTATGCAGCGGCGCTGGAGGCCGGCTACCGTCCGGTGGATCACCTGATGGATTCGCCCCTGGAGTTCCCGAACGGTTGGAAACCTGAAAACTACGACCTGAAATCCCATGGCGAGGTCTCCCTCATTGAAGCCCTCACCTACTCGTACAATATCCCGGCCGTCAAGCTGGCTCACCTTACGGGACTCGAAAAGATCGTCCAGATGGCCCGGAACCTGGGGATCACCACCCCGCACCTTCCGAACGATCTTTCCCTCGCCCTGGGGTCTGCAAGCCTGACCCCGATGGAAATGGCAATTGCCTACAGCTGCATCGAGAACGGGGGAAAGCGGGTTGTTCCCTATGGGGTACGGGAGGTCCGGGACAACAGCGACACCGTGCTGGAAAAAAACGGTCCGATGCTTTCCGACGGCCTTTCACCAAAAGTGGCCGTCATGATCCGGTCGATGCTCCAGGAGGTGGTCCGCTCCGGGACCGGGAGGGGGGCTGCGATCTCCGGCTTCGAAACCTTCGGTAAGACCGGAACCACGAACGACTGGAGCGACGCCTGGTTCTGCGGGGGAATCCCGGGACTCGTCGTCATCGTCTACGCGGGAAACGATGACCACAGGCCGTTGGGGGACCGGATGACCGGCGGGCGCGTGGCCTCTCCCGTCTGGAAGGCGTTTGTGTCGAAAGCGGCTTCGCGACTGAAGCTCGCGAAGCAATTTTCGGTTCCGGCGGGTGCCGGAGTCGAAATCGCCCGGGTTTGCCGCCGCACCGGTTTTTTAGCGGCCTCCGGCTGCCCAGCCGTTTCGATCCTCCTCTCCGCCGGGGATGCACCGGAGGCGGTTTGCCCGCTGCACGGGGGGTCCGTGGCTGCGGCGAGAGCGGATTCTAGGGCTCCAAGGCTTTTGCTTTCACCGATGGACGAAGGAGTGCCCGCTGCACCGGGGATTTCTGCGGCGGCAGCTCCCCAGACGGATCGCCCTGAGGAAGGGACAACGGTTTCCCCTGCCCCCACGCCGGTCCTGAAGGTCCCGACGCCTCAGCCGCCGAAACCTCCGAGTCCAGCCGTAAAACCCTACCGTAAAGATCCGAGCGCGCCGAACGACGTCGAGAAGAGATACCAGGAGTTGCTGAAGCAGTACGGCCTGACGAACTGACCCCGCGCTCAGGCGGGCCAGGGAGAAGGTTTCGCGATTTCGTCGAAGAGCTGGAGGGCGTAACGGTCGGTCATCCCGGAAAGGAAGTCGAGGGCCCGGACGACCGGGTCGGGTTCGATCCGGTCGAGCCCTGCGGCTTTGTCGGGGTTCGAGAGAAGTTCGTCAAAAAGCGTCCTTAGGACGTGCTCGACCTTTGGTTCCTCCGCCAGTACCCTGCGGGAGGCATAGACCTTCCGGTACAGGGTTTCCCTCAGGGCCTCGACCGCTTCCATGGCGCTCTCTCCCATGGCGATGGTGCCCGTGCCCCAGCTGCAGGCGACAACATCTTCGACGAGTCTCCCGATCCTTTCACCGTGAGTCGTGCCGAGGCGCTCGGTGACCAAGGGGGGAATTTCGCCGCTCGTGAGGAATCCGGCCCGGATCGCGTCGTCGAGATCATGGTTGAGGTAGGCGATTGAGTCTGAGATCCGGACGACCCAGGCCTCCAGGGTGGGGGGGCGGTTCATGCCGAAGGATTGCCGGACGTCCACCTGGCCCTTGGAATGCAGAAGGATGCCCTGCCGAACCTCTTCTGTCAAGTTCAGCCCTTTTCCGTCCTTTTCCAGCCTTTCAACGACCCTCAGGCTCTGCCTTGCATGGTGAAAGCCGTCCAGCCCGTTGGAACGGGAAATCCGGTCCAAAACCCTCTCCCCCATGTGTCCGAAAGGAGTGTGCCCAAGGTCGTGCCCAAGGGCGATCGCTTCGGTCAGATCCTCGTTGAGGCGAAGGCACCGGGCGATCGTCCTGGCGATCTGGGAGACTTCCAGCGTGTGGGTGAGGCGTGTCCGGTAGTGGTCGCCTTCGGGTAGAAGCAGGACCTGTGTCTTGTGTTTCAGCCTGCGGAAGGACTTGGAGTGAACGATGCGGTCCCGGTCAACCTGGAAACAGGTGCGTAGGGGGCAAGGAGGTTCTTCCCGCTGCCGTCCTTTCGTACGCGCGCTGAAACAGGCATCGGGGGAAAGAATCGACTTTTCCAGTTCTTCCCATCGAATCCGGCTGTTGATGGCAATCCCTCCTCCGGACCAGGGGGGAGCCGGACCTTGCGGCTCCCCCCTGGATCATGGGTTTCAGCGGATCAGCTCGAGGGCGCTGTGGGCTGCGGCCAAACGGGCGACTGGAACGCGGAAGGGCGAGCAGCTGACGTACCGGAGGCCAAGGGAATGGCAGAAGGCGATGCTGTTCGGCTCCCCACCATGCTCCCCGCAGATGCCGATCTGGATGGCGGGCCGGACAGGCCGGCTTTTCGCGACTGCAATCGACATCAGTTGGCCTACCCCATCCCGGTCGAGGGTGTGGAAAGGATTCGCCGGGAGGATGCCCTGCCGGACGTATTCGGCGAGAAATTTTCCTTCTGCGTCGTCGCGGGAATATCCGAAAGTCGTCTGGCTAAGGTCGTTGGTTCCGAAACTGAAAAATTCCGCGGATTCAGCAAGCTGGTCTGCAACGAGGGCCGCCCTAGGCACCTCGATCATGGTGCCGACAAGGTAATGAACCCGGCAGCCAAAGCGAGCCATCTGCTCCTCTGCGATCCGCTCGGTCATCTCCCGCAGCCGGCACATCTCCTCCCGGGTTCCCACAAGCGGCATCATGATGTCGGGGATCACCTTCACCCCTTTTTGGGAAAGGGCGCAGGCTGCCTCGAAGATGGCCCGAAGCTGCATCTCGTAAATTTCCGGGTAGACGATTCCGAGGCGGCAGCCGCGAAATCCCAGCATCGGGTTGTTTTCGTGGAGCGAGGCCGCCTTGGTCAGCTTCAGGCGGACGGCATCCACCTCAGGCCCCGATTCCTTTCCCTGGCTTGCCAATAGCTCGAGTTCCTTCTTCAGCTCCTGTTCCTTGGGCAGGAATTCGTGAAGCGGCGGGTCCAGGAGCCTGATGGTAACGGGCAGGCCGGCCATCGCCTCGAAAATCCCCTCGAAGTCCTCCCGCTGCATCCGCTGAAGCTTTTCAAGAGGCAAGAGGCGCTCTTCCCGGGTCGATGCAATGATCATCTCTTGCATGACGGGAAGACGGTCAGCGGCCATGAACATGTGCTCGGTGCGGCAAAGGCCGATCCCTTTCGCGCCGAAGCCGCGGGCCCGGGCAGCGTCCTCGGGGGTGTCGGCGTTCGCCCAGACCTCCAGGGCCGAGAATTCGTCGGCCCACTCCAGCAGCGTCCGGATGTCTTCCGTGAAGGAGGGCTGCACCAGTTCAACCTTTCCTGGGATGACAAGGCCCCTGGACCCGTCAATCGTGATCCAGTCCCCTTTTCGGAACGGACGGCCGTCGACCGTGAAAATCTGGGAGGAAAGATCGATGTTGAGTGCCTCGCAGCCGGACACGCAGGGTTTCCCAAGTCCCCTCGCCACCACGGCCGCGTGGCTGGTCATGCCGCCCCGGCTGGTCAGCACTCCCTGTGCAGCAAAGAGGCCGTGGATGTCGTCCGGCGTGGTTTCTGGCCGGACGAGAATCACCGGCTTCCCTTCGTGTCCCAGCCTTTCCGCCTCGTCCGCATCGAAGACGATCTGGCCCACCGCTGCACCGGGTGAGGCGGGAAGCCCTTTAGCCAGGACGTCAAGCTTGAGGGAGGGGTCGATCTGGCGATGCAGCAGCCGCTCGACCTGTTCCGGGCTGACACGCGAGACAGCGGTTTGCCGATCGATAAGCCCTTCGTTGGCCATATCGACGGCAACCTGAACAGCCGCCTTCGCTGTCCGCTTGCCGTTTCGGGTCTGGAGCATGTAGAGCTTGCCCCGCTCGACGGTGAACTCGATGTCCTGCATGTCCTTGTAGTGCCTCTCCAGAATTTCCGCTGTTTCGAGGAGCTCGCGGTATAGGGCGGGCATCTTCTCCCCCATTCTCTGGATGGGTTCCGGGGTCCGAATTCCAGCCACCACGTCTTCACCCTGGGCGTTGATCAGAAACTCTCCGAACAATCCCTTCTCCCCGGTGGAGGGATTCCGCGTGAAGCAGACGCCCGTTCCGCAATCGTCACCGAGGTTACCGAAAACCATGGCTACGATGTTGACAGCCGTTCCCAGGTTGTCGGGGATGTTGTTGATCTTCCGGTAGGTGACCGCCCGGGGTGTGTTCCAGCTGCGGAAAACCGCCTCGGTGGCAGCCCTGAGCTGAATCCAGGGGTCGCTGGGGAAATCCTTCCCGGTGGTTTTCCGGACGATTTTTTTGAATTGGGAGACGACTTCCTCCATCGCCTCGGGAGGGATTTCGTTGTCGTATTGAACCTTGAGCTTTCGCCGGGTCAGGGTGAGGACGTTCTCGAACTCCTCAGCGGGGACCCCCAGCACCACATCGGAGAACATCTGGATAAAGCGACGGTAGCTGTCCAGCGCGAACCGGCGGTCCCCTGATGTTTCACTCAGGGCGGAACAGGTTTCGTCGTTCAGCCCGAGGTTGAGGATCGTGTCCATCATTCCCGGCATGGAAACCGGCGCCCCGGAACGGACGGAAACGAGAAGCGGGGTGCCGGGCCCCCCGAAGTTCTTCCCCGTTTTTTCCTCGAGTGACTTCATGGCTTTTTTCACTTCCGGCCAGATCTCCTCCATCGTGCCGGAAGGGTCTTCCATGTAAAGCAGGCAGGCTTCGGTCGTGAGGGTAAAGCCGGGCGGAACGGGAAGCCCAATGCGCATCATCTGGGCAAGGTTGGCACCCTTGCCTCCCAAAAGGGCCTTCATTTCCGCGCTGCCTTCAGAAAAATCGTAAAGGAGTTTTTTCCCTTTCCCCGTCATGGTCACGCCTCCTTTTCGCACAAAGGCACTCAGGCCCGGATCTGGTCAAGGATTTCCTGGGCGGTTTCCTCGATAGCTCGATTGGTGACGTCGTAACAGCGACAGCCGATCTTTCTCATGATGTTCCGGGCGAATCCGAGTTCTTCTTCGACTCGCTCCCACTGGGCGTAGGTCGAGACGTCGGCGTCAAGGCCCAAAATCCTTAGCCGCTCCCTCCGGATCTGGACGAGGTGTTCCGGTTTAACCATGAGCCCGATGACCTTATCCGGGGGAACCCTGAAAAGTTCCTCCGGTGGGGTCGCTTCAGGAACGAGAGGGATGTTGGCCACCATGACCCCCTTGTGGGCAAGGTACATCGAGAGGGGGGTCTTGCTGGTCCGTGAGACGCCGATGATCACAAGGTCCGCCTCGGGCAGAAGGTCGGGACTGCGCCCGTCGTCGCAGCGGATCGAAAACTCGATGGCCTTGACCCTCCGGAAGTATTCCTCGTCCATCCGCCGGAGCAGGCCGGGAGTTTCCAGCGGCGGGCGTCCCAGGCGATTCTCGAGGGCCCCCAGGATGGGGCCCAGGATGTCGATCACCTCGACTTTCCGTTCGGCCGCCCGTTCCACGAAGTACTTCCGCAGCTTGTGGTCCACCATCGTGCAGATGATGAGGGCGTTCTTTTCCTGCGCGACCTGAAGGACGTCCTCTGCTTTCTCTTCGGTGCTGATGTAGCGGAACCTTGAAAGCCTTGCCGCATCAGCTCCGAACTGGCTGTACGCTGCACGGGCGACATGTTCCGCCGTTTCTCCGGTGAAGTCCGAAACCACAAAAACGTCTACCGTCATTTGCAGAGGTCAACTCCCTTCGACAGGGCGGCCGGTTGTTATTCCTTCAGGAGGCCGAGATCCCCGACCGACATGAATAGGTCCTGGCAGCGCGAAAGCAGAGCAAGACGGTTCTGACGCACCGTGGGGTTTTCGTCCATGACCAGGACCTTGTCAAAAAACCGCGTGATGGAGGGTTCAAGCTTCGCGAGCAGGGCCGTGACCTCGTTCCAGGCCTGCCGACTGAGCGCCTCTTTCACTTGGGGCTCAAGGCTGCTTACGGCCTGGTAAAGGAGAGATTCCTCCTCCTGGGTGAAGGCTTCCTCCCGGACTTCAGCGGCGAACTCTCCTGCCTTGGAGAGGATGTTCTTCACCCTGACCGCAGCCGTTACCAGTCCCCTAAACCATTCCTGCCCGAGGACCGCGGCGTATCCGTTCAGGATCTTCTGGACCTGGCAGGGGCGGTTCCACATCAATTGTACCCCGAGGCAGACGAGACCGTGGGAAAAGCCCTTTTCGCGAAGCTGGATCTGAAGGCGCTGGATGAAGAAATTCCGTACGGCTTCCAGGGTTTCCCTCGGGGTGTCCAGTGCCGCGGCAAGGTCTTCGAAAACGGGGAAAAGATCGATGTCCAAGTCGAGATTCCAGAGGATCTCGTTGATGTTCCGTGCGGCCCGGCGCAGGGCATAAGGATCCTGGGATCCCGTGGGAACGAGCCCGACCTTGAAGCACCCGACGAGGCTGTCGGCCCGGTCTACAACGCCGAGAACGGCTCCCGCCGGAGAGGTCGGGAGGGCATCTCCTGAGAAACGGGGCAGCACCTGCTCGTAGATCGCCAGGGCAACTTCCGGGTCCTCCCCGTTTTGGAGGGCGTATTCGCGTCCCATCACTCCCTTGAGCTCAGGGAACTCGTACACCATGCTGGTCACGAGGTCTGCCTTGGCCAACATCCCCGCCCGGTCGATGACCGCCCGATGGGGTTCAAGTCCGGGGACGCGCTCCGCAAGCTTCAGGGAAACGGACCTGACACGCATGGCCTTTTCGTAGACCGAGCCAAGGCGTTCCTGGTAGACGATTGCTTTCAGTTCCTCCACCCTCTGCGAAAGAGGAACCTTCCGGTCCTCTCTCCAGAAAAAGCCCGCATCCGACAAGCGGGCCCGAAGCACTCTCTCGTTGCCTTCCCGAACGACGCTCATACTGGTTGCCTGATTGTTGCTGACCCCGATGAAGTGGGACAACAACTTTCCGTTCCGGTCCCGGACGGGAAAATATTTCTGGTGGTGCTTCATCGAGGTCGTCAGGACCTCCTCGGGAATCTCGAGGAAATCCCTGTCGAAACTCCCGTAAAAGGGAACCGGGTATTCCACCAGGAAAAGGTTTTCCTCGACGAGATCCGGGTCCAGTTCGGCCTTTCCGCCGATTTGCTTTTCAATCGCTGAAATTGCGCTGAGCATTTTTTCCCGCCTTTTAGCGGGATCCACGATCACGAAACTGGCGAACAACAAGTCCATGTATTCCTTCGGTGAGGGGATCTCGATGCTTCGGTCCCCCATGAAGCGGTGTCCCCGTGTGACCCTTCCGCTTTCCAGGCTGCCGAACCGGAAGGGCAGAACGGCGTCTCCCAAAAGGGCGACGATCCAGCGGATCGGTCTCGCGTAACGGATGGAAGGGTCATCCCAGTACATGTTTTTCGGGAAAACCAGACGCCGGATGACTCCTGTACAGATGTCCGGAAGGAGGGAGACCGTTTCCCTGCCCTTGTGGCGAACTTCGGCAAGGACATATTCCTGTCCGTTGACGATCGTGGATTTCAGTTCATCGATCGGGACATTCTTGCTGCGGGCGAAGCCGAGGGCTGCCTTCGTGGGATTCCCGGCCGCGTCAAAGGCTTGGGTCCAGAGGGGACCGCGGTATTGCTCGATCCGGTCCTCCTGTTTGGAGGCCAAACCCTGGACCCAGACGGCAAGCCGGCGCGGTGTCCCCAAAGTGGTGATTCCATCGTGGTCGATATGGGCGTCAGCAAAGGTTTCAGTGAAAAGACGGCGGCTTTCTTCCAGCGCCCAGGGCATGAATCTCGCGGGA
>JAJUIT010000089.1 GCA_029267465.1 Synergistaceae bacterium
ACCCTGCTTTTCAAGGGGGACGAAAATTACCTGGCGATGGAAAAATTGGCGGAACAACTGTTCGGCCCAACGACTGTCCTGAAATGTCCCCCCGTTCTGGGGGCCGTCGGCCGCTTGCAGACCGACCGCTTCTGGCAGGGAAAGAAGACCTGGATCCAGCTGCGCTGGGATCATCTTCTCTTTACGGATAAGACGTTTGGATTCCTGCAATTCCGATCAAGGGCAAATTTATAGGGGGAAAAAGAGGAAGGCGGACGAGTTCCGCCTTCCTCTTTTTTCTAGGGGAGCAACGAGCGATACGCTAGAAAAGGAGCTTCAGTAGAGCTTCCAGAAGGACATTGGCCCCCATTTCGATGTCAGACCAGCGAGTATTCTCCTCCGGAACATGGCTTCTCCCGTTGATGCTGGGAACAAAAATCATGCCGATGGGGGCGACATCCGCAATCAGGCAGGCATCGTGTACGGCTCCGCTGTTCATCCTACGGTAACGGGCTCCCAGTTTCATTGCGGCGCTTTCAATGAGTTCCGTCATTTCCCTGCCGATCTCGATGGCCCGGGATTCCCCGACCAGCTTCATTTCAGCGGAAAGCTTCCGTTTTGCGGCAACCTCTTCCATCCTGGACCGGACTTTTTCGACCACCTCGTCCATCCCCTGCGTCTTGACGTCCCTCGCGTCAAGCGTGAACCGGACTTTTCCGGGGATGACGTTGGACACGTTGGGTTCGCAGAAGATCCGGCCGATGGTACCGACCGCGCTTCCCGTCGCGCATTCCCGTGCGGCTCTTTCGGCTTCGAGGATGATTTCCGCTGCGCCAGCGAGCGGGTCCTGCCGGAGGGTCATGGGGGTGGCCCCCGCATGGTTCGGTACGCCTTCCAGGCTTAAGGAATAGGCGCGAATTCCGGCAATCGCCTCCACGATGCCGATCTGCAGCTCTTCGGTATCAAGGACCACGCTTTGCTCGATGTGGAGTTCCACCATGGCCTTCAGATCCCCGGGTTTCAGGATGGATTCCGGAAGTTTGTCCGGGTCAAGGCCGATGGATTTTGCCGCCTCGTACATGGAGGTCCCTTCGGGGTTTTTCAGCTTCTTGAGGTCCTCGACTCCGTACCTGCCGACCATGGCCTTGCTTCCCGCGGTGGTCGTGCCGAAATTCGAACCTTCCTCCTCGGCAAAAACCACGACCTCGTAGGGATGAACGGGCCTGATTCCTTCTTCCCGGAGCACCCGGGCAACCTCGAGAGCGCCGACGGTTCCAACCAGCCCGTCGAACATCCCGCCGTGCAGCACGGTGTCGATGTGGGAACCGCTCATAACGGCCGGGGCGTGCGGGGAACTCCCCTCCAGCCTCGCTCGTAGGTTCCCGGCAGGGTCGGTCCGGCACTCCATTCCCAGGTCCCTGAACTGGGAAAGAAGGTATTCTCTCGCCTTCAGGTCTTCGGCAGAATAGGAAAACCTCGTGTAGCCCTTTCCCGGTGTCGCGTTGAAACTGCAGATCGTTTCGATGTCTTTCCGGATCCGATCGATGGAAACCTGCATGCTTGAGTTCCCTCCCTTTCCTGTCACCGTGAGATTACCGTTCTTTTTCCGGCTTCTTGCGGAGCAATTCCCTCATCTTCAGAATGCCTCTGAGAATCGTCATGATTCCTCCCACGAAGATTGCGAGGACACAGAACAGTAGAACCCAGATCCACAAAGTCCCCATTCGCTTTGTTTGCCCTCCCTGTGAGTCGCGAGTGATCAAACCGATCTTAGCAAGATTCCTGAAAATCGGGGTCGATCCGGCCCTGTTACAAGGTCACAAGAAAAGCCGAAACCTTGTGAAGGCTTAACAGGGTATTCGCTCCCCTTCTTCCCTATAATCGGCTCTGATCCCCTGTCCGGGCTTATTGCAATACGATTTCAGCCTTAATGAAAGGAGGGGCAAATCGTCGAAAGGGATTAAATATGTGAAGGCAGGCAACCCATCCTTGATTCTAGTCCGATTTCACGGAGGTGAATGGTTGAATGCGTTGGGATCTGATCATTCCAGTCTTGCTGATGTATGCGGGTGTCGCCGTTCTGACGAGCGTTGCACTGAGGCGAGTCCGCGATTCCCTCGACTACATGCTTGCGGGACGTCAGCTTGGATACGGTCTCGTTATTCCTCACATTATCGGGGCGTTCTTCGGTGCCGGCTCGACGATCGGCGTTTCTGCCCTGGCCTACATCTGGGGTTTTGGAGGTTCCTGGTACAACATGGCGGAAGCCCTGGGCCTCTGGATTCTCATGGCGTTCATGGCGCGCCGGTTCTGGCACCTGGGCAAACGGCTGAATTTCGTGACCCTGCCCGACCTGCTCGAGTCCTACTACGGGAAAGGGTTCAAGGCCATCACCGGGCTCTTTATCGCGCTCGGCTACATGAGCTGGGTCGCCGGCCAGATCGTCGGCGGCGGCCGGGTTCTACAGACCATCACCGGCTTCCCCCTCGTCTGGGGAATCATCCTTGCAACGGCGCTTGTCGGGTTCTACGCGGGTTTTGGAGGTCTCTGGGGGTCCGTGTTTGCGGACCTGGTCTTCGGTTCGCTGACGGTTATCGGGGCTGTCGTGATCGCCCCGGTTCTCATCAGCCAGGTCGGAGGATGGTCGGGCATCGTGAGCCGCGTCCCGGCGAATTACCTGCACTTCTTCTGGCTGGGGGAGAAAAACCCCATCTGGGGCGGGATATACGGCTGGACCAGCGTCAAATGGTTCATCTGGTACCTGATGGTTTTCGTGCCGGCTTTTGCCATCGGTCAGCTCAACATCCAGCGGATTTATGCCTGCAAGAGCGAAAAGGTTGCCGCCGGGATGTCCACCTTCATCTCTGCGTACGTCATGATTCAGCCGGTGTTCTTCGCCGTCTTCGGAATGGTCGCGTTTGCCCTCAACCCCAACCTTCCCTCCAAGGACGCCGCGGCTCCGTGGGTCATGGCCAATGCCATGAGCACCCCGGTAGCCGTCGTTTTCCTGTGCTCCGTCATGGCGACCATCCTTTCCTGCGCGGCGGCCGGTCTGAACGTTTCCAGCTCGAGCCTTGTGCGTGACATCTGGAGGCAGAAGAACCCGAACCTGGACGAACTGAAGGCGGGCCGAATCGCTTCCTTGGGAGTCACCCTCCTCTCCCTTGTCCTGGCCCTGGCCCTTCCCGACGTGGTCGGCTGGCTGGCGCTGGGCTTCACGCTGATGAGCTGCAGCCTTTTCATTCCCACGGCTGCGATCGTTGTAGCAAAGGGACGCTTCACCAAGTGGGCGACTCCGAAGGGGGCCATCTGGAGCAGCTTGATCGGGGGCGGCGCTGCCATCCTCTGGAAGGTTCTCATCCAGGTTTACGGGATGCCCTTCAAGAACTGGGATCCCGTTTTCATCGGCCTGCCGACATCGGTGGTCCTATTCTTCATCATCAGCGCCATGACGAGCAACGAAAAGATCCAGGCAAACGAAACCTACAAGGCCCGGATCAAAACGATCCAGGAGGTTTTCGACGAGGTCCGTCCCTGCTTTGCCTTCGAGGGCAAGGACAGCCTGATCGTTCTGGCGTCGATCTTTGTCGCAATCTTCGTCATGCCGAAAGTCCTGGCCCTGTTCTAGAAAAAGATGGATTCGTGAAGAGAGCGGGGGGGGAGTTTCGAAACGGCTCCCCCTTCCCTATTTTGAAAGCGGAGGCGAAATCTGAAATGAAGGAATTCGTTCTTGCAGGTTGCCAGATCGCTTCGGAACCGATGGATGTGGATTCCAACGTCAGGAAAGGGGTCGAATGGATTCCGAAGGCCCTTGAAGTCGGAGCCGAGCTGATCGTTTTCCCGGAAACCGTGACCACGGGTTTCAACCCGGGATGCAGCAAGGAAGAACTGTGGGACAAGGTCGACTTCGCGGGCGGCAGGATCACCGAGCCGATCCAGAAAGCGGCGGCCAAGTACGGGATTTACGTGATCTGGCCCTCCTACGAGCGGGGGGAGAATCGGGGAGATATCTACAATACGGCCTTCCTGATCGGCAGAAACGGGGAGATCATCGGCCGTTACCGCAAGACTCACCCGTGGCCGGGTGAAAACATCAACGGGATCGGCTGGGTCATTCCCGGGAACGAAGCCCCGGCGTTTGACACCGACCTGGGAAAGATCGGGATCATCATCTGTTACGACGGGGATTTCCCGGACCTGTCGACAACGATCGCCCTGAAAGGAGCCGAAGTGATCTGCCGTCCTTCTGCCCTTCTCAGGACTTACGATCACTGGTGGGCAACGAATTTCGCACGGGCCTATGACAACCACGTTTATGTTGCTGCCATCAACGCGGTCGGAACGGACGCCATCAAGACGTATTACTTCGGCCATAGCATGATCATTCAGCCCAACGGATGGAAAGTGGCCCAGGGCCGCTGCGCGGAAGAGGTCGTGTACGCCCGCCTAACTCCGGAGGCCTTGAAAACGGTTTACGGAGGGATGACCTCCCAGCAGATCTTCGATCACATGACGGATCGCAATCTCGAGGTATACGATGTTATGAAAGATGGACAGTCCCCCTTCGAGCCCTCGAAGAGAATCCCGGTCCGCAAGGGGAAAGCATAGACCCAGGGACGGAAACGCAAGCGAGCTGGACCGGCGAAAACCGGTCCAGCTCGCTTCGGAAGGGAGGCGTTTCGGGTGAAGGGCGTGACAGAAGAACAAAGAAGAACCATTTCGGCCTTTCTTCAATCCTGCGAAAGCGATTTGCTGGATTTCACTCGGAAACTCATCCTGATCAACACCGTCAATCCTCCCGGGCAAGAAGACCCGGTCATCTGGACTGTTGGGGAGCTTTTTGACCGTTTTAACATCCCCTATACGGTCTTTCCGCACGGAGATGGCCGCTCCAGCATCCTCGGAATCCTGAGGGGCAGCGGTGAAAAGCCCGGTTTGCTGATGGCCGGCCACGCGGATACGGTGCCGCTCGGCGAGTCGAAGTGGGGGCACCCGCCGTTTGATGCGGACATCGAGGAAGGGAAAATCTACGGGCGCGGGGCTTCTGACATGAAAAGCGGGGTCGCTGCGATGGTCTTTGCAGCGGGGACACTCGCGGCCCTGGGCGTTCCGATTCGCGGAGACCTGCTGGTCGCAATTACGGCCGGGGAAGAAACGGACAGTCTCGGAGCGAGGGAAGTGGTGAACTCTCCCTGGATCCGGGAAGCCGCTTGTGGCCTGATCGCTGAACCGACGGACCTGAACATCCTCGTGGCGGAAAAAGGGGCGCTTTGGGTAAAACTGGAGGCTTTCGGCATCACGGCCCATGGTTCGATGCCGGGGCAGGGGGTCAACGCGGTGGAATTTCTTGCCGAGTTGACGGCCTGGTGGAAGGAAGAATGGGGGAAAAAATGGACCCATGCGGCCCATGAACTGCTCGGCCCGGCCACGATCAGCCTGAACCGCTTTGAGGGCGGGACGGCTTCGAACGTTGTTCCTGATCATGCCGAAGCGGTGATTGACATGCGAACCTTGCCAGGACAGGATCACGGGAGAATCCTGGATACCCTGCGCGGGCAAATGGATCTTCTCCAGCAGAGGCACCCGGGGTTGAGGCTGTCGCTGCATGTCCTGAATGACCGGCCGCCGCTGGAGATTAAGAAGGATCATCCTCTTGCCGTTTCCTTAAGGGAAAAGGTGTCTGAAATCACGGGGGTCGATCCGGCCTTTGGCGGGGCAGCGTTTTATACCGACGCGTCGGTTTTCGGGCCCCAGACAGGAATGCCCCTGGTCATCTGCGGACCGGGAAACATGGCGACGATGCACAAGGCCGACGAGTACGTGGAAATCCAGAACCTGAAACATGCTGCGGAAATCTTCGCATGCTGGGCTGTTGAATGGCTTTGCTGAAAACCGAACCAATCAAGTGGGAGGGAAGAATCGATGAAGGAAATGGTTGTCGCCGGATGCCAGTTTTCGATCGTACCGATGGACGTGGAAGGGAATATCGCCAAGGCCCTGACTTTCCTTGAAAAAGCAGTCCATGAGCACAAAGCCGACCTGGTCGTTTTTCCCGAAACGATCACGACGGGATTCACGCCTCTTCCCAAGGCCAACCAGATGGAAACGATCGCCTCGCTCTGGGAGACCGTCAGCGAAGTTCCCGGCAAGGTGACGGCTCCGATCCAGGAAGCCGCGGCGCGCCTGGGTGTCCATGTCGTGTGGGCGACTTACCGCAGGGGACCGGCAAGAGACGTTGTGTATAACTCGGCGATGGTGATCGATGACAAAGGGGAAATTTGCGGTCAAATCTACGACAAAACCCATCCCTTCCCGACCGAGCGCAAGGAAGGCGGCGGGTGGACCACCGCCGGGAAAGACCCGGTCGTCGTTGAGACGAAACTCGGCCGCATCGGGCTGACGATCTGCTACGACGGCGACTTCCCGGAGCTGGCCCGAGTGGAAACCCTGAACGGTGCCGAAATCATCGTTCGTCCCTCGGCTCTTCTGCGAACCTACGATATCTGGCAGTTTGTGAACCAGGCGAGGGCCTATGACAACCATGTCTACTACGTGGCCGTCAACTCCGTGGGGCCGGACGGATCGGGGAACAGTTTCTTCGGGAGCTCGATGATCATTGACCCGACCGGGTGGAAACTGGCCCAGGCGAGGGGGTGCGACGAGATCATCTCGGCTCGGCTCAACCCGGACCCGATCAAGTTCGTCAGCATGGGGACGAGATCGCCGATGATTTTTGACCATGTCGAAGATCGAAATGTCGGTGCCTATCGGGACATCCTGAAGGAAGGGCGATGTGCGTTTGAGCCCTCGAAGAGGATTCCGTACGCACGCTGAGACGGAAAAACCGCAACGAAGAACTTGAAACGTTAGCGGATGCAAGGGGAGGAAGTGCCCGAGATTTTTCCGCTTCCTCCCTTTTTTCTTTTTTTCGCTTCTTTCGAAAAGTCACCCCTTACCAGCGTTCGGGGATGAGCCTTGTCAACCCTGCACAGAGAATTCTTCGGGCTCATTCGTTATGATCAGTCTCGCGGACCTCTTGGCTTTGAATCGGGAAATGACGCACAAGGAGGAGGAATCATGAAAAAAGCTCTGGAGAACATTCGGATTCTTGATTTTACAAGGGTCCTTGCGGGGCCGTTCTGCACCATGATGCTTGCCGACCTGGGGGCGGAAGTGATCAAGGTCGAGCGTCCGCAGGAAGGCGACGACGCCCGATCCTTCGGCCCCTTTGTCGGCAAGGAAAGCGCGTATTTCATGAGCATCAACCGGAACAAGAAAAGCATTTGTCTGAACCTGAAAAACAGGGATGCGATCGCGGTCATCAAGCGGATGATCCCCAAAATTGACGTGGTGGTCGAAAATTTCCGCCCGGGGGTGATGGACAAGCTTGGGTTGGGGTACCAGGAACTCCGAAAGCTGAACCCGGGCTTGATTTACGCCACCTCAAGCGGATTTGGATCGACGGGACCGTACTCCCAGCTTCCTGCCTATGACCTGATCCTGCAGGGAATGGGGGGAATCATGAGCATCACGGGGGAAGACGCCGACCATCCGATCAAGGTCGGAAGCTCGATCGCCGATATTTTTGCCGGCGTCTTCTGCGCCATCGGGATTCTCGCAGCCCTGAACCACCGGGAAAAAACCGGTGAAGGGCAAATGGTCGATGTCTCGATGCTGGACTGCCAGGTGGCAATTCTCGAGAACGCGATTTCCCGGTACTTTGTGAGCGGGGAGAACCCGGTCCCCATCGGGAACCGGCACCCGAGCATCGCTCCCTTCGCCACCCTGCACACGGCTTCGGGGTTCCTGAATATCGCCGTCGGGAACGACTCCCTCTGGGAGAAGTTCTGCCAGCTGATCGGGAAACCCGAACTGGTGAAGGATCCCCGTTTTGTGGACAATGACAGCCGGAACAGGAACTGGGACAGCCTGAAGCCGATCCTCGAAGACGTTCTGAGGAAGGAAACGAAAGAAAACTGGATCGAAAGGCTCCAGGCGGCAGGGGTGCCCTGCGGTCCCATCAACACCATTGCCGACGTGGTGAAGGATCCCCAGGTCCTCCACAGGGAAATGATCGTGGAGATCGAACACCCTGTCGCGGGGAAATTGAAGATGCCGGGATGCCCGATCAAGCTTTCGGAAACCCCGGCTTCCGTCGAAAAGCCTTCCCCGACCCTTGGCCAGCACCAGGAAGAAATCCTTTGCGGTTTCCTTGGATTGGATCGGGAGGAGTTTGAACGGCTGCAAAATTCCGGGGCCTTTTAACCGGTATCGCGACAAGCGCGGGAGGAATGGAGCAATGTCGGAGAAGAGCATCGGGGAATACTGCGAGGCCCTGCTGAAGAGGCGGGAGAAGGCGCGGGAGGGCGGCGGCCCGAAGGCGGTGGCGAAGCAGCACGAGAAGGGGAAGCTGA
>JAJUIT010000166.1 GCA_029267465.1 Synergistaceae bacterium
CCCGCTACGACATGGAAATGCTGGCCCAAGTCGGCTATTGCTCGGGAATCGAGAACTATTCCCGACACCTGGAGGGGAGAGAACCCGGCGAACCCCCGGGAACGCTCCTCGATTTTTTCCCCCCGGACTTTATCATGGTCATTGATGAATCCCACATCACGATCCCCCAGATCCGGGGAATGTACAACGGAGACCGCTCCCGCAAGGAAACCCTCGTCCGCTACGGATTCAGGCTGCCCTCAAGCCTGGACAACCGGCCCTTGAAATGGGAAGAGTTCCGGGGGTACATGAAACAAGTGATCTTCGTTTCCGCGACTCCAGGGGATTGGGAAACGAACCATTCATCGCAGGTGGTCGAACAGCTGATCCGTCCGACCGGGGTCGTGGATCCCGAAGTCATTGTGGTGGAAGCGAAAAACCAGGTTGACGATCTGATTGGAAGGCTTTCAGCACTAGACCGCAACCGCGAGAGGGCCCTCGTCACAACCCTTACGAAGCGCTCGGCCGAGGATCTGGCAGAATACCTTTCGGAAGCCGGGTTGAAAGTTCGATATATCCATTCCGAGCTGGACACGTTCGAGAGGGCCGACCTTTTGAAGCACCTCCGGTTGGGAGAGATTCAAGTCCTGGTGGGAGTGAACCTCCTCCGCGAAGGGCTGGATCTCCCCGAAGTTTCTCTCGTGGCCATCCTCGATGCCGACAGGGAAGGCTTCCTTCGCTCCCACCGCTCCCTCATCCAGATGATCGGGCGGGCTGCCCGCAACATCGCCGGGACGGTGGTCCTCTACGCGGATACAATGAACGACAGCATCCGCAAGGCCGTGGAAGAAACGCAACGACGCCGTGAAATCCAGCGGACCTACAACGAGTCCAGGGGAATCACTCCGCGAACGATCCTGAAAGAGGTGGTCGGGATTCTTCCTGGCGGGGTGGAAGAAAAGGAAGGCGAAACGGCTGGCTTTTCGGAGACCAAGTCTCTTCGTTCGGAGGATCGCTCGATCCTTGAAGAGAAAATGTGGAAAGCGGTCGAAAGGCTCGATTTTGAGGAAGCGGCTAGAATCAGAGATTTGCTGGCTTCAGGCGGGAAAGGAGATCTGAAGGGTGGACCATCGCATCGTCGTGCGGGGAGCAAGGGAACACAATCTGAAAAACATTTCCGTCGAACTTCCAAAAGATAAACTGGTCGTATTCACGGGGCCGTCAGGTTCCGGGAAATCCTCGTTGGCTTTCGACACGATTTTCGCCGAGGGGCAAAGACGCTACGTCCAGTCCCTTTCGGCCTATGCTCGCCAGTTCCTCGGAGTACTAAACAAACCCGACGTCGACGACATCTCCGGCCTGTCCCCGTCCGTTTCGATCGAGCAGAAAGGAATTTCTCACAACCCTCGGTCGACCGTCGGCACCGTCACCGAAATCTATGATTACCTGCGACTGCTTTTCAGCCGGATCGGGACTCCTCACTGCCCCATTTGCGGGGAACGGGTTCACCGCTACTCGATCGATGAAATCCTCTCCGTGATTCTTCGCGATTTTTCCGGGAAACGCGTTGAAATCCTTGCACCTCTTGTCAGGGGAAAGAAAGGTGAGCACCGGAACGTCTTCGAGGAAGCAAGAAGGGAGGGGTTCCTTCGCGTTCGGGTGGACGGAAGAGTCCTGTGGCTGGAGGAAGAAATCGCCTTGGACCGGAACCGGAAACATTCCATCGAGGTCGTCGTGGACCGCCTGACGGTTTCGCCAGAAAACCGAGACCGCTTGAGCGAATCGACAGAAACCGCGCTCCGGATCGGAACCGGTTCCGTCCTTTTCGCAACGCCAGAGGGAGAGGAAAAGCTGCTTTCGGAAAATTTCGCCTGCCCGAAATGCGAAATTTCCCTTCCAGAAATCGAACCCCGGCTTTTTTCCTTTAACAGCCCGTTCGGGGCCTGCCAGGAATGCTCGGGGCTCGGCAGTCACGAACATTTTTCCGTGGAACTTGCCGTCGACCCGGAACGATCGGTCTGGGATGGAGCGCTGCTCCCGTGGAAAACAACTCATTACATGCTCAGAAAGCTGAAAGCCGTTTGCGAAGCGAAAGGCTGGGATCTTTCCAAGCCATTCAGGGAGCTCCCGCCGGAAATCAGGGACTCGATCCTGAACGGAGTTTCGGATCGCCTCCCGATGACCTACCGGGAAAACGGACAGATCCAGACGTACCTGGGGCGATACGAAGGCCTCCTTCCCTGGCTGGAAACCCGGTGGGCCGAAACGGAATCGGACGCTGTAACGGAAGAACTGATCTCCTTTCGGACCGAGGACCGATGCCAGGCCTGCCAGGGCCGTCGCCTTCGCCCCGAAGCGCTGGCCGTTGAAATCGACGGTTTGAGCATCGCAGACGTAACCGAAACCCCGGTTTCTTCCCTGCTCCAACGGCTGGACCAGCTCAACCTGTCCCCCCAGGCGCTTGAAATTTCCGGTCAGATCCTCGATGAACTGAAAAAGCGGCTCTCCTTCATGGACGATGTCGGTGTTGGTTACTTGACGCTGTCCCGCCGTGCGGATTCCCTGAGCGGTGGCGAAAGCCAGAGGATCCGCCTGGCCACTCAGATCGGCTCCAAGCTTTGCGGGGTGCTGTACGTTCTGGATGAACCATCTGTAGGTCTGCACGCCGCGGATGTCCACAAGCTGATCGAGGTTTTGCAGCGGCTCGTGGAAGCGGGCAACTCCGTCCTGATCATCGAACACAACCTGGACATCATCAAGGTGGCCGACTACCTGATCGACCTGGGACCGGAGGGCGGCGACCGCGGCGGCGAGATCGTGGCTGCCGGAACGCCCGAAGAAGTCTGCGCCCGCGACGAATCTTACACTGGCCAGTACCTGCGTCCGTTTATCTGCCAGTCGGAAAAAGCAACCTCTTAAATCGAGTTTGCTGTCGAAGCGCGCCGCCAGCCGGTCGCCCCACAAAACCGGCAGCGCGTAATAGCCGAACTTGCGCTGGCTCTCCGGCTTGTAGACCTCCTACAC
>JAJUIT010000004.1 GCA_029267465.1 Synergistaceae bacterium
CCGCCGAGGGAGGTCGAGCGCTGGGCCTGCGAAAACGGGATCGTTCCCAGCCGCTACGAGAGAAGCATCGGAACGCTTGGCCTGGAGGGACAGGCGCGGCTTTTGGGATCCACGGCCGCCGTTGTGGGATGCGGAGGGCTCGGGGGGCTCGTCGTGGACCTTATGGCCAGGGCGGGAGTCGGGCGCCTCGTCCTGGTGGACGGGGACACGTTTTCGGACCACAACCTGAACCGGCAGCTTCTGTGCGACGAATCGAACCTCGGCCAGTCCAAAGCAAAAATCGCGGCCGTTCGAGCATCCGCCGTCAACGGGGCGGTCGAGACGAGGGTCGTGGAAGCTTTCCTGGATTCCCTCAACGCCGCCGAAATCCTTTCGGGGTGCGACGTGGCTGTGGACGCCCTGGACAGCAACAGCGCCCGGAAGACCCTCCGGCGCGCCTGCCGTGAAGCCGGGATCCCCATGGTCCACGGGGCGATCGCGGGTTTCTGGGGGCAGGTCGGGGTCTTCCTCCCGGAGGACGCGGCTCCCTGGGACGGGCCGGATGGAAGCCTCCCCGACCGGGGAATCGAGCTCGAAACGGGAAACCCGCCCTTCACTCCCGCCTTCGTGGCTTCCCTTGAAGCGGCGGAGGCCGTCAAGATCCTGGCCGGTGTTTCCAAACCGTTACGGCACAGGCTCCTGTGGGTCGACCTGGACCGGGGAGAGTTCCACAAGCTTCGTCTCTGAGGACGGTTCTCAACCTTTGTAACACTCCTGTAACTTTCGCGTAAAACGCCCGTGATTTCCCGCCGGTATACTCCGATCGTCCAAACTCATCCTCCAAGGGGGAATCACGTGTGAAAAAGCTGAGCATCCTGTTTGTCGCGCTCTTCGTAGGGGTTCTTGCCGCCGGTGCGGCCTTTGCCGGCAACCTGGTCGTGAACGGCTCCACCACGGTCCTTCCGATCTCCCAGTCCGCGGCAGAAGCCTTCATGGCGGAGAACAAGGACGTGAAGATCTCCGTTTCCGGCGGCGGCAGCGGCAACGGCATCAAGGCTCTCATCGACGGAACCTGCGACATCGCCAACTCCTCCCGTTTCATGAAGGATGCCGAGGCCAAGCTCGCCATCGAAAAGGGAGTCTACCCGGTGCCTTTTGCCGTCGCCATCGACGCCATCGTTCCGATCGTCAACCCCTCCAACCCCGTCAAGAACCTGACCACGCAGCAGCTCCAGGAAATCTACACGGGCAAGATCACCAGCTGGAAACAGGTCGGCGGTGAAGACAAGCCGATCGTCGTGGTGGGACGGGACACCAGCTCGGGGACCTACGAGGTCTGGGAAGAAAAGATCCTGAAGAAGGAAAAGGTCACTCCGAAGGCTCAGGTTGTCGCCTCCTCCGGCGCCATGCTCCAGACGGTCTCCAGGAACAAGTACGCCATCGGCTACGACGGGCTCGGCTACGCCGACGACAAGTCCGTCAAGATGCTGACCGTCAACGGCGTCAAGGCCGATGCCAAGACCGCCCGCAGCGGCAAGTACCCGGTTTCCCGCTACCTCTTCGTCTTCACCAAGGGCTGGCCGACGGGCGACGTCCTCGACTTCGTCAACTTCATGCAGAGCGATGAGGGACAGAAGATCGTCGTGAAGCAGGGCTTCGTCCCCCTGCGCTAACACTTGGGACCAGGCCTGGGGAAGAAATCATCCTGGACAGGGAACCTGACCGGGAAGCCCGCATCCAAAACAGGGGTGCGGGCCCCGGCTTGGCCATGAAAGAGGGGATCCGGTCTTGAAGGAAGCGATGAAGGGAGACATCCTCCCGAGAAGGATCATTTCCGGCTTTGCCCTGACGGGGATGGCGATCATGATCTTCATCCTGTTTTTCCTGGTGAAGGAGAGCCTCCCCATCCTCAGGGAGACATCTCTCCTTCAGATCCTTGGCGGGAAAGAATGGTACCCGACCTACGCCCCGCCGTCGTTCGGCATGCTTCCCCTGATCACGGGATCGGTCGCGGTGACGCTGCTTTCGGCCCTTCTCGCGATTCCCCTGAGCCTGGGGCTGGCGATTTTCCTCTCGGAGGCCTGCCCGCGCCTTCTTCGGGAGTTCTTCAAGCCCACCCTGGAAATCCTGGGGTTCCTTCCTTCCGTCGTCCTGGGCTTCATCGGGATGATGGTCCTCGCTCCCTGGCTGCAGGAACGTTTCGATCTCATGACGGGGCTGAACCTTTTCAACGCCTCCGTCCTGATGGGCATCATGATCGTTCCGATCGTCGCCTCCATCGCGGAGGACAGCCTCTCCTCCGTTCCCGACGACCTTCGGGACGCTTCCTACGCCATGGGAGCAACGAGGTGGGAAACCACGACCCGGGTTGTTTTTCCCGCCGCCCTGCCCGGAATCCTCGAGGCCTGCCTCCTGGGGGTCATGCGGGCCGTGGGAGAAACGATGGTGGTCCTGATGGCCGCGGGAGGGTCCGCGGTGATCCCGAAATCCGTCTTCGACGCCGTCCGGCCCCTCACCTCCACCATCGCCGCGGAGATGGGAGAAACCCCGGTGGGATCGGGACACTACCACGCCCTGTTTTTCGCGGGGCTGCTGCTGTTTCTCTTCACGTGGGCGATCAACCTCTTCGCCGCCCGGATCGAAGCTCGCGGAAGGAGATGGCGCGAATGAAATCCCGTTTTTTGAAGGACCGTCTCGCAACCGCCGTTCTTTGGAGCTGCATGGGGGCTGTCCTCGTCATCCTGGGAGGGATCCTCGTGTTCCTCATCGTCCAGGGAGCGGGAGCCCTTTCCTGGGAGTTCTTCACCCAGCCGCCGCGCGACTCCATGACGAAAGGCGGGATCCTGACCCCCCTGGTCGGAACGGTCCAGCTGGTGCTCGTGGCCATGGCTTTCGCGTTCCCGGTTGGCGTCTTGACCGCGGTCTACCTGAACGAGTATGCCTCCGGGGACCGGTTCACCAATATCCTTCGTCTCGCGGTCCGGAGCCTGGCAGGCGTGCCCAGTGTCGTCTTCGGGCTGTTCGGGCTGAGCTTCTTCGTGATTTTCCTCAAGTTCGGATCGAGCCTTCTCTCGGCTGGGCTCACCCTGGGATGCCTGGCCCTGCCCGTCATCGTCGGTGCGTCCGAGGCCGCCCTCAAGGCGGTGCCGCAGGACTACCGGGACGCCTCCTACGCCATGGGGGCCACCCGCTGGCAGACCATCCGCAAGGTCGTCCTGCCGGCCGCTTTCCCGGCGATCCTGACCGGCGGCATTCTGAGCATCGGCCGCGTTGCAGGCGAAACCGCCCCGATCATCTTTACCGGCGCCGCCTTTTTCACGCCCGACATCGCGAGAAGCCTCTTCAGCCAGGTCATGGCGCTTCCGTACCACGTGCTGATCCTGGCCACGGCCGGGACCAACATCGATGAGACGCGAGGCATCCAGTACGGAACGATCCTCGTCCTGCTGCTGGTCGTCCTCGGAATCACGCTGACGGGCGTCATCTGGCGCGCGCGGCTGCGAATGCGTTCCTCCCGCTAGCCTCGGGAAAAAGGAAAGGAGAACCCACGGTGTCCAGGATGAAATTCCAGATTTCCAACCTGAATCTGTATTACGGGCCAACCCAGGCGTTGAAGGACGTGTCGATCGACCTGCCCGAAAGCTCCGTAACCGCCTTCATCGGCCCATCGGGCTGCGGGAAAAGCACGTTTCTGCGCTGTCTGAACCGGATGAACGATTTCATCCCGCGGTGCCGCGTGGACGGTCGGGTCCTTCTCGACGGAACCGACATTTACGCCCCGGGCACCGATGTCATCTCTCTCCGCAGGAGGGTGGGGATGGTTTTCCAGAAGCCGAACCCGTTCCCCACCTCCATCTTCGACAACGTCGCCTACGGTCCCCGGCTCCACGGGGTCACGGACCGGAGCACCCTGGAGGGGATCGTCCGGCAGAGCCTGGAGGGGGCAGCCCTGTGGGATGAAGTCCGGGACAAGCTCTCTTCCCCCGCTCTCTCCCTTTCCGGAGGGCAGCAGCAGCGCCTCTGCATCGCCCGGGCGATCGCCGTCCAGCCGGAGGTCCTCCTCATGGACGAACCCACCAGCGCCCTGGATCCCATGTCCACGGCGCGAATCGAAGAACTCGTCAGGGAATTGAAAACGAAGTACACTGTCATCATCGTTACGCACAACATGCAGCAGGCTGCCCGCATTTCCGATCTCACCGCCTTTTTCCTCCTGGGCGAGATGGTGGAGGCGGGACCGACCCAGGACATCTTCACCTCTCCTGCCGACCGAAGAACGGAAGACTACATCACCGGACGGTTCGGATAGGCAAGAACGGAGAAAGGGAGACCAGACCATGACTGAACTCAACGTGAGAAAGACCCAGGACGAGGCCCTCGACCGCATCCGGGAACAGCTTCTCAAGCTCGGCAACCTGGCCCAGGATGCCATCCGGAAAGCCGTGTGGGCGCTCGAGAAGCAGGACGAGACCCTTTCGAGGGAAGTCCTGGAAGGGGACGACGTCCTCGATGCCCTGGCTTCCGAAATCGAAGAGGGATGCCTGCTTTTCACTGCACGTTTCCAGCCGGTTGCCCAGGACCTGCGGACCATTTCGGCGATCAACCGGATGGCCATCGACCTGGAGCGGATCGGGGACCTCGGGGTCAGCATCGCCAAGATCACCCGCTTTTTCTTCGGCAAGACCCTCATCAAGCCCCTGATCGACATCCCCCGAATGGCCGCGATCGTCGAGGAAATGATCGACGGGACGCTCCGCGCTTTCATCAACCGGGACGTCGAGGAAGCGAAACGGGTCTGCGCGATGGACGACATGCTCGACGACCTGGACCGGCAGATCTTCAACGAGCTGCTCCTGCTGATGATCGAGAATCCCCGGGTGATCGAACAGGCCACCCAGCTCGTCCTGGTTTCCAGGGCCCTGGAACGGGCCGGCGACCACACGACGAACCTCGCCGAAAAGACGATCTACATGGTGACCGGGAAGCACGTGAAAGCCAGCGATTTTCGAAGGAAACGGGAGGAATAGCTCTTGGCGGGCGAGCGTATCCTGGTTGTCGACGACGAACTCGCGATCTCCGAATTGATCTCCGAGGCCCTCAAGCGGCAGGGGTACCGCATCGACACGGCTTCCGACGGCGATACCGCCCTGGAAAAAGCGGAAACCACCCTGCCCGATCTCATCCTGCTGGACCTCATGCTGCCCAAGCTGGACGGCTGGGAGGTCTGCCGCAGGCTCAAGAACCAGGCCTCGACACGGCGCATCCCCATCATGATGCTCACCGCCCGCCGGGACGAGCGGGAAGTCATCGCGGGCCTGGAAATCGGGGCAGACGACTACCTGAAAAAGCCCTTCTCCCTGGGGGAGCTGGTCGCCCGGGTCAAGGCCCTGCTGCGGAGGAGCGCTCCCGATCAGGCCTCGGAGAAGGGAGTCCAGATCGGTCCCCTGAAGGTCGATTTTGTCCGGGAAGAAGCGTTCCTTTCCGGGAACCTCCTTTCCCTGTCCCCGACAGAATACCGCCTGCTGGAAACCCTGGCCCGCCACCCCGGGCGAATGGTGAGCCGCGACGAGCTTTTGGCCAAGGTCTGGGGGTACGTGGTGGGCGACACCCGGACGGTGGACGTCCACGTGTTCAGGCTGCGCAGGAAGATCGAGGCCGACCCCGAAAACCCGAGGCTGCTACACACCGTCCGGGGGCGGGGGTTCCGGCTGGACTGGGAGGAAAACCATGAAGACCCTGCGAGGTAGGATGTTCGCCCTCGTGGCGGCGACGATCCTGCTGGCCCTTGCCCTGGGACTCACCTTCGTCACGGACGTTCTTCGGGACCGGCTCAAGGAACAGGCCAACCGGGAGCTTTCCATCCAGACGGCCGCCTTGACGGAGGTCATCCAGACCCAGGGCCTGGAAGCGGTTTCGGCAAACCTGGACGAATGGCACCGCCTCCTCGGGGGACGCATCACCATCATCAGCGAAAACGGGCGGGTCCTCCTGGACAGCCTGACGGACGCGGAAAGCCTGGAAAGCCACGGCCGAAGGCCGGAGGTCAAGGCTGCCCTCGAAGAAGGGCAAGGGCAGGATATCCGCTTCAGCCGAAGCATCGGCACGAACATGATGTACCTGGCCCGGAGGGCCAAAACCCCCGACGGCCAAGATCTGATCGTGCGGACAGCCTACCCCCTCTCCTACCTTGAGGGGATCGTTTCCGCCGCCCGGAACCGGCTCATGATGGGGCTTTTCCTCGCGGCCGCGGTGGCCGTGGCCATCGGAACGCTTTTCCTGCGGGGGATCACCCGCCCCTTATCACGGCTGACGGAAGCCGCCATCCGCCTTGAACGGGGGGACCCGGCGGTCTTCCCGATGGACGGGACCGAGGAGGTCCGCACCCTTTCCCGGGCCCTCCAGAGAATGGCCGACCGCCTGCAATCCTCCATGGAGGAAACCCTGAAGGAAAAAACGACCCTTCGAGCGCTCCTTGAATCCCTTCCGGTCGCTGTCCTGGTCGTCGACAGCCGCGGAAGCGTCGCCTACGCGAACCAGGCCCTGGGAACGTTTCTGAGGGAGAAACCCGAGAAAATCGAGGGGCTTCCTGTCCAGGGCATCCTCAAGGCCCCGGAGCTCACCGGGCTCATCGAAAGGGCCCGGGCCGGGCAGGCCAGCCAGGTTTCCTTCATCCTCCGCGAGAAGGAGGAACGCTTCATCAACGCCCAGGCCGCGCCGACTCCCTACGGAACGGTGGCGGTGCTGGCCGACCTGACGGAACGCCATCGAATGGAAGAGGCCAAGAGCGCCTTTGTGGCCGATGCCAGCCATGAACTGCAAACCCCCCTTACGGTCATCCGGGCGGCAACCGAGCTGCTGGCGGACGACTCCCTTTCGGAGGAGGAGCGGCACCGTTTCCTGCAGAGGATCATCGAACAGCAGGAACGGATGACCGGTCTGGTCGAAGACCTGCTTCTCCTTTCCAGGCTGGAGTCCGGGGTGCCCGTGGAACGGTCGGAAAACGTGGACCTTTCGGCGCTTGTGTCGTCGCTGGTCGAAGGAGCCCGCCTGGCACCGGAGGCCGAGAAGCTGCAGTGGGAGGTTTCCCTCCCCCCGAAAGCGGAGGCCAAGGCCCGCCAGGAAGAGTTGCGGAGGGCCTTCGGCAACCTGATCGACAACGCCGTCAAGTACACCCTCAGGCGTTTCGGGGAAGGGATCGGAGGGGTCATCCGGATTTCGCTCGAACGGAAAGAGAATGGGTGGCTTTTCTCCATCCAGGACAACGGCGTGGGGATCCATCCCTCCATGCTTGACCGGATTTTCGAGCGGTTCCAGCGGGCCGAAGCGCATCGAAGCCGGAACCACGACGAAAAAGGGGGCTACGGGCTGGGCCTTTCCATCGCCAAGCGGGTGGCCGAAAGCCACAAGGGCTGGATCCGCGTGGAGTCCCCCGGCGAGGGAGCCAAGTTCCTGCTCTGGCTCCCCGCCTAGAAAACGGTCCTGGAGGCCGAACCTTGCTGCGCGTGAAATTCAAAACCCGGCCGGCGGCAGCCCTGCTGACGGCCGGGTTCTTCCTTTTCGCGGCCGGAGCCGGATGGGCCATTGGCTCTTTCGACCCGGCGGTTTTAGACTCCCTGGGAAAAATGGGATGCTCGCCAAGCGACCTGCTTGCCTGGGGCGAAGAGGTTCCCGGCTCCTGTCTGTTCACGGTCTGGGCCTGGCCGGCCGCCCGGCAGAGGGAAGCCGCGGCCCTGGCGCTCCACATCCGGTCCGTGAACCCTCGGTTGACTCCCCGGGCCTCCTGGAGGATGGCCGGAGCCTTCGTCGTCGCTTCCGTGCGCTTCGGGCTCCCTCTCGACCTGGCCGTCGCGGTGGCTCGTGCCGAGAGCGGATTCAACCCTGCCGCGAAAAGCCGTGCGGGAGCGACCGGCGTGATGCAGGTAAGGCCGGACGTCCACCGCGATCTTTTGGCTTTCCGCTTCGGGGCCCCGGAGGCCTGGAGCCTCGTGGACCCGGAGAAGGCCGTTCTGGCCGGGTGTTTCCTCCTGGCCGGCTACCTGAGGGAGGAAGGAACAGTGGAAAGGGCCCTGTCGAGATACCTGGGCAGCTTCGACGCTTCGTACCAGGACCGAGTACGGCAATACCGCAGGGAGGTTCAGCTCAACATAAACAGTTCCCCTTGAGGTTCCACCCCCCTTGCCCCAGGGTCTTTTTAATATCCTAAAGTTTGCCTTTTAAAAAAAGACGCCAAACTGTACATAAGCAAATCTCCTATAGACAACTTTTTCCCGTGTGGATACAATACTTATGCGAATCAATTAAATACATCTCATGTTTATCAATGAGGAATGGTTTGCTTGCCTACTCTTTCGGCCCCAACCCAAATCCCGCACGGGAGTCTTGCGCAGACAACACGGAATCGCTGCGGGGATGCAGCTGACCTGGAAACCGCAGAGGGAATTCACATCCTTTTTTGCGCGGATGAGCACTATGCTGCCCACTTGGGAACGGCGATCTCCTCGATCCTTGCCAATGCCGCCCCAACGGATCGGTTGCATTTTCACGTGCTCTCCGACGGACTCTCACCCGAGACGGAACGGAAACTTAAGGCAACGGTAGAGGGAGAAACCAGTTCGATCCGGTTCCTCCAGTCCGATCCAGACCTGAGAGAATATGCCCTGGCCGTGTCTCTGGAATCAAAAATTCACGACCTGCCAAAACTGAGCTACTACCGCCTGAGGATGGGCTCCCTCTTCCCTGAACTGCGCCGCCTTCTCTACCTCGACTGTGACTTGATTGTGCGCGGAAGCCTGTCTCCCTTGTGGAACACCCCCTCTCCTTGGAAACACACTAGCCGCGGTCGAGGACCAGGGGAGGGAGGCCTTAATGGATAGCGAAAAGCGAACGCTGGGAGTCCAGCGGTATTTCAATTCGGGGGTGCTCCTCGTTGACCTGGATGCCTGGCGAAGCCGCGAAACGGAAGATCGACTCCGCGAATTCGGGGAAAAGCGCCGTGACATCCCGAGACTCTGGCACGACCAGACGATTTTGAACGCCGTCCTCGGAAACGAAATCCTGTTCCTTCCGGTTGAGTGGAACCTCATGGTGCATTGCCTGCAAGAAGGACGACGAGGCCAGCCGGAAGCTGCACGGGCCTCAGTGGCCCACTTCACAGGAAACGCGAAACCCTGGCGCTACAATCCGCATGCCCTTCCCTTCTCCGAAGAATATTGGAGATACAGAAGCACGACTCCCTGGGGAAAGGATTTTCCCTTCAATTCTCTAAAACGGCAATTCCTTTGGGAAAAGATCCGCCTTGCCTGGAGACACCCGAGGGATTTCCTGCAATCCCTTATCGGGCTTGAAGCCCCATGGGAACCCGCCATCCCGAAAGGACTGGAACCCTAAATGAAACACAGGGAAAGGATATCCGTAATCATTCCCATGTTCAACGCGGCATCGACGATCGGGGTCCCGCTCGAATCCCTTGCCCGACAGGATTTCTGCCCCGAAGAGATCGAAGTCGTCCTGGTGGACGATGGTTCTACCGACAACACGGTCCAGGTTGCCCGAAGCTTCCTGGAGCGGGTCCGGTTCAGCTGGAAAATCATGGAAGCCAACCACCAAGGGGTCAGTTGCGCGCGAAACGTCGGGATTGAAAACGCAGCGGGAGAATATGTCTTTTTCCTCGATGCCGATGATGAACTGCCGCCGGATTTCCTCTCAACGGTTTTCTCCTCCATGGAGAGGAAAAGCGCGGATCTGGCGTGGATCTGGAAGGTTTTTCACGAAAAAGAGCTCCGCAAACTGGCAAGGCACCCGATCTCCAAGACAGAAGACGGCCCCTCCTGCCTCCTGGCTTACCTGAAAAAACCCTGGAATGCCCAGGTATTCGTTCGCCGCTCGCTGCTGGACGAGTGCGGAATCCGTTATTGCCCAGGTCTGAAATATGCTGAGGATGTCGATTTCTTCGTGCGGCTTCTTTTCAAAGCCCAGAGGGTTCATGTGGAAACCGCAACCTGTTACCTCTACCGCAGGAATCCGCACCAGGTGACTCGAACGATCAACCGAATTAAAGCCCGGGAAGCGGCGGACCGGACGTTTCACCAGCTATCATGCTTTCTGGAGGCCCAGAACGCCCCATTTGAAATTATCGCCGAGATGAAACGCTTCGAGGCAAGGTCGCGGCTCAACCTTCTCAGGGAACTATGGAAAAACAGGCTTTTAAGCAAGTTCTTTGGGCTGATGGAGAGCGCAGAAACGAAGGAAATCCTTACACGTTCTCAAAAAGGGTTTCTTTCGCCAAAATGGATTTTCAGAGCCTGGTTTCTAGAGACCGTCTTTTTCCTGGTAAAGCGATTCCCTCAATTTTTCCAAAACAAACCTTCTCGTTAAACCTGCCCCCCTGATTCGGCAACAACCCCGTACCATCCCTGCAACAGTTGGGTTACTCCCCCTTTCCTGCAGGCGGCGGACCTGCCATCCTTTTCCCGGAATCGCTTGAAACCGGGAAAGGGAGGTGCCCGTTTTGAAGATCTGCATCGCCACGGACGCCTGGACTCCCCAGGTCAACGGAGTCGTGAGAACCCTGACGGAAACGGAAAGACGCCTCCGGAAGATGGGACACGAGATCTTTCTGCTGACCCCGGAGCGCTTCGCCACGGTCCCCTGTCCCACCTACCGGGAAATCCGCCTGGCCTGGAGCCTTTGGGAAGTCGATCGTTTCCTGCGGGACTTTCTCCCCGACGCGATTCACATCGCGACGGAAGGGCCCATTGGGTTCTCCGTCCGGGCCTGGTGCCTCAGGGAAGGGTTCCCCTTTACGACTTCGTTCACGACCCGTTTTCCCGAGTATGTTCGTTCGCGCTTCGGGCTTTCCGCCGAACTGCTGTACCAGGGGCTGCGCTGGTTTCACGCCCCCTCCTCGGCGGTGATGGTGGCCACCGCTTCGCTTCAGGAAGAGCTACAGGGACGCGGTTTTGCCAATCTCGTCCGATGGTCGAGAGGGGTGGACACCAGCCTGTTTTGCCCCTCGCTGCCACGCCATTCCGTTCGAAACCGTCCGGTCTTCCTTTACGTCGGCCGCGTTGCCGTTGAGAAAAATCTCCCGGCCTTCCTGGACCTGGATTTGCCCGGGACAAAGCGCGTTGTGGGCTCGGGCCCCGACCTGGAGGCTCTCCGCAGGACCTACCCGGCCGTGGAGTTTTCCGGCACCCTGGAAGGGCTTGATCTTGCCCAGGCCTACGCAGAGGCCGACGTTTTCGTGTTTCCCAGCAAAACCGACACCTTCGGGATCGTCATGCTGGAGGCTCTCGCCTGCGGAACGCCTGTCGCCGCCTACCCCGTGACGGGTCCTCGAGATATCCTCAGGCAGCACGTGACCGGAGTGATGGATCTCGATCTTCGGAAGGCCTGCCTGGAGGCCCTTTCCCTTGACCGGGCCGCCTGCCGGCAGGACGCCCTTCTATGGTCCTGGGACCGGTGCACGCGGCAATTCCTGGAAAACCTCCGGCCGCGTTCCTTTTCGAAGCTCGTTCACAATCCTGTTGGAGGGATGTAAAACCCCTGTAAGGGCGATCGGATTACACTCGCGGCGAACCCGTTAGGGCTTTAATCCTTTTATCCGGGAGGAATCCGATTGAAACCCGTCCTTTTGGCCTACTCCGGCCCCGGGCAGGGGCACAAGATGGCAGCCATGGCCCTGCGGGAAGCCTTTCTAGCCGAAAAGGCGCCCGTCATCTGCCTGGACACCCTCACCACGGCGATGCCGTTTTTCCGGTTCCTCTACGCGGGGCTCTACAAGGGAATGGCCCGTCACGCCCACACGGCCTGCGAGCAGGTTTACCGGCTCACGGACCGGGTCCGCCGGAAGAGTTCCATGGGGCGGGCCATTGACTGGTGGAGCCTTCAGAACACAACGGTCTTCCAGGCCCTGGCGAAAACCCTCTCACCCGAAGCGGCCGTCTGCACCCATTTCCTTCCCATGGCCCTCCTGTCCCTCATGAGGGAACGGGGGGACTTCAACGGGCAAATCCACGTCGTCATCACCGACTACGATCTCCACGGTTTCTGGGTCGACCCTGGAGTGGACCGCTATTACGCCGCCTCGGTCCAGGTCCGCGACCGGCTGGCCGCCAGGGGAATCCCCGACGCACGGATTGCGGTCACCGGCATCCCGGTTCGGGAAAGCTTTACGAGGCTTGCCCTTTCACCGCGGATTCCCAGGCCGCTTCCGCTTCGGATTCTCTTCCTGGCCTATTCCATCGCCCGCGAAACCGCGCTGTCGATCATCGACAGCCTCTCATCGATCGGTCCGTCCGTCCGCCTCGCCGTCGTCGGGGAAAGGGAACTCTCGAAGAACCGCCCCAAAGCTTCGGTCAGCTGGTTTGAACGGGTCGAAAACCTGGCCCCTCTCATGGCAGACGCCGACCTCCTCGTCACCAAGCCGGGAGGGCTGGTCTGCTCCGAAGCGCTCTCGGCGGGGCTGCCCATGCTCTTCACCTCCCCGATCCCCCTGCAGGAAACCCTGAACGCACAGTACCTCCAGGGGCAGGGCGCCGGGATCTTCTGCGAATCCCCGGCGGCCCTGGCAGGAGAGGTCCGAAGGATCCTGGCCGATCCCGGAATCCTTCGGAGGATGGGACACGCCTGCCAGCGCATGTCTGCCCCGGACGCCGCCCGGGCAATCGCCCGCAGGGTCCTCGGCAGGCGCCCCCAGGTTCCGGAATGGGAAGCCCCCGCTGCCCTCTGTCACCCCGGAGGAAACCGGCCGTGCTTTCCGTGAGAACCGCCTTCCTGTCCGACCTTCACCTTGGCTCCCGGTGGTGCCGGGCAGAGGAGCTTTCGGCCTTCCTCGATCTCCTCGAGTGCGAAACCCTTTTTCTCGTCGGAGACATCGTCGACGGGTGGTCCCTGAAGAGGAAATTCCGCTGGCCGGATGCCCATGCGGAAGTCCTGGCGAAAATCCTGGATTTCGCCGCAAACTGCCGGGTCGTCTACGTGACCGGAAACCATGACGCGTTCCTGGACAGGCTTGCGGGGCGGAAACTGGGCAACATCGAAATCCGCCTTTCCGCGATCCACGAGACCGCTCGGGGGATTCGGATGGCGGTTTTCCACGGAGACGAAGTGGACCGGGTGTCCTCCGAACAGCCCTGGCTGGCGCATCTCGGCGATTTGGCGTACACGGCCGCCCTGTGGGCAAACCGGGGAGCCAACGTTCTCAGGAGGGGGTTGGGGCTTGAATACCGCTCCTATTCCAGGATGCTCAAGCAGAAGGTCAAGGAAGCCGTCAACTACGTCAGCGGCTTCGAGAAAAAACTGGCTGAAGAGGCGCGCCGCCTCGGCACAGACGGAGTCATTTGCGGCCACATTCACAAGCCCGCCTGGGAAGAAACCCGCGGTGAAGTTTTCTACGGAAATTGCGGCGATTGGGTTGAAAGCTGCTCCGCCCTGGTGGAAAAGCATGACGGGGAGATGGAGGTCCTGGACTGGGAGACCCTGAAGCAAACGGCAGGGGTCCCAGTGGTGACCCAAAACGGAGAGATGGTCTACCGGTTTCCCCTGCCGGAAGCGGCTTCCTTCTGGGCAGGCGCCCTGCTTTCCATGAACGTGGGTCCCACGGATCTTCGGGACGTCCTGGAGACACGCCGGTGACCCTCGATCCGGCTTTCCTCCTGGAGCAAATCCTGTCGGAGAAGGCCGCTCGGATTGCCTTCCAGCCCATCGTGGACCTTTCCGATGGGTCGTTTTCGGTCACGAGGCCCTTGCCAGGGGAAAGGGAGCCCTGGACGATTTCGGAGCAGGGAACTCCGGGCTCCGGATCCTGATGGAGTGCTGACCGTCTTTTCTCAAGCTCGACCGCGGCATCATTTTCCAAGCCCCTCCGGTTTTTCCGCCTGCTTCTGGCAGCGGAACCTCCAGGTTGGAATCCCTTTAAATTAACTTTCGTTTCTTTCAAAATTCCAGGGATTCCCGAATCTCCCGCGATCGGCACTGCTCTCCGCCTATTAGTAAACTACTTTCTACTAGAGGTTTATATTTAACATTGGAGTACAATACTTGCGCCGTTTTTCTCATTCGGTATAATAGGCCAATTCGCAAAGGGAGATTGAAAACCGATGCGGAAAAGCCTCAGGAAGGGAGGAAACTTCATGGCGAGCTCGAATCCGAGCCGATTTCTGAAGTTTCTGGCCTTTGCCGGAGTTTCGCTGGCGACTCTCTGCTTGGCTCTGCAGCCTGTCAATGCGCTTGATTTCAGCTTTGGCCGGAAACCCTTGGATCCTTCAGTTCAAAACGCGCTGGCACAGATGAAACTGACCCCGCAGAACTTCTTCAAATGGCAGTCGGAAAAACCCACATCCCTCCTTCTGCAAATCCACCGCTGGCCCGCCGAAAAGCAGCAAATGACCGCAGCCCTGGCCCTCTACATCCGGAGCCAGAATACGAACGTTTCTGCCCGGGACATTTGGCGGCAGGCGGCGGCCTTCGTCTATTACGCCGAAAAATACCGGCTGCCGGTGGACATGGCGGTGGCGGTGGCACAAGTGGAAAGCCGGTTCGACCCTTACGCGAGAAGCGACGAGGGAGCCCTCGGCCCCATGCAGGTCCTGTGGAGGATTCACAGCAGGCTGCTGAGAAACCACCTGAACTTCTCCTCTTCCAAGGAACTGCTTGACCCGGAGAAGGGCGTGGCTGCGGGGTGCCTTCTACTGTCCCGCTACATGAAGGCCCACCAAACGGAGAAGAAGGCCCTGGCTCGATACCTGGGAGCCCCTTCTTCCCGGTACTTCAAGGCGTTCTCGAAATACCTGGACCGGTTCCGGGAACACCTGACCCTGGCCGAACTCTGATCGCGCGCCTAATAGCGAGGGCAGCGGTGCCAGCGCAAAGCCGTCTGAAGGATCTCCTCCAGCGAGGTGAAGCGGGGACGCCAGCCGAGTTCCTTCAGCGCCAGGGTGCTGTCTGCCACGAGAAATGCCGGGTCGCCTTCCCTCCGGGAGGCGATCCGGCGTTCGATTTTCGCGCCCAGGACACGTTCTGCCGCCTCTAGCACTTGCTTCACGGAAAACCCGCATCCGTTTCCCAGGTTGTACGCGCGAACACCGGGCGAGGCCCGCAGGGAATCCAGGGCCTTCAGGTGCGCATCCGCCAGGTCACAGACATGGACGTAATCCCTCACGCAGGTTCCGTCCGGGGTGGGATAGTCGTCCCCGAAAATCAGTACCGGTTCTGACGAATTCGAGAGGGCACTCTTCAGGATGTTCGGGATGAGGTGCGTCTCGGGATCGTGGCTTTCCCCGATGCTTCCCTCCGGGTCGGCCCCGCAGGCGTTGAAGTAGCGGAGCGAAACCGAGGCCAGGCCGTAAGCCCGCCAGAAATCGGCCAGGATCTGCTCGACCATCTGCTTGGTCCAGCCGTAGGGGTTGATGGGGACCAGGGGGTGATCCTCCCGGATCGGGATTTCCAGGGGCGTGCCGTAGACCGCCGCAGAGGACGAAAAGACGAACCTCCCGATCCCTCGCGCCACCATCGCCTGCAGGAGGTTCAAGGTTCCCGCGACGTTGTTCCCGTAGTACAGGGACGGCTGCCTGACCGATTCCCCCACCTGGATCCGGGCCGCAAAGTGGAAGACCGCGTCGAAGGGCTTCATCTCGAGCACGCCGTTCACATCGGCGGGGTTGTTCAGGGTTCCCTCGAAAACCGCGGCTCCTTCCTGCAACGCTTCCCGGTGACCCGTTTCGAAGCTGTCGAAGACCGTCACGTCAAATCCTTCATTTAGCAGGCGCTTCACCATGTGCGAGCCGATATACCCCGCACCTCCGCAAACCAGGATCCGTTCCATTCGAGCCAGACCTCCTATGCCTTGTAGAGTAGAGCGATTCCCGAAACGATCAGGGCGAGAGCGACCCCTTGCCGCAGGCCCAGCGGCTCCCCCCAGACAAAGTGAGCCAGGACAACGACCGCGACGTAGCTCAGCGACACGCTGGGATAGGCGACCGAAAGGGGGATTTTCTTCAGGGCCACGATATAGAAGAGCGAGGCAAAGCCGTAGGAAAACAGTCCAGCAAGGGTGGAAGGGTTCAGGAAAAGGCGGAGTCCCTCGGCTTTCGTGAGGGATCCGGTTTTCAGGAAATACTGCCCCAGGACCGTCAGTCCGATGGAGACCGCCAGGGCCAAGAGGTGCATCATCGGTCGAAGACCGCCACGACCGGGGTGTGGTCCGAGGGTTTTTCCCAGGAGCGCGGGAGGCGGTCCACCCAACAGTCAACGGAGGCGTCCGCAAGGCATTTCGTGGCCAAAACGTGATCGATGCGCCAGCCGATGTTCCGGGCCAGGGAATCCTTGACCCGGTAGTCGAAGAAGGAAAACTCCCCCTCGCCGGGACGGTGCTTGCGGAACACGTCCACCAGCCCCCACCCCCGAACCGCCTCGAACGCCCGCTTTACATCCTCGTGGAAACAGACGTGATCGCGCTTGTTCTCGGGATGGGTCACGTCGATGTCCGTGGGGGCCACGTTGAGGTCCCCGACCCAGAGGACCGGCTCATCGGGGGAGCACTCCCTCTCCAGGAGAGAGCGCATCCGCCGGAAGAAACGGAGCTTGTAGGCAAAGTCCGGATGATCCAGGGCCTTCCCCTGGGGGACGTAGGTGTTGATCAGGAACAGTCCTCCCAGCCGTCCACGAATGAGGCGGGGTCCATCTTCCGGCTCTTCCCCGTCGCTGAAACCGATCCGCACCTCCGACAGCGGTTCGAGGGAGGCGATGGCCACGCCGCTCGTCGCCTTCTGGCCCCGAAAAACGACGGAATATCCCAGCCGGAGGAACGGCTCGGGGTCAAACTCAACGTCCTGGACCTTCGTTTCCTGGAGACACAGCACGTCCACTCTGTTATCATTGAGCCAGCGCGTCACCGCAGGCATGCGGCTCCGGATCGAATTTACGTTGAACGTTGCGACGCGGAAAAGGGCCATCGGGACACTCCTCCTCAATCCTCTTTGTGCCCATTGTATGGGATGTCCCTGGAATGACAAGGAGTCTCCATGAAGGAAGGGATTGCCATCCGGAAAAAGCGGAAACCGTTTCCCCTCTGGCTCCTCCCCTTCGTTTCGGTCATCCTTTTCGGCCTGCTGGGCATGCGGTTCATCCTGGGACTTTCCTGGATGGATTCCCTGTACTACGTGACGACCACCCTGACGACCGTCGGGTACAACCCGCCGGCAAACCTGACCGATGAAGGAAAGCTGTTTATCGTCGTCTTCCTTGCCGTTGGAATCCTGGTGATTGGGCTCACCCTGGGACAGCTCGCGGAAAAAGTCCTGAATCGCCAGATCCTGGACGCCCTGGGCAGAAGGAGGGACCGCCGCTTGGAAAAACTATCGGGCCACTGGATCGTCTGCGGGCTTGGGCGCGTGGGTTTGAACGTCGCAGAAGCCATCGCCGAAGAAAACCTGACCGTCGTGGTCCTGGACATCGACGAGTCGAAGCTTGAACTGGCAAGGGGAAAAGGGTGGTACGCCCTCAAGGCGGACGCCACGCACGAAGAAAACCTTCGCGCGTGTGCTGTGGAGCGCGCCGCGGGACTGGTCGTTTCAACCTCGAACGATGCCAACAACGTCTACGTCACCGTTTCGGCGCGTTCCCTGAACAAGGGCCTGCGCATCATTGCCCGGGCTAACGACCCCCAATCTTCCGGGATCCTCTACCGGGTCGGAGCCGACAAGGTCGTGAACCCCCTCCTGGCGGGCGCCAGCGCGATGGCACGGGCGGCCGTCAAGCCCGCGGTGTCGGATTTCCTGGAGATCGTTCACATTTCCCGCCAGTTCGACCTCGATTTCTATTCCATCACCCTGGCTTCCGACAGTCCCCTTGTCGGACTTTCCCTCTCCGAAAGCCCCCTTCGTTCGCGGTACAATGTCCTGGTCGTGGCCGTGAAGACCCGGGAAGAGCAGATGGTCTACAATCCTCAGGGCAGTCACGTCTTCCGGGAGGGCGACGAGTTGGTGCTGCTGGGTCCCCGCGCTGCGACTCCGGAATTGAGAAGGATCGCCAGCGGCCTCGGAACCGTTTAACCTAAAGCAGAGCAACCTTTTTTCTTTCCATCCGATTGACGCACCCCCCTTCGAGGGTTACAATATTTATGGCTCATCATTGATGAGCCATAAATCGTGGCAGGGAGGTGCCGTCGTGCTATCGGGACCCATGGAACAGGAGTATCTGATCCTCGAGATCCTTTCGGAAGCTACCACTCCCCTTGGAGCCGGCGCCATCCGCCTGGCCCTCGAAGAACGGGGCATGCTCCTGAGCGAAGCCACGGTGGGCCGATTGCTCCGCGAACTCGACCACCGGGGATACACGCGAAAATCCGGCTTCCAGGGACGAAGCCTTTCCCCCAAGGGCGCCGAACGTCTTGAATCCCTCCGCGAGGAGCGGGGACATGCCGTTTCGGCCAATATCCTCCTGGAAGAACTGAAAAGCCAGGGCATCGAGAAAATCCTGGACGTCCTCGTGGCCAGGCGCGCCATCGAACGGGAAACGGCCCGCCTGGCGGCCCGCATGGCTACCCCCGAGGAAATCGACCGCCTCCGTGACCTGCTGGCCAAGCAGGAACAAGCTCTTCAAAGAAAAGAAAGCGTTGCCCCCTTCGACGCGGCCTTTCACCGGGAAATCGCCCGCATCTCCCGCAACGCCATTCTCGCTGCCGCCGTCGACCTCATCCGCCAGGACGTGAAGCTCGGCCCCGCCTTCGAGTACGCCCGCAAGAAAGCGGCCAGCACGCTGGGCTCGGACCACAAGTCCATCATCGACGCCATCGCGGACCACGACGAGGACCGGGCGGAGAAGGCCATGGTGATGCACGTGGAAAACACCCTTCGGGACGTCCAGCGTTACCTCGACGCGAATCCCGGGCTCAGGAAGGAGACCCGCCGATGATTTCCTTCACCAAGGTTCACGGGAACGGAAACGATTTCATCGTCATCGAAAACCTCGACCGCCGGTTCGAGACGGAAGAGCTTTCCCGGATCGCGAGCACGCTCTGCCGGAGAAAAACCGGCATCGGGGCCGACGGCATCCTCGTGGTCGAACCGTCTCAAAGGGCGGACCTCACGATGAGGATCTTCAACAGCGACGGATCCGAGGGGGAAATGTGCGGAAACGGGGCTCGGTGTTTCGCCCGGTACGCCTTTGAAAACCGCCTTGCCGGGAAAACCATGGCTTTCGAAACCCTCGCGGGGACCATGCGCGCCGAGGTGAAGGCCCCCAACGTGATCCTGGAGTTGGGAACGATCGACTGCTCGAAGGGCCTCTTTGACGAAACGGTTTCGCTTCTCGGGGAAACGTTCCCGCTGGCGGCCCTGAGGGTCGGCGTGCCCCACTGCGCCGTCTTCGTTCCCGACCTCGCGTCGCGGTCCCGCCAGGACCTGGTGCTCCTCGGGCGAACGCTCCGCCACGACGCCTTGCGCTTCCCCCACGGGGTCAACGTCAATTTCGTCCAGAACCTGGGGGAAGGCAAACTCCTCGTGACGACCTACGAACGCGGCGTTGAGGATCTGACGGATTCCTGCGGAACCGGGTCCACCATGAGCGCCATCGCCGCCGTGAAACGCTGGGGGCTGTCCTCGCCGGTCCGGGTCCTGAACCCGGGCGGCGTAAACATCGTTCACCTGGACTGGGAGAATGACGGCCGCTCCTGCAGTGCCCGCCTCGAAGGGCCCACCGCGCTGGTGGCCCGGGGTGCGGTCCTGGAAGAGGCCGGATTGTAAGGGAGGGAGCCCCTGGAAAACAGACCTTCTTTGGAACTTGGCAGCAACCTGCGCGCCGGGGCGGGATCCCTTCCGGAGGGGCCGTCCCGTCCAGGAGTCCGGAAACCCATACCCGTGGAAGAGAAGGAGGAATGCCCAGTGAGAAGAATGCTGTCTTTCGCTCTGGTCCTGGTTTTCTGCCTCGCCCTTGGCGGAGCCGCCCTGGCGGCGGACACCATCAAGATCGGACACACGGTCTCCCTGACCGGCGGGGCCTCCATGTGGGGGCAATCGGAAAAGCTGGCCCTGGACCTTCTGATCAAGAAGATCAACGCACAGGGCGGGGTCCTGGGGAAAAAGCTCGAGCTGATCAGCTACGATAACCGCAACGACGCGGTCGAGGCCGTCAACGTGGCCCGCCGCCTCGTCAACGATGGCGTCGTCGCCGTCATCGGCCCGGCACAGAGCGGCAACTCCATCGCCACGGCGCCGGTCCTCGAAAACGCGAAGATTCCCATGGTCGTCACCACCGCCACCAACCCCTACGTCACGATCGACAAGAGAACCGGCAAGGTTCGCCCCTTCGCCTTCCGGCCCTGCTTCATCGACCCCTTCCAGGGAACGGTCGCCGCGAAGTTTGCCTACCGGGACCTGAAAGCCAGGACCGCCGCCATCCTTTACGACGTCGGCTCCGACTACGGGCAGTGGCTGGCGAAGTACTTCGAGGAGGCCTTCACGAAGGAAGGCGGCAAGGTCGTGGCCAAGGAGGCCTTCCGCTCGGAGGAGCTGGACTACCGCGCCCAGCTGGGCAAGATGCGCCCGCTGAATCCTGACGTGATCTTCATCCCCACCAGCCAGAAGGAGGCTGCCATGGCCGCCAAGCAGGCGAGAGACCTCGGCATCAAGGCCCGCCTGATGGGCACCGACAACTGGGGCAGCCCTGACCTCATCGAGCTTGGCGGGGAGGCGATCAACGGGGGCTATTTCGTCAACCTGACCGACCTGGCCGACCCGGCCATCAAGAACTTCGTGGCCGAATACCGCAAGGCGTACGGCGCCGACCCCGTCCTTCCGAACCCCGTCATGGCCCAGGACGCGCTGCTCATGATCGTCGACGCGATCAAGCGCACCAAGAGCACGGACGGCACCAAGATCGCCGCGGCCCTCGCCACGACCAAGAACCTGCAGGTCACGAGCGGTCCTTTGACCATCGACCCGAAGACCCACGACCCGCTGGACAAGCCGGCCGTCATCCAGAAAGTCGACGTGGCCACCAAGTCCTTCCCGTTCGTGAAGAAGTTCTATCCGGGCGGCAAGTAGGTGTTTCCTGAGGAGGCTCCGCCCTCCCGAGGCGGGGCCTCCTCCGTTCCTGGAAAAGCAAGATAGGAGGGACCCCATGTTCCTGCAGACCGTCGTCACGGGGCTTTCAATCGGGGGGATCTACGCGCTCATGGCCGTCGGCTACTCCCTGGTCTTCAGCGTCCTTTCCTTCAGCAACTTCGCCCACGGAGCCGTCATCATGCTCGGGGCCTACATCGGCCTGGGCCTCGTCACGAAGCTTCACTTTGGCCTTGGGCTCGTGGTTTCCGGAGCCATGGCGGGAGCCGGGCTCATCGCCATCGTCAACGAAAAGCTCGCCTACAGCCTCCTTCGCAAGCGCAAGGCACCCTCCCTCTACATCATGATTTCGGCCATGGGCTGTGCCGTGTTCCTCGAAAACATGGTCTACGCCACCATCGGATCCCGTTTCTACGCGTTTCCCGCGTTCTTCAAGCAGAGCGTCCTTTGCCTCTTCAACGGGACCTGCAACATCGCCCTGCTCGACTTGTTTGCCTTCGGCATCTCCATCCTGGCGATCCTCGGGCTTCATCTCTTTCTGATCCACACGCGCACCGGAATTGCCATCCGGGCGGGGGTTTCCGACATGACCATGTGCTCCCTCATGGGCGTCAACCTAGACCGGCTCATCTCCATCGTCTTCTTCCTGGCGGGAATCTTCGGGGGAGCAGCGGGGGTCTTTCTCGGCATCAAGTACCTCGTCTACCCGACGATGGGATGGGTCACCAACAAGGCCTACATCGCTGCCGTCATCGGGGGACTGGGGAGCCTTCCAGGGGCGCTTCTGGGCGGCCTGATCCTGGGGGTGCTCGAAACCTTCGTTTCCACCTACGTGTCCAGCGTCATGCGGGACGTCTTCAGCTTCGGCCTCCTGATCGCCCTCCTGGTCTGGCGCCCCAACGGCCTCTTCGGCAGAGACACGGGAGAGAAGGTGTGATCCGATGAATTACGTCCTTTCCATCGTCACTCTCGCGGGAATCAACATGATCGCCGTGCTGGGCCTTTCGATCTTCACGGGGTTCACCGGCCTGTTCTCATTCGGCCACGCAGCCCTGGTGGGCATCGGGGCCTACGCCTCAGCCATCCTGACCTACTACTACTTCGTCCCCTTCCCGATCGCCCTGGTTGCCGGAATGGCCGCCTCGGCCCTGGTCAGCCTCGTCATCGGGATCCCGACCCTGAGGGCCCGGCTTCGGAGCGACTATTTCGCCATCGCCATCCTGGGCTTCGGAGAGGCGCTGCGGGTCATCCTGGAGAACCTCGAGATCACCAACGGCGCCCGCGGACTGCCCGGCATCGAGCCCTTCACGACGCTGCCCATCGTCGCGGGGTGCCTGGCCGTTTCCGTCTGGGTCGCGTCGAACTTCCTCCGCAGCCGGTACGGAGCGGCCTGCATCGCAGTCCGGGAGGATCCCGTTGCGGCGGAGATGGCGGGGATCAACCTGTTCCGTACCCGGCTGCTCTCGCTGGTGGTGAGCGCCGCTTTCTGCGGGCTCTCGGGAGGCCTTCTCGCACACTTCCTTTCGTTCATCCAGCCCGTCATGTTCACGCTGGTGCAGTCCACCGCGCTGCTCGCCGCGGTGATCGCCGGCGGCATGGGCAGCATCACCGGCCCGCTCATCGCATCGTTCATCTTCATCGCCATGCCCGAGGCCCTTCGGGTGGCCCAGATGTGGCGCCTGGTGGCTTACGGGCTCGTTCTCGTTCTGATCATGCTCTTCCGGCCCCAGGGGCTGATGGGCTACCAGGAACTCACCACCTTCTTCCGGAGGTCCCGAAATGACCGGCCCGCTGCTTGAGGTGAAGGACCTGACCAAGACCTTCGGGGGCATCCGGGCGGTGGACGGCCTGTCGTTTGCCGTCGCCCCCGGCGCCATCACCGGCATCATCGGCCCCAACGGCGCGGGAAAGACCACCGTCTTCAACCTCGTGACGGGGGTTTACCGGCCCGATGCCGGCAGCATCGACTTCGAGGGGCGGTCGCTTTTGGGCATCCGCCCAGACCAGATCGTGGGCGCCGGCATCGCCCGGACCTTCCAGAACATCCGCCTTTTCAACCGGAGGACCTGCCTGGAAAACGTGCTCACCCCGCTGCTCCAGAAAGCCCCCTACAGCGTTCCCGCGGCGCTCCTGAGAACCCCTGGAGTCCGGAGGATGGACCGGGAGCTCCGGGAAAAATCGCGCTTTCTCCTGGCCGAGATGGGCCTCGAGAAACTGGCGGACGTCCAGGCATCGGCCCTGCCGTACGGCCTGCAGAGAAAGCTCGAGATCGCCAGGGCGCTGGCCATGGAACCTCGGCTGCTTCTGCTGGACGAACCCGCGGCGGGGATGAACCCGGAGGAGTCCCGGGCCTTATCGGCCCTGATCGAGGAAATCCGGGAACGCTTCAACCAGACCATCCTCCTGATCGAGCATCACATGGACGTGGTCATGCGGGTCTGTTCCCACATCGTGGTCATGAATTTCGGAGCGCTGCTGGCCGAAGGACCGCCGGAGAAGGTGCGCACAGACGAAAAAGTGCTCCAGGCCTACCTGGGGAAGGAGTACCGGAATGCTTAGCGTGACGAGGCTCAACGTTCACTACGGGAAGATCCATGCCGTCCGGGATGCCAGCTTCCGGGTGGGAAAGGGCGAGATCGTCTCCATCGTCGGCGCCAACGGGGCCGGGAAATCGACGATCATGTGGACCCTGGCCGGCGTCCTGAAACCTTCCTCGGGAGAAATCCTCTTTGACGGGAAACCGCTGCCCGGGAAACCCCACGAGATCGTCCGGAGCGGCCTGGCCCTCGTCCCGGAGCGGAGACGGCTTTTTGCCGAGCTGACCGTGCAGGAAAACCTCATCATGGGGGCGTACCTCCGCCACGACAAGGCCATCGAGGAGGACCTGGAGAAGAATTTCGCCCTTTTCCCGATCCTGAAGCAGCGCCTGAAACAGTACGCCGGGACCCTTTCCGGGGGAGAACAGCAGATGCTCGCCATCGCCCGCGCCATGATGAGTTCCCCGCGCATGATCCTCTTTGACGAGCCTTCCCTGGGACTGGCCCCGATCGTGGTGGACACGCTCATGGAAACGATCCTCCAGCTGCGGGAGAACGGCATGACCGTCCTGCTGGTGGAGCAGAACGCGGGGCGAGCCCTGGAAATTTCCGACCGGGCCTACGTCCTCGACGTCGGGCACATCGCCAAGGAGGGGCCGGGAAAAGCCCTCCTGGACGATCCCGAAGTGCGGCGCGCCTACCTGGGGGAGCTGGCCTAGTTGTTCGACCCCTTCGGCTGGTTCGATTTCCTGCCGGAGCGAACCCGCCACCGCCTGGTTTCGGCCTTCGTGATCGCCGTTTGCGCGGCCCTCCTGGCCCTGCGGGTCCGGGAGTGGCCGCACTTTCTTTTCAAGCCCCTCTGGGTCGCCGAGGTGCTCATCTATTTCGTCTTTATCTGGATGTACGCCGTGCGGGTCGAGCCTGTCGACCGCTCCAGGGGAGTGCGGGAAATCATCCTCCCTCTCGCGGCCGGCGCCCTGCCCTTCGCCTTCCTGCTTTTCCCCGTGAACCGCCAGGTCGTCTCGACCCGGGAGAGGGCCATGGTCCTGTTTGCGGCCATGACCCTTTTCACCTCGTTGACGATCTGGGGAATGGTGACGCTCCGGAAAGCCTTCAGCGTCACCGTGGAGGCCCGGACCCTCGTCACCGGGGGACCTTACCGGTTCATCCGGCACCCCATCTACACGGGGGAAGCCCTCACGGCCGCCATGGTCGTGATCCTGAGGCTTTCCCCTCTCAACGCCGCCCTGTTTGTCCTCTTCGCGGCCCTCCAGCTTTACCGCTCCCGCCTGGAAGAGCGAAAGCTCCTGCGGGTTTTCCCCGAATACCGTCAAACCGTGGGCTCGGCCTGGTGGTTCTGGAAAATCTGAAGGCTCCTTAAGGTCGCCCCGCCTTTTGCGGACAATGTGTACTATTTTATTTATCATTCCTTTGTCTTGATAAATAGACATTATGATGTTACACTTTCGTTACCGTCTCCTTCCGTTTTTTCTTCCGGTCAAGGCAACAAAAATCGGGCTGAAAGGAGCGTGGAGACATGCGAAGGCGAATTGCCTGGAGTGCTTTTGTATTTCTAGTGCTGTTGTCGGCCGCCGTGGTGGGGGCTGCGACGTTCAACGTCGAGAAATGGAGCGGCGTCACGACCCTGCCGGTGAACCCGGAAACGGTCGACGGCCTGGTCAGCGATCCCGAAAACAGCTACGCCTGGGCCATGGCGGAATACGGGGATTACCTTTACGTGGGAACGAACCGCAACTACATGAGGCAGATGTTCGAATCCATGTACGGGGAAGGTCCGCTGCCCATGGGGTTGGACAGCGCTTTTCCCCCGAAGAACGACTACGCGGGCAAGATCTACCGCAAGCGGCTCGACGGGGCCGGCGACTGGGAACTCTTTTACGATTCGCCGCGGGTTTCCGTCACCTTTATCGACCCCTCCACCACACCCCCGACGGTCACCTCCGAAGACGTCATCCTGGATTACGGCTACCGGACGATGGAGGTCTACAACGGGGCCCTCTACATCGTAACCTACTCGTTTTTCAAGAGCCCCTACTCCCGGGTGCTGAAACTCCCGACTCCTACGGGAACGAGCGCCGACCTCCAGGAGGTCCTGCGTGTAGCCAACAAGAGCGGGTCGGGGCTGCGCTCCATCGGGGTTTACAACGGCGCCCTTTTCATCGGAACCGAGGAGCTGAACGTCTGGAGGTCTGACAGCAGCGACCCGGCACCGCAAGGCCCGATACCCGAGTTGCCGATCCGGATGGCTGTCGTAAAGGTCATGGACCGCACGGTTTATTCCACGATCAGCGAAGTCGGCGGCAAGGCGGGCTGGAAGGCTGTCGGCGATGCTTCATGCTTCCCGGGCGTGGCCTACCTGCCCCAGGAAACCCAGGGTTGGGGCGGCCTGTGGGACTTCATAAGTTTCAACGGCTGGCTCTACGCCTCCATGGCCGACCCGGTGAACGGCTTCGCCCTCTACAAGAGCGACGGAACCCCCGCATCCGGGGACCTCTGGATCTGGGTGCCCATCGTGGCGAGCCTGGACGTCAACCCTGGGGCCCAGTTCCCGCAGGGCCTCGGCAACGACCAGAACACGGCTCTCACGATGGCCGTTTTCGATGGCTACGTCTACGCCGGCACCTTCTCCAACTGGAAGGACCTGATCGCCTACGCCATGAATCCCTCAGAAGAGGCACTGGACGCGATAAGGGAGCACTGGACACCTCCTCAGGTCTACCGCTTCGACGCGAACGACGCCTGGGAGATGATCGTCGGTGACAACTCCGGACAGGCGGCCAGTCCTTATTTCGAAAATCCGTCCCTGAGCGGGTGGCGGGCCGGGTTCTACGACAACGCGGTCATCTCCCAGGATAACTTCTCAACGAACCGCTACATCTGGAGGATGACGGTCCTTGACGGCCGGCTTTTCATGGGAACCATGGACATGATGACCATCCTAGAAGTGCTCGCAGAGAATTCAAGCGGCGACACCATGCCGGATCTTGTTTTCGCCCTCCGCCAGGCCAACCCCAACAATCCGCCGGGCTTCGACCTCTATATCACGGAGGACGGGGTGAACATCCAGCCGATCACGCGGGACGGCGGCTTCGGGGAGCTCTTCGGCGGCACGGGCGACCGCTACAACTACGGCACCCGAACCCTCGTCTCGGCGTCCGACGGGAACCTCTACCTCGGAACTGCCAACCCCTTCAAGGGCTGCCAGGTCTGGAGAATAAACATCGAAGAGGATCAGGAACCCGGCGGGGGCGGCGGTGGGGGCGGCGGCTGTTCGGCCATCCTGCCCGAACGGTTTTTCCTGCTGTTCCTCGTGCCGCTACTTCTCTTCCTGGGCGTGATCCGGCAGGTAAAGTGACCTCGCGCATGTACGCCTGAAGCGCTGAAGGGCCCGGCCCCCTGAAGGGGACCGGGCCCTTTGCCTGCCTTCCTATTTCCCGCCTTTTCCGCTGCCGGAACCTCCAGAGCCGTTCCCGGAACCCTGCCCCCCGGAACCTTGTCCACTGGCCCCCTGTCCGCCGGAGCCCTGGCTCCCTCCGGTTCCGCTTCCGGCACCCTTGCTTCCTCCTTGCCCCCCGCTTGTGCCTTGCCCTGGGCCGTTCCCGTCAAGGGCGCCCACCATGGCCTGAGCGGTGATCCGCTGCTGTGCCATGAGCCGGACCTGCAAAGCCATGGCGGTCCCCCTGTCCCCGGGAGCGTCCTGTCGGACCCTTTCCCTGGTGTGCTGCATGATTCGGCTCATTTCCTGCAGGGCATACCCGGAAGAAGCCAGAGCCCCGGCAGCATCCGAGGCCGCCTGGACGCTCATTCCTGCCCGGACCGCGGACATGACTGTCGCCATCACCTGTACGGCGTTCTGTTCGCCGTAGGCCTTCACTCCCGAGGCCAAAGCCGTCCCCAGGGCGGTGCCAACCTGGTTCGCCCGGGTGCGGATGCGATCCTGCAGCCGAACGGGGTCCTTTTCCTCGCCCGAGCGGATCCGGTCCTGCTCGAGATCCGCCTCGAGCACGGCATCCGCCAGGAAAGCCTGCTGCGCCGCAAGACGCTTTGCCGTCTGCGTTTCCAGGCGGGCCTGCACCATCGATTGAACCATCGCCTGCTGAAGGACCTCTTCCGGCAACGGGGCGGGGACCTCTGCCCCCGAAGCCGGCAGTCCCGACGCCAATGCAGCCAGGACACCGAAAAGTATCGTCACAAAAACCGTCATCCTTCTCATCTTCGTCTTTTCCCTCCCGCGTTCAGGTTTCGGACCTCAGAGCGATCCGCCGCGATCGTCCAGGCCCAGCAAGTCCGACCAGGCGGCGCTGGCCGGATCCGTTTTCCCCTGTTCTTTTTCGAGGAAGGCCACGTGGAGCGTCAGCAATTCCATGTCGGTTCTCAGGGCCCCGATGGCCTCGACCAGGCGGCGGACCCGTTCCCAGTCCACGTCTTTCTGCCGCAGGAGGCGGGCCACCTCCCTCTGGTATCCGGTCACGGCCTCGGAAAGGGGGAGGGCGGCCAAGGCCGCTTCCCGGCGGAGGGGATCCTGGGCCTTTTCCCACAGGGCTGCCGATGCGACCCGGCTGTAGGAAGGCGGCAGGCTTCGGATCGCTTTCTGTTGTCCCCACCAGGCTCCACCCAGGAAAGCAAAGGCCGCGACAGCGGCCGCGGCCGCCAGGAACACCGCTTTCGGAAACCGGGACGAAAACCCGGTTTCGGAGATCTTCGGACAGGACGGAGGAACCGGCAAGTCCTTTCCGCTCTCCAGGAGCGAATCCACCCGGCCGAACTCCCGGATGGTTTCCCGGCAGCGGGGGCATTCGGCCAGGTGTGCCTTGAGGGCTTTCCGCTCCTGCGGGCTGCATTCCCCGTCCATGACCTTGGAAATCAACAATTCCATTTTTTCACAGGACTCACTCATCGGTTGTTGCCTCCTCTTCGAACCCGCCTTCCGAAAGGGCCTTTCTCAACGCCTTTCTGGCACGGCAGATCCTCGCAGCCACTGCGTTTTCCGATACCCCCTCTTCGAGGGCGATCTCCCGGTAGCTCAGGCCCCCGATGACCGCGAGCAACAGGGCGTTCCGTTGCGCTTCGGGGAGGGTCGCCAGGGCAGCCCCGATCCTCTCCCTTTCCTCGAAATGGGACCATTCCCCTTCGATCGTCTTCGACTGAAAGAAATTGTCTTCCTCCTCTTCCCCGGAACAATCCACGGGAAGGGGCCTTTTTTTCCGCCACCGGCTTCGTACCGCGTTCCCGGCGATCCGGAACAGGAAGGCTCCGAACCGTTCACTTGGACGGTACCGGGAGGCCGATCGAAAGACCGAGAGGAACGTCTCCTGGACGACATCCTCGGATTCGGCCCTGTCCGAAAGGGATCGGCAGGCGTAAGCCATCACCCGACTGGACCACCTTCGGTAAAGGGCCTCGAACGCTTCCCTGTCCCCCCTGCCGATCCGGGCCATGAGGCTGTCGTCGCTTTCCAGTTCCGCTTGCCGCTCCGCCGGATTGTTCGTCACGGTTCGTCCTCCCTGCTAGACAAAACGCGAAGACCCCCGTTTTCCTGACAGGGGGTCCACCGTTTTTTCTTCCGACAATTCGTCAGCGAACGTCAACCTTTCCTTCCTCCGAAAAAACCCGAGAGGATGGGCGATTCCCTCATCCGCCGGAGGGGACGGGGAAAACCTCCAATTCGTCGCCCTCCTGCAGGACCGTGAAGGGAAACAACCTCTTTTCCAGGAACCGCCCGTTCAGGGTCATCAAGAATTCCGGGCGCAGGGTTTTCCTTGCTGGGTCCAGGACAAGGCTGGCTTTCCCGGTTGAAGCAGAGGCCAGTTTTTCCAGAAGGTCACTGACGGTGTTTCCCTCAGAAAGTCTCACCCGGAGTTCGGCACCCCGGGTTTCCGCCTCCGAGGGCAGTCCACGGAACACCACCTGGATTTCCCTACCCGGCATGGGGCGCATACGCCTCCAGGCCAAGCCTTTTCAGTGTCTCTGCCGTGGGGATGCCCGTCTGGGGGTCAAAGCCCATCCGCCGGTAATAGTCGGCCCGCATCTCGTCCCACTTTGCCTGGATGTCCCGCCCCTGGGCAGGACCGTCCACGGGGATGGATCCGTACCGGGCCGAAGGCCGCTCGTTTTCCGGGTCGAGACCGTGCCTCAGGTTGAAAAGCCGCAGCGCCGTAATGACCCGAAGGCCGGCTTCCCTGGCATCCGCCAGGGTCCAATTCCAGCCGGTGACCGCGTTGAAGCAGGCCAGGAGGGGTTTGGGGTGCGGGGCCGCCAGGCGGCAGATCCCGAGGCAGTCGTCGAAGGTCCGGTAACCGGCGAAATCTCCCACGACTCTCGACACCTCGGAAGGGTCGAACACGTCCTCCAGGGGAGGCTGGTCCACGAACTGCGGGTGGATTCCCGACCAGGAGGACTGGATCGTTCCCGTGTCCGACACGCAGGTATCGAACAGCTCGGGCCAGCGGCCCCCGCCGCGGTGGTCGTGCCCTCGGGGAGTGACGCCCTTCAACGTGTAGATGGCCCATTGCTCCGCAGGGCCTTTGACCTTCCGGGAAGCCCTCATGACCCCCTCGGCCAGAAGCGCGCCCAGGAATCCCTCCCGGCGGGAGATGCGGCCCAAAAGAACGCGGACTGCCTCCACGTTGCCCCAGGACAAATCGAGCCCCTCCGTTTCCGAGAGGGTGAAAACTCCCTTCTCGAAACACTCCATGGCCCAGCCGATGGCCCAGGAAGCTTCGTTGCAGTCCAACCCGAGCCGATCCACTTCCCGGGTCAGCATGACCGTGGCTCCGAGGTCCGTGTTCCCGATCTGGGGTCCCCAGGCGGCCAGCTGTTCGTATTCCGGCTCCTCCCCGGTAAAGCCGGCATAGGGCCCCTCGGTGACGGTCACTTCCTTCACGTGGGAGATCGCGCACCGGAAACAGGGCATCGAACGGACCAAAAATTTCGTCCGCAGGGTCTGCCCGTTCATCGACTCGTGCTCCGAAAACAGCGACGTGGTGTAGTTCTTCACGGGAAGGGCGCCGCTCTTGGCAAGGTTCGAGAAACCTCCGCCGGTTCCCCACTTCCACGTGGTGCCGAAAGCCTTTGCGGCCTCGAAGCATTCCAGGTTGGCCAGCCTCAGGGCCTGGGGGTCGAAAACCGGCACCTCGAAAGCGCCGCGGCTGGCGACAACCGCCTTGACCCGCTTGGAGCCCATGACGGCCCCTACGCCGTTCTTGGAGGCCACGTGTCCCCGGTCACCCACGATCGCGGCGTAGCGGACCCCGTTTTGGCCGGCCGGGCCAATGGCGAAAACGCTCACGTCGCGCTCGCCCACCCCCAGCTCCCCGCGGAGCGCGTCTTCGGTCTCCCAGGCGTCCAGGCCCAAGAGCGCCGAGGCCGGCCGGATTTCAACCCTGCCGTCGTGAACCCAGAGGGTCACCCACTCCGCTGACCTTCCCCGGAGCACCAGCCCGTCGAAACCGCTCAGCCGCAGGTAAGCGCCGAAATAGCCGTTGGCCTGGGAAATGACGGCCAGGTTTGTCATAGGGCCCTTCGTGGCGACGTTGAACGTGCCCGAGCCGAACATCATTGTCCCTGCCAGAGGGCCGGCGGTGAAGACCAGGCGGTTTTCCGGGGCATCCCACTCAACCCCGGGCGGGATTTCCTCCAGGAGGATCTTCGCGCCCAGCCCGGCCCCACCGACCCATTTCCGCGCCGTCAACTCGTCAAGAACCTCTTCCCTCACGCAGCCGGTAGAAAGGTCCACGTTCGCCAGGCGGCCCAGGTAGCCGTTCATCCGTTCACCCATTCTTCTTTCTGCCCCCCTCGCTCTCAGTCGTCATAAAAAAGCCAGATCCTGCGCGGCTCGCTGTCCAGGACCCTGTAGATTCTTCCTCTTTCTCGATCCCAGGCATAGACACCCGTTCCTCCCACCGGAACCCCCGCGGCGTTCAGGAACGTCATGCCCTCCATCGTCGCCCTCGTTTCGGTGACCCAGCCGGAAACCCCATGGGCTAAGGGAAGCCTTCCCAGCGGTTTTCCCGAGGGCCACCCTCCGGTGGGAGGGGGCGGTGCCTTCAAAGACAGCTCCTCCAGCAATTCTCGAACTTCTTCGGGCGCCGCCCGGAAGGCCACCGTCCGGGCCCGGTCCGAAGCCGCGAGGGCTTCCACCAGAACGCGAGCCAGCCATGGGGCCCGGCCATCCTGCATGGAAAGCAGGGCCTTCGCCCCGTAGAAAACAGCATCCAGGGCCGCCAGGGGCAAGGGGACCTCCGCGGCCCTCCAGAACCCCTTCACCTCTTCCCACCGTGCCGGGTCCCCGGCCGGGAAAAGGGCATCCACCAGCGCCACCGCATCGGCAGCCCGGGCTTCCGGGGACTCGTCGCCCCGGAGGAGCCGTCGCCAGCGTTCGACCGGGGAGCCCTCCCCGGCTTGACCGGCCAGCTCTGCCCGCAGCGAAGCTGCACTGGCCATCCCCCGGTCCCGGGCGTCGATCGCCGCCGCCCATTCCTCCAAGGGCCCTGCCGAGGCCGGGACCGCCAATTTGAAAATCAGCAGGGCAATCCCGATCCATTCGATTCTCCACCGCATCGGAAATCCCTCCCTTCCTGCTTCATTGTAAGGCCAATTCTACCGGAACGACATTGACGCGCCAGACCGAATGTTCTTCCAATCACTACCGTTTAAGATTGACATAGGAGCGCTTCGGTGAAAGAATACAGTAGATTGGTCCTGGTTTTTTATTCTCATTCTCATTTAAACCGTTGGAGGTGATCCTGTTGGGACTCACAAAAGGGGAAAGGAAGTCGCTGATCTTCATGCTCATTGCGATCCTGGGATTCATGCCCCCGGTGACCAATTGGGCGAACCGGATTGAGCCGTTCGTGCTAGGGATGCCGTTCCTTCTCTTCTGGCAGGGGCTCATGATCTTCGGCACCTTCGTCTGCATGGCGCTGGCCTATTTCGTCACGGAAGGAGCGGATAGGAAATGACCATCACGCTCGTCATCATCTTCGGGTGGCTTCTGGCCACCACCATCGTCGGGGTAATGGCGGGCCGCAACCGGGCCTTCAGCATGGAGGAGTATTTCGTTGCCGGCCGGTCGTTCGGCCTGATCCTCTTCTACACGACCGCCGCTGCGGAAATCTACAGCTCCTTCGCCTTCCTGGGCCTGGCCGGCTGGGCCTACAGCAAGGGCATCAGCATCACCTACGCGCTCGCTTACGGCTCCATCTCCTACGCCATCTACTTCTTCCTCGGCCCCAGGATCAACCGCCTGGGCAAGAAAATGAACTACATCAGCCAGCCGGACTACCTTGAGGACCGGTACGGCAGCAAGGCCCTGGGGATCCTCGTGGCCGTGGTCGGCGTCGTGTTTATCGTCCCGTATCTCCAGCTTCAGATCATGGGAAGCGGGCTCATCGTGCAGCTGGCCTCCGGCGGGGCCATCACCTGGCAGACCGCCGTCCTGATCAGCTTCATCGCGGCGGTCATCTTCGTCTACGTCTCGGGCCTTCGGGGCATCGGCTGGACCAACTTCATGCAGGCCATCATCATGCTGATCGGCATGGGCTCCGTCGGGTTCCTGATCTCCAACCACTATTTCGGAGGGGTCGGGAAAATGTTCGAGACCCTCGCCCAGATCAAGCCGTCCCACCTGACCCTCCCCGACACTTCCGGAAACGGGCTGTTCTGGTACGCTTCCACGGCCCTGCTTTCCGGCCTGGGCTTCTGGATGTGGCCCCACCTATTCTCGGCCACGTACAGCGCCAAGAGCGAACACATCGTGCGGCGCAACGCCGTCATCCTGCCCCTGTACCAGCTGGCCATGATCCCCGTGGTCATCGTGGGATTCGCTGTTGCGGCCAAGGTCGGCATGGATCCCGCTTTCGGGGCCAGAATCGCCAAGCCGGACCAGGCCATGTTCGTGGCCCTGCTGGACAGCATGCCCCCGTGGATCGTCGGGCTGCTGGGCGCCGGCGGACTGGCCGCTTCCATCTCCACCTCCTCGGGCCTGATCCTCACGGCCGCGAACCTGACGGCCCGAAACATCCTGCAGAAGGGGCTCAAGCAGGACATGACCGACATGCAGGTCGCCAAGACGGGAAGGCTGCTGGTCCCGGTCTACACGGCCGTCGCCCTGGCCTTCGCCTTCCTGGCCCCCTCGATGCTGGTGAACCTGCTGATCACGGGGTATTCCGGCATCACCCAGTTCTTCCCGGGCGTGGTCCTGGGGATTTTCAGCAAAAAGCCCACAAAGGCCGGGGTCATTTCGGGAATCCTGGTCGGCCTGGTGGCCCTGTTCACCTACCAGTTCGGCGGCATCAAGGCTCCCTTTGGCCTGCAGCCTGGCTTTGTCGGCCTGATCCTGAACTTCATCACCGTTCTCGTCGTCAGCTCCTTCACGAAACCGGTGGAAGCCGATCGGCTGCAGCGGTTCGAGAAGATCCTCTCGGCAGAGGAGGCCGCCTAGGCCATGCTGGAGCGGATCAAGAGCCTTGCGGAAGCCTCTGCGGATCTTTTGGCGGAATGGCGCCACGATTTTCATGCGCACCCGGAGCTTTCGTTCGAGGAAATTGAGACGACAGCCCGGATCCGGGCCCGCCTGGAGGAAATGGGGTACTCGGGGATGCGCGTCGGCGCCGCGGGAATCCCGACGGGCCTGGTTGTGGACCTGAACCCGGAGAAAACGGGGCCGTGCTTTGCCCTCCGGGCGGACATCGATGCCCTGCCGATGCAGGAACTGGGGAACCCGCCCTACAAATCGCAGCGAAACGGCGTTATGCATGCCTGCGGCCACGATTCGCACATCACCATGGTCCTTGGGGCCGCGAAGATCCTGAAAGCCCTCGAGTCCGAGCTTCCGGGCCGGGTCCGGTTCATCTTCCAGCCCTCGGAGGAATCCCCCCACCGAAGCGGGGCCAAGGCCATGATCGAGGAAGGCGTGCTGGAGGGCGTGGACGCCATCTCGGGGCTCCACGTCTGGGGGACCATCCCCTCCGGGGTGATCGGCGTGCATGCCGGGCCATTCATGGCCGCGGCGGACGAATGGGAGTGCACCATTTTCGGCAAGGGAGGACACGGCGCCGTCCCGCACCTCGCCGCCGACCCGATCGTGGCAGCCGGTGCCGTCATCGGGGCCCTGCAGACCATCGTGAGCCGGGAGATCGACCCGCTCGAAACCGTCGTCGTCACCTGCGGGCACATGGAGGCGGGGTCGACCTTCAACATCATCCCCGACCGGGCGTTCCTGCAGGGGACCGTCCGGACCTTCAACCCGGACGTCCGGTCGGAGATGCCGCGGAGGATGGAACGAATCTGCAGCGGGATCAGCCAGGCCCTCGGCTGCCGGGCGGAATTCCACCTGAAGAACGTGCTTCCCGCCACGGTCAACGACAAGGCGTTCACCGAAGAAGCCGCGGAGGTCGCCCGAAAGGTCCTAGGCCCGGAAAAGGTGATCGAGATTCCTCCCTCCATGGGCGCCGAGGACATGAGCTACTACCTGCAGAAAGTGCCAGGCACCTTCATGTTCTTCGGCACGAAAAACGAGGAAAAGGGCATCGTCAACCCCCAGCATCACCCCGAGTACGACGTGGACGACGAGATCCTGCCGAAGGGAAGCGCCCTTCTGGCAGCGCTGGCATGGAACTTCCTGTCGGGGAAGGCTTCCTGAGGACCTCAGACATAAAAAAGCCCCCGCAGCTTTCAGGCGGGGGCTTTTTCTTCCTGAAAAACCGTTTCCGCTGCTAATCCAGCTTGAATCTCCCGACCACCTCGCGGAGGGTCGCAACACCCCCGCTCAGTTTCTGCGACTCGGCCGCCACCTGCTCCGACGCCCTCGCGCTCTCGTCCGTGGAGCGCCGGATCGTTTCCAGTGTCTCCACCA
>JAJUIT010000063.1 GCA_029267465.1 Synergistaceae bacterium
ACGTCTACTTGCGGTACTCCCGGTAGGAGAAAGGTCCGGGGGAAAGGGAATGCCTCCCTTTCCCCCGGACCTTTCTGTTTCCTCTTGTTTCCCGCCTTATTTCTTCTCTGCCTCTTCTTCGAGCTGCTTGTAGTCCAGGTTGAAATATTCCGGCACGAAATTCTTGGAACAGCCGGGGCAGACCAGCTTGCCTTCCTTGAAATTCAGGTAGACATTGAACTCGGTCCCGCAGTGCGGGCATTCCACGTGACGGTTCGTCAGCACGCCCTAGACACCTCCCCTTTTTGATCATGCGGCCAGAATCTTCCAGATCCCGTTCCTTCATCCAAATATAAGCTTAACCCTTTATTCTTGCAAGACGTCTTTTCGGGAATCGTTCCCTGAATCCATCTTCTCCCGAAGAAAGTCCGCCAGCCTTCGGGAGAAACCCGGCGCATCCTGCGGCAAGCTGCCTTCCGCCAGGGACGCGATTCCGTACAAGAGCTCCGCGTACGCCTCAAGGGTCGGGCTTGCCGGGGCCTCTTCCAGCATTTTTGCCATTCCGGCGATGATGGGATGCGCCGGGTTGATCTCCAGGATCCGCTGGGTTTGAGGGGCTTCCCTGCCCAGGGAAGCAAGGACCTTCGCAAACTGCGGGGAAGGGTCCCGCTCGTCCTGCACGAGGCAGGCCGGCGAGTCCGTGAGGCGCCCCGAGAGACGGACCTCCCGGATCGACGAGGCAAGCCGGTTTTTCAGGTAATCCATCAGCGGGCGCAGCCGTTTTTCCGCTTCATCCCGCTCTTTCCGTCCCGTCTCTTTTTCCGAAGGGCTTTCGAGATCGAGATCCCCCCTGGCGGCATCCCTCAACCGGTAATCACGGAACCCGTCCACTGCCTGCAGCCAGATCTCATCGACCGGGTCGGTCATGAACAGCACTTCGATCCCCCTGGAGCGGAAGGCTTCCAGAACGGGGGATTTTTCCAGCACGGACCGGTCCTCCCCAAGGAGGTAGAAGATCTCCTTCCGCTCGCCGGTGACCCGGGATGCCGCCTCTTCCAGGCTGACCCACTCTTCTCCCGAAATGGAAGATTTGAAGAGGCAAAGCTCCAGGAGTTTTTCGCGGTTTTTGCCGTCGAGGAAAAGCCCTTCTTTCAGGACCCGGCCGAATTCCTTCCAGAACGTCCGGTAACTCTGCGGGTCCGTTGTCCGCATCTCGTCCAGGGCGGAGAGGACCCTCCGGGTCAGACCCGTCTGGATCAGCTCCATCTGGCGGTTCTGCTGGAGGATCTCCCGCGACATGTTGAGCGACAGATCCTCGCTGTCCACCACTCCCCGGATGAAACGCAGGTAGTCGGGCAAAAGCTCCCGGCAGTCTCCCTTGATGAACACTCGCTTCACGTACAGATGGAGCCCCCGGTCGACGTCGCGGATGAACAGGTCAAGCGGGGCCTTCGAAGGGATGAACAGAAGCGCATCAAAGGTGACGGTTCCTTCCGCCTTCCAGGCGATCCGCTTGAGGGGGGGATTCCAGTCGTGGCTGATATGCCGGTAGAACTCGTCGTAATCCGTATCCTTGACCTCCGATTTCGGCCGGGCCCAGATCGCCTTCATGCTGTTGAGGGTTTCGCCGCCCAACCGGATCGGGTAAGCCACGAAATCGGAATATTTCCGGACGATCTCCTTCAGGACCCACTCGTCCGTGTAATCCCTCAGGCCGTCCTCTTCATCGGCCGGACGGAGGTGCAGGGTCACCGTGGTCCCGAAACTGTCCCGCTCGGCCGGTTCAAGGGTGAACCCTCCGTCCCCTTCCGATTCCCACTTCCAGGCCTCGTCGGTCCCGGCCTTCCGGCTGATCACCGTCACCCGGTCCGCCACCATGAAGGAGGAGTAGAATCCCACACCGAACTGTCCGATCAGCGCCTCGGGGTCACCCCCCCGCCCGGCTTCCTTCAGGAGGCGCAAAAACTCTTTCGTCCCGGACTTGGCGATCGTTCCCAGGTACCGGATCATTTCATCCTTCGTCATGCCGATCCCGTTGTCAGAAACCGAAAGAGTCCGTTTTTCCGCGTCCCGTTCGAGGTTGATCGCGGGAGACTGGACTGCGTCCCGGAGTGCTTCGTTCGTCAGGGATTCCAGCCTCAGCTTGTCCAGCGCGTCGGACGCGTTGCTGACGAGTTCCCGGAGGAACACGTCCTTGTTGGAGTAAACGGCATGGATCATCAGGTCCAGGACCTGTTTCGCCTCCGCCTGGAAATCCAGGCGTTCTTTGCTTCGAGTTTCACTCAAGGGGAATCGACCTCCCGTTTATCAATTTCGTTTTTTCCGGAGATGTATTTTACCCGATTAGTCAAGATTGGTCACGACAAGAGCCGGTTCCCTGCGGAACAAAAGGGCAACTTTGCCTTACACTACGGGTACGGTATCCCTGATTCTTTTCGGAGGAGGTAGACCATGCGCTTTCTTTCCCGCTTGACCCTCCGGACAAGGAGGACCCTGAAAAGGGAAGCCCCCGGGTTTTTGCGGGTGACGGTGGGGACAGTCCTCTATTCCCTTTCCATCTCCCTGTTCGTGCTTCCCTACCGTTTCCCGAGCACGGGCTTCACGGGGATTTCCATCCTGCTGAACTACTCGATCGGTCTGCCCGTGGGGCTCATGACTCTGATCTTTAACATCGGGCTTTTCGCCCTGGGCTGGAGGGTTCTTCCGAAGCGCTTCCTCTATCTCACCGCTTACTCGGTCCTCCTCTTCTCAGGCTCGCTGGACCTCTTCAGGATGTTTCCCCCTCTGACTCTCAGCGACAAGCTGCTGGCTGTGCTCACCGCAGCGGCGATCAACGGAATCAGCGGCGCCCTCGTCTTCAACGCGGGCGGATCCATGGGTGGGACGGACATCCTCGCCGCCATCGTCCGGAGGAAGACCGGAATGGAGATCGGAAAGTTCACTTTCTGGATCAACTCCTTCGTCCTGGTCCCGGCGATTTTCATCGTCGGGATCGAGAACACGCTCTACGCGGTGGCCATGCTGTTCGCGAGCTCGACCTTCCTTGACGGGGCCCTGCGGTCCTTCGACCGGTGCGTCCAGGTCTTTATCATTTCCGAAAAGCACCTGGACATCCGGAGGTTCATCCTGGAGGAACTCCGCCGGGGGGCTTCCGTGATCCACAGCGAAGGGGCGTACACCGGAAAGGAACGGCCGATCGTGATGTCCCTGCTGCTCCCGCGCCAGGTGGCCGACCTGAAGCTTTTCCTTGCGGAGCACGATCCCGGCGCATTCCTCATCCAGACCGACGCAACGGAGGTCTTCGGCAAGGGCTTCAAGCACTGGAAGGACACCGCGTGATCCTTGCCCGCCATGGTTGAAACCCTTATGATTGGTTCCGGCAAGACGGAAGAAAAAAGCAAAGGGGGGGGTGAGGATGATCCGGAAGGCACGGCGTTGAACGCGCAAACCGGGCGATGCAGGGTCTGCATCGCGGTCGGAGATTGCCCCGGGCAGCGGGAACGCCGCCAAAGGATCGGCCCTACCAGCCCCTTTCCCGGGTTCCTTCTGACGCATTCCTCTCCGCAGGGCTCTCCTCCGGCAAAAAGACAGTCTTTTCAACCCGAGGCTTCGGGCAGACCGCCTGAAGTTCGTTTATTCCTGTCTGTCCACATTCAAGGAGGAGTTCTCATGGCCGATTATCACAAGATGTGGGAAGGGCTTGGCATGGACCTGGCCACTCATGACCAGCTTTGCGCAGCACTTCCGCCCGCATTCGAGCAAGTTTTCCTGACCCAGAAGGACCGTCCCCAGGGAATGGATTATTTCAACATGGTGATCGCCGAGGTTCACGGCCTGAGGATCCAGGAACTCCTGGAGCACAAGGCCCGCGGGGGGAAAATCATCGGGAGTTTCTGTATCTACGTTCCCGAGGAAATCGTCCTTGCCCTGGGCGGAATCATGGTCGGGCTTTGCGCCGGATCCGAATTCTGGGTTCCGGCGGGCGAGCAGGTCCTGCCCCGAAGTCTCTGCCCCCTGATCAAGGCCGGCATCGGGGCCAAGGTTTCCAGGACCTGCCCCTACTTCCAGTCGGTAGACCTTGTCGTGGGAGAAAACACCTGCGACGGCAAGAAGAAGGCCTGGGAGGTCCTGGGTGACATCGCTCCCACTTACGTCATGGACCTGCCCAACACCAAGAGCAGCGCGGGATTTGCCCTCTTCCGCAGATCCATGGCCGACCTCGTGGCAAAACTGGAGGAGGTCACCGGGAACCGCCTGACGTTCGACGGGTTGCTTTCCGCCATCGAGACAGTGGATCGGAAGCGTGCCGTCCTTCAGCGATTGTATGAAACCCGAAAGGCTCCGAAAGTTCCCATCAGCGGGCTGGACATGCTCCTGGCCAGCCAGGTGGCCTTTTACGACGATGCCGACCGTTTCGTCTCGCAAGCTACCGCCCTGGCGGAGGAATGCGAAGAAAGAATCAAAACCGGAAAGGCCATCTTCCCGGGGGGAACGAAGCGCCTCCTCGTCACCGGTACCCCCATCGTGGTACCCAACTGGAAGGTTCACAAAATCATCGAAACCAGCGGTGCCGTCGTTGTGGTCGAGGAAAACTGCACAGGAACGCGGTATTTCGAAAGCCGCGTGGACAAGTCGGGAGCCTCGACGGTCGAAGAACTGGTCGACGCGATCTCCCATCGCTATTTCGACCGTATCCACTGCGCCTGCTTCACCCCCAACGAGGGGCGCGCCGACGATGTCGTGAGGCTGGCCAGCGAATACGGCGCAGATGGGGTGGTGGGGCTGAACCTGAGCTTCTGCACGACCTACCAGGTAGAAAACGAGAAGCTGCGGAAACGCTTGCAGTCCGAAGGCATCCCGTTTTTGGCGCTCGAGACCGACTACGCCTCCGGTGACGAGGGGCAGCTGCGCACCCGAATCGAGGCCTTTGTCGAAAGCCTGGGACGCTAGATCAGGCCTGGTTACGGATAGAGAGACGAAGAGAGGAGAAAAACGATGAACAAGAACTTTGCGCTGACCTTCAGCGCCATCTGCGTGGTCGTCAACCTGGCCCTAGGGACATTCGTCCAGATGATTCACATCCCCCTGATCTTCCTGGACACCCTCGGGACGATTTTCGGCGCGGTTCTGCTCGGGCCTTTCCACGGCGTCCTCATTGGCCTCGTCACGAACGTCGTCCAGGGAATCCTGACCAACCCGCGGGACATCCCCTTCGCCTTGGTCAACATGGCGATCGGGCTTGTTGTGGGCCTTGTCGCCCGAAGGTTCCGCTTCACCCTCCCGGTCGCAATCGTCACGGGCCTTGCGCTGGCGGTTATCGCTCCTTTAATCGGCACCCCCATCGCCGTCTGGATTTACGGCGGCCTCACGGGGGGCGGAACGGACCTGCTCTTCCTCTGGCTCTTGAAGAGCGGCAACTCGATCTTCACCTCCGCCTTCCTCCCCCGTATCACCGGGAACCTGGTGGACAAGGTCGTCTGTGCCGCCCTCGTGGCACTGATCCTGCCCAAGCTCCCTTCTCACACCCTGGCGAAGGGCAGCAACCCTTTTCTAAAGGGAACAACCCTTCAATAGGAGGATGCCCATGAAACGCAGCCGCCGGATGGTCGTCCTCTGTCACTGCATCCTGAACGCCAGCGCGATCGTGGAAGGCGAAGCCGCCTATGCCGGAGCCCTGGAAAACCTGCTCCTTCCCATAGCCCGGGACGGACTGGGAATCATCCAGCTCCCCTGCCCGGAAAGCACTTTCCTCGGCCTGAAGCGTTGGGGCATGACGTCGGAGCAGTATGACACACCGGCTTTCCGGCGGCACTGCGCCTCTATCCTCGAACCGTTTATCGACCAGGTCGAGGATGCGCTTGAAAACGGCATCGAGATCCTGGGAATCGTCGGGATAAAGGGAAGTCCCAGTTGCGGTGTCCGCGAGACCTGCCTCGGCTGTCGCCGCGGAACCGCCCGCGGGAGCCGGGAGGCCGGGCGAGCGGAGGGACCTGGCGTTTTCGTCAAGGTCCTTCGCCAGGAGCTTACCGCCCGTGGCCTTGACCTCCCCATGACCGAGGTGGACAATGGGGACCCTGAAGCCGCCTGCTGGGAAGAAACCCGGAAAAGCCTGGAGAAAGGAAAACGGACTTGACCTTTGCGTATGCGCTCTTCAAAACCGCGACGGACGGAATGATCCTTCACCGCCGCCTTAGGGAACTCGGAGTGAAGGACGACATCTGTCCCACACCCCGCCACCTGGCCGACAGCTGCGGCATCTCGCTGCGGTTCGACGTTATCGCGGCCGGAGCCGTCCGTGAAGAAGCCGGAAGGCTCGGCATCCCCGTCGAACTGGTGGTTCAGCGACCATGAAACAGAGCATCGGCATCGACCTGGGCTCCATGGGCATCAAGGCCGTCCTCTTCGACGGCTCGGTCCGGGACCGCCTCATGATTCCCACCGGCTGGAACCCAAGGGAAACCGGGGAACAGGCTCTCCGGGAAATTTACGCCAGGAACGGGATCGATCCGTCCGACTCTCCGCCTGTCGTTCTCACCGGGTACGGCAGGAACAGCCTCGGGAAAGCCGGGCCCTCCGTAACCGAGATCACCTGCCATGCAGCGGGCTCCGCATTCCTTTTCCCCGGAGCGGGAACCGTCCTGGATATTGGCGGACAGGACAGCAAGGCCATCTCCCTAGGCAGGGAGGGGACCGTCAACGATTTTTTGATGAACGACAAATGCGCGGCGGGAACGGGACGGTTTCTCCAGGTCATGGCCGCCTTGCTGGACATGGAACTGGACGATTTCAGCCGTTTGCCGGAGGATGTGCCCCCTCAGCCCATTTCCAGCATGTGCACGGTCTTCGCGGAATCCGAGGTGGTCAGTCTCCTGGCACGAGGGGTAGACAAGCACTCTCTGGCCCTGGGACTTCTCGATTCCATCGCTGGCCGTGCCTGCGCGATGCTTCAGAAGCTGGGAGGATCCGGTCCCGTCGCTTTCACCGGGGGGGTCTCCAGGAGCCGCAACCTGGTGCGGCTCCTGGAGAAGCGCCTGGGACGGCCCGTTGTCACTTCTTCGGACGCCCCTTATGCGGGGGCCATCGGGGCCGCCCTTATCGCCCAAAAATCCGGAAAAAGCCGCTCCTAGACGTAAAACAACCCCCTCGACTGGATCCCGTTGAGCCCTCCGGCCCCAACTGTGAAACCTTTTTGGTGCTTCTCGGGAAACACCGTATCGAGGTCCTTGTCCCCCCGGCCTGAAAGGTTGACCAGCAACGCCTGGTCCGGCTTCATCTCCGGGAGCCGTTTCAACGCGTAGGCCAGGGCGTGGGCACTCTCGAGCGCCGGGATGATTCCCTCGGAGCGGCAAAGCCTTCTGAAGGCCTCGAGGGCCTCGTCGTCGGTTACCGCGACGTACCGTGCGCGCCCCGTGTCCCGCAGGTGGGCGAGTTCGGGTCCCACCCCCGGATAATCCAGCCCGGCCGCGATCGAATGGACGGGGGCAGGCTCGCCGGAAGCATCCGAGAGGACCACCGTCCGGAATCCGTGTACCACTCCGCGGCTTCCGGCGCAGAGCGTCGCGGCATGAAATCCCAGTCCCTTTTCGAGCCCCTTTCCACCGGGTTCGACCCCGGTGAGGACCACCTCGCGGTCCTCCAGGAAACCCGAAAAGAGCCCCATGGCGTTGCTCCCTCCTCCCACGCAGGCCGCCACTTCATCGGGCAGCCGTCCTTCTCTCTCGAGGAACTGACGCCGGGCTTCCCTCCCGATAACGGACTGGAAGGTCCGGACGATTTCGGGATAGGGTGCCGGCCCCACCACGGAGCCCAGCAGGTAGAAAGCCTCCGGATCCTCCACCCAGGCCGCAAGGGCGGCATCAACCGCTTCCTTGAGGGTCCCCTGGCCTTCCCGGACAGCCACCACGGTCGCTCCCAGGGCCTTCATCCGCGAAACGTTCCGGGCCTGCCTCGCCACGTCCACCGCACCCATGTAAACGGTGCAGCTCATCCCCATCAGAGCCGCCGCGGTGGCGCTTGCCGTTCCGTGCATCCCGGCCCCCGTTTCCGCGATGAGGCGGGTTTTTCCCATGCGCTTTGCCAGGAGGGCTTGCCCCAGGGCATTGTTGATCTTGTGTGCCCCCGTGTGGTTCAGGTCCTCCCGCTTGAGGAACAGGCGCCCCCCTTTGAGCTCCCTGGACAGGTTGGCGCATTCGGTGATGGGGGAGGGCCTTCCCACGTATTCACCCAGCAGCCGGTCCATCTCCGCCACGAAGGACGGGTCGGCCATGGCCGAGTCGAAGGCGCACTCCAGCTCGTCCAGGAGCACCCCGATCGAATCCGGAACAAACCGCCCCCCGTACTCCCCGTAAGTTCCCCGCGCGTTCTTCTGCCTCGTGCTCGTCTGCCTCATCTCGTCATCCTCCCTTGCAAGGTTTTGAAACGAAAAAGCGGGAGCCGTTCCGGCCCCCGCCTGTTTCCAGATAAAAAAAGGGGCCGCGGGAATCACTTTTCCCCGCGACCCACTCCAGCGCACACCGAAGGGGCGGGGGTCAGGACCCCCACCACCACCGCGCGATTCGATTCGCTTCCGTCCGGATGCCACTATATCGATTCATCATGGCGAGGAATCTACCACACTCGGTTTCTTCCTGTCAAGCCGGGTGATTTGACAGAGAGGAACCAGGCGTGGTAGCCTTGTTTTGTATTTTTCAAAACATTGTTTTGTATATCAAAACATAAAGGGCGAAATTCTCGCGGCAGTGATCTCGAGCCTGGGGAAAACGGGAAGATTTCGCCGGCATACTCGAAAAGCTCGAACAGGAGGCTTGCCATGAATCCCGGAATCTCGAGAAGAAGCCTTGGCGTCCCGGCCTCGCCGATCCGGGGGCTGATCCCCTTCGCGGAGCGGGCCCTGAAGGCAGGGAAAAAGGTGCATTTCCTCAACATCGGCCAGCCCGACGTCCCTACGCCCGAGGGCTATTTCGAAGCCGTCCGCTCTTTCCGCGAACCTGTCCTGGCCTACGGCGGCTCTCACGGGAACCCGATGCTGGTGCAGTCGCTGCAGCGCGTCTACCGGGAGGAGCTTGGGGTTGCCCTGGCACCGGAGAACATATTAGTGACCGCCGGCGGGAGCGAGGCGTTGTGGTTTACCGTCATGGTCCTGTGCGACCCCGGGGACGAGCTGATCGTACCGGAGCCGTTCTACGCGAACTACGCCGCCATCTGCGCGGGAGCCGGGGTGAGGATCGTGCCCGTGACCACCCGAACGGAAGACGGCTATCACCTTCCGGTCTCAGACCCGGCCCGGGCCGTGGAGTCGAAAATCACACCCCGGACCAGGGGAATCCTTCTGTCCCACCCAGGCAACCCCACTGGAACGGTTTTCACCCGGCAGGAAGTGAAACTCCTGGGAAGCATCGCGTCCCGGTTCGGCCTTTTCCTCGTCGCCGACGAGGTTTACCGGGACTTTACCTATGACGGCCGCCCGTTCACCAGCTTCGCTTCGCTGGAGGAAGCGAAGGAGCACGTCGTGGTGATCGACTCCGTTTCCAAGCGCTACAGTGCCTGCGGAGCCCGGATCGGGTTCATCGTTTCCCGGAGCGAGGCGGTGATGGAGCAGGCGATGAAATTCGCCCAGTCCAGGGGGTGCACTCCCACCCTGGAGCAGATCGGCGCTGCGGCGCTCTATGACACCCCCTCCTCCTTCCTGGAAGGGGTCCGAAGGGAATACCAGGTGCGGCGCGACACCCTGTGCCATGCCCTGGAAACCATCCCCGGCGTCACCCTGAGAAAGCCCGAGGGGGCCTTTTACCTTTCCGCCCGAATCCCCGTCGAGGATGCCCATGCCTTTGCGGTCTGGATGATGGAGGAGTTCGACCTCGACGGGGAAACGGTTCTTTTCGCGCCCCTCGAGGGGTTCTACGCCACGCCCGGGCTGGGGCGCAATGAAATCCGGCTCTGCTATGCCCTCGAAAAGGCGAAACTGGAGAGAGCGGCCCAAATCATCCGGGCGGGGCTGCAGGAATACGGGAACCGGAAAGGCGGGCTTGCATGAAGGGCGAAAGGAAGGAGCAGATCCTGAATTCGGTTCTGCGGACTTTCGATGTGGTCGAGCTGCTGGCCAAAAGAGGAGAGCTAGGGGTTACACGGATCGCCGAGGAGGTGGGACTGGACAAGAGCTCCGTGTACCGCATCCTGGCTACGCTGAAATCGATCGGGTACGTCTGCCAGAACCCCGTGACACAGGGATACGCCAACACGTCCCGGTTTGCCCTGCTTTACCCGAAAACGCCCGGCGCGGAGGAGCTGCGCGAGCGGGCGCATCCTTTCCTTTCCAGGCTGGCCGAAGAAACGGGTGAAACCGCCAGCCTCGGCATCCTGGAAGGCAGGGACATCCTGTACATCGACACCGTCCAGCGTTCCGCCATGATCCAGGTCAACCTTCCGATCGGGCAGAAGCTCCCGGCCTATTGCTCGGCCCTGGGGAAGGCCATCCTCGCCTTCCTGCCCGAGGAGCGCGTTCGGGAACTGTATGGCGGAGCCGACCTGGATAGGTTCACCCCCAACACGCTTTCCTCCTGCGACGCCCTGGCCGGGGAACTCGCGGCAGTCAGGCTTTTGGGCTTCGCCCGGGACCAAGAAGAATCCCATCTCCAGCTGGCCTGCCTGGGAGTCCCGGTCTTCGGGGCCGATGGAAGGATCGCGGCGGGAACCAGCCTTTCCTATCCCTGCTTCAGGCACCCCGACCCAAAACAGGCGGAAGGGCGCCTGCTTCCCCCGCTTCGTGAAGCCGGGATTGCTGTTTCGAAGGCCCTGGGGTTCAAGGGGAGCTATCCGGGCCCATCGGAAAAATTGACGTCCTAAGGCAAACGAAAAACCACCAATAAAGGAGTGACTGGAATGCCCATCAGTCTCGACAAAGTGTCTGAATTGATGGAAAAGGCCGGGATTCCCGGCCGCGACCTCTACGACCGTCCTGCCAGCACGAAGCGTTTCCCCGATGGAGGGCACTACCGGATCGAGATGTCAGGTGTCGAAGGGCC
>JAJUIT010000125.1 GCA_029267465.1 Synergistaceae bacterium
ACGAGCTTTCCGCGGTCGGTCACCGTGTCGTTCATGGGGGTGAGAAGTTTGCCCATTCCGTCATCATCGACAAGGAAGTCCTGGATGTCATCGAAGAGTGCGTCCCCCTTGCCCCTCTCCACAACCCTGCAAACCTCATGGGGATTCGCGCAGTTCTCGAAGTCCTTCCCGAGGTTTTGCAGGTCGCCGTTTTCGACACGGCATTCCACCAGACCATGCCGCCCAAGGCTTTTACCTATGGCCTGCCGTATCACTACTACGAGGAAAACCGACTTCGTCGCTATGGCTTCCACGGCACCAGCCATTTCTTCGTCGCCAACCGAGCCGCTGAAATCCTAGGACGTCCGATCGAAGAACTGAAAATCGTAACCTGCCACATGGGGAACGGCAGTTCCATCACGGCTGTTGATGGAGGCAGATCGGTGGATACAAGCCTTGGTTTTAGCACCGTACCCGGAATCCTGATGGGAACGCGCGCCGGAGACTTGGACCCCGTCATGATCCTGCACCTGATGGAGCAGGAAGGAATCACACCGAAGGCAATGAGTCATATCCTCCACAAGGAAAGCGGTGTTCTTGGCATCTCCGGAATCAGCAGCGACCTCCGGGATATTGAAGAAGCTGCAGCTACGGGAAACGAAAGAGCCACGCTCGCCCTGGATATGCTCTGCTATGGAGTCCGAAAGTACATTGGCGCCTACGCCGCCGCGATGGGCGGTATCGATGCCATCGTCTTCACCGCCGGGATCGGCGAAAACAGCGTTCTCGTGCGCCAGATGGTGTCGGAGGGACTCGAGTTTTTGGGTGCAAAGCTTGACCTTTCCAAGAACAATATCCGCGGAAAGGAAGCCGTTGTAAGCACCGACGATTCAAGGGTTCAGATTTTGGTCGTCCCGACAAACGAAGAACTGGTGATCGCAAGGGATACCAAGTCCCTTGCCGAAGGCCGATAGGGAGCGAGTAGGGGTGTCCGAAAGCAAGGCCTCTCTGGAGGGCTGGAAAGCTCGAATTCCCCTGATTTCCGAAGGCGAGGCGGGGGAATCCTTCGTCGCCGACTGGTCCTTCTCCTTACCGGCTCAACTGGATTACGCGGGCCTGACCTACAGCCTGAGAAGTCCGCTACGGGTCCATGCCGAAAAACTGGGAAACGGACGAACTTTTTTCCTTGAAATCCGCCTTTCCTTCAACGCAACAGCACCCTGTACCCGTTGCCTGAAGGAAACCCCTCTTGAAATTGCGGGGTCTTTCCGGTATTTTTATACTTCGTCTGCTGCCGAAGAGGGGCAAAACGTCGACGAAACGGTCGTTTGCTATCCGCAGGACGCGGTGGAGATCGACCTGTCCGAGCAGATATGGGAAAGCTTCATCCTTTCTCTGCCAGACAAGGTCCTTTGCCGCGACGATTGCGCGGGGTTATGTCCTCGCTGCGGAGCCGACCTGAACGAGAGAGACTGTGGTTGTTCCCTTCAGGGAAATGACCCGAGGCTGCAGGTTCTCAAGGACATCCTGCCAGATGTTACTGAGGAATGATGAAGGGAGAGGATAGAAGTGGCAGTTCCCAAGAGGAGAGTTTCCCATTCGAGGACGCACAAGAGAAAGGCCCAATGGCTCGGAGGTCTTTCCGCGCCGGCCGTTGGAACGTGCCCGCGTTGCGGAGAAACCCTGCAGGCCCACCATGCATGCAAGGCTTGCGGGTATTACCGGGGAAGAAAAGTCCTGGAGGTTTCTGAACCCGAGGCGAAGTAGATCCCTGTGAGCGGTGGGGCACCCTCCCGGTGGGGGGGTGCCCCTTTTCTTGTCTTGACCGAAAAGAAGGGCTTGTTTATACTGGCATGGTTTTCAGAGGAGTTATTAAGACCAGGTCTTATGCCGGAGGCCAAAGCCTTGCAGCAGCTCCAGAAAAGGGCGCGACAGCGACGATTGCTGAAGCTTTTGGAAGCCAATCCCCTCATGACAGACGAGGATTTGGCCCGTTCTCTATCCGTGAGCGTGAGCACTGTCCGGCTCGACCGGGCCCTGTTGAACGTTCCTGAGCTTCGGGAGCGCATGCGGGAGATGGCGGAAAAGGCATCGGGTCCGCTCTCCGCGATGAAAAGGGCTTCCCTCTTTGGAGAACTGCTGGGGCTGGAACCCGGGCAATGGGGGCTTTCTCTTTTGGTTCCAGACAGCGAAATGGTTTCAACGGAGGACGGGGCAATTGGAGGCCATTATCTTTTCGCCCAGGCGGCAACACTGGCTCTCGCTTCCGTACGACCCGGGTCGGCGTCGATCGAATCGGCCAGGGTTCGCTTCCTGAGGGCGGTTTTTCCGCTAGAGCGCTGTATTGCCAGGTCAAAGGTGGGAACCCACAAGAACGGCCGTTCGGTCGTCAGTGTGAGAACGAGAGTCATGGATGAGGATGTTTTTGTCGCCCGTTTTATCCTCATGACCGAATTCGAAGAAATGGAATCGAGAGCGGGAGGGAAAGGGATTGCTCATAGCGGTTGACGCAATGGGGGGAGACAACGCCCCTCATGAAATTTGCAAGGGTGCCGTGAATGCCTGCAGGAACCACCCGAATCTGGAGATCGCCCTTGTCGGGAAAGAACCCCTTGTCCGTGAGCAATTGGAAGGCGTCGATGCTGGGATTCTTAAAAGGCTGCATGTTGTCCATGCCCAGGATGCAATCGCCATGGACGAATCTCCTGTGGTCGCCATCCGGAAGAAAAAGGCCGCGAGCCTCCGGATCGCCATGGAAATGGTTCATGCGCGAGAAGCCCAAGGGTGCGTTTCCTGCGGAAACACCGGGGCCATCGTGGCTGGCGGCGTTCTCGTGGTGGGCCGCATTCCCGGAATCGAGCGGCCCGGCCTCGGCATGCCTCTACCCGCACTGAACCGGACAAGCATGCTTATCGATGTCGGCGCCACCGTGAGAGCCAAGCCCGAGAATCTCTTCCAGTTCGCCCTGATGGGACAGATTTACATGCGCCACATCTTCGGAGTGAAAGAACCCGAGATCGCCCTGCTTTCGAACGGGGAAGAAGAAATCAAGGGAGACGAAGTGATCCTCTCCGCCCGAGAGATGATTAAAGGGGCAAAGCTGAATTTCAAGGGGTACGTAGAAGGAAAGGACATCCCCTTCGGAACGGCGGATCTCGTTGTTTGCGATGGTTTTACCGGAAACGTCCTTCTGAAGTTCATGGAAGGTTTCGGAGAGGCGGTCTACGCCCTGCTGAAGGAGGAAATGGGGAATCGCCTCCTGCCGAAAATGGGCATGGTGTTCATGCTCCCGATGATCAAGGAACTCTGGACTCGTTTCGATTACGAACGGTACGGCGGGACTCCGCTCCTCGGGGTTAACGGTGCAGTGATCAAGGCACACGGCAGGTCCAAAGCGACAGCCGTCGCCAATGCGATTCGGGTTGCCCAAGATTTCGTCGAGAAAAAGGGTGTCGAGCTCATTCGGGAAGAATTGCTAGAAGGAGGAAAACTCTAGAATGCCTCTTTTTTCCGGAAAGCCCGTCTTTGTTTTGGGGACGGGAATCCATCTGCCAGAAAGGGTACTGACCAATCAGGATCTTGAAAAAATGGTAGATACCACGGACGAATGGATCGTTGAACGGACTGGAATCAGGACCCGGCACATCGCAGCCCCGGGTGAACTCACCAGCGACATCGCCTACGCGGCGGGCCTAGAGGCACTCCGTGCTGCCGGCATGAAAGCGGAAGACCTGGACATGGTCTTGGTCGCAACGAACTCTCCCGACACCCTTTTCCCCGGGGTCGCGGCGAAGATACAGGGGAAGCTGGAAGCGACCAACGCCGGAGCCGCGGATATCCAGTCTGGATGCACCGGCTGCGTTTATGCCCTGGCAATCGCATCGGCCGGAATCGCTTCGGGCCTCTGGGAAAATGTGCTTGTCGTGGGGGCCGAAGTGCTTTCCAGCCTGATCAACTGGCAGGATCGCAATACTTGCGTCCTTTTCGGAGACGGGGCAGGAGCGATGGTGCTTTCCTCAACCCCAGCCGGGGCTTTAGCCAAAATCCTTTCATCCGACCTCAGGTCGGACGGATCTCGGCATGACCTGATCTGTTTCCCGGGAGGGCTTGTCGAGAACCCCACCTCCCCGAACACCCTGGAAGAAAATCTCCACTCGGTCCAGATGAAGGGGAATGAAGTATTCAAATTCGTCAACCAGGCATTACCCGGCTTTCTTCGGGAAAGCTGCGAAAGATCCGGGCTGGATCCGGCCCAGATCGATTGGTGGATTTTCCACCAGGCAAACCTTCGCATCATTGATTCAGTTTTGAAGAGACTCCAGGTCGATCCCGCAAAAACGTTCGTCAATCTGGACAAGTACGGGAACACCTCTGCCGCATCCATTTTCCTGGCTTTTCACGAAGCGTACGCCGAAGGGAAGCTGGCCCCCTTCCAGAAGGTTCTCATCACAAGCTTCGGAGCCGGAATGACGTACGGCGATATCATCCTGGAAATGCAAGGAGGCCGACATGCTGAAAAATAACCGCATCGCCAGGCTGCTCGGGATCGATTATCCCATCCTTCAGGGAGGCATGGCCTGGGTGGCGGATGCCGACCTGGCCGCTGCAGTCAGCAATGGAGGAGGGTTGGGGATCATCGCCGCGGCCAACGTTCCGCCGGAACTTCTCGAAAAGCAGATCCTGAAGGCGAAAACTTTGACGAACCGCCCCTTCGGCCTCAACATCATGCTTCTTTCCCCGACAGCGGAAGACGCGATCGAACTCGCCGCCGCCCACCGTGTCCCCGTTGTCACCACAGGCGCAGGAGCCCCCGGGAAGGTCATCGAGCGCCTCAAGCCGCTCGGAACGATCGTGGTTCCGGTCATCGCTTCCGTCGCCCATGCCCGCCGCGTGGAGAAGCAAGGAGCCGACGCCGTGGTCGCCGAAGGCACGGAGTCGGGAGGGCATATCGGGGAATCGACGACGATGACGCTCGTGCCCCAGGTCGTGGATGCGGTGAAAATCCCGGTGATCGCTGCCGGTGGCGTTGGGGACGGCAGGGGAATTGCGGCCGCCTTCGCCCTCGGCGCAGAGGGGGTTCAGGTCGGAACGCGTTTTGTCTGTTGCTCTGAATGTAACGCTCACCCGCAGTACAAACAGGAGATCCTCGCTGCCGGGGATCGTTCCACGGTGATTACCGGCCGTAGGACGGGCCACCCGGTGCGCTGTCTGAAAAACAGGCTCACCCAGGAATTCGAAAAGCTCGAAGAACGGCTTGCGGATGTGCAGGAATTCGAGGAACTCGGTTCCGGCAGGCTTCGAAAAGCGGTCGTGGAAGGCGATGTCGAATGGGGATCTGTCATGGCGGGACAGATCGCGGGCCTGATTCATGACGTTC
>JAJUIT010000051.1 GCA_029267465.1 Synergistaceae bacterium
AGGGAAACGCTCGGTTCCCTTTCGCGAATGAGGGGTGTGCTGTAGCGCTGCACACCCCTCGCCTGTAAGATCCCCCTAGGGGCGAATCAGTTCGGGGTCGTCCACCACTCCGAAACGCCGGAACAAGCCGTTCTTTACCACCTGGACCTGGACCGGCTTAACGACTTCCCCGATGTGGGTGAAGCCCTTGATGATCCCCGTCAGGCCGTCAAAATTGGTTGTCTTTGAAATGGCCACCCGGATTGCGGTGGGGTTGGAAAAGGTCTTGGTTTTTCTCATGGCGTCTACGATGATCATGAACGCATCGTAGGCCGATGCTCCCACCATGTCCGGTTCGATCTTGTAGCGCTTGCGGTATTCATTGAGGAAGTTCTGGACGACAGGCCGGGGGTCATCCCGGTCAAAGTTGGTAACGATGTAGAATCCTTCGGCTGCCTCTCCGGCGATTTCAGCCAGTTTCGGGGAGTCTGCCCCTTCCTCTCCGAGGATTTTCGACTTGATTCCAAGTTCACGGGCCTGTTTGAGCAGCGGTCCGGTCTGGAAATAGTAGCCGCTGGCAAAGATCACGTCCGGGTTGGCTTCCTTGATCTTCGAGAGATAGGGCTTGAAGTCCTTCTCGCTGAAGGGATAGGCCTGCTCGTAGACAATCTTCATGTCCTTGCCGTACTTGGCCTGGTACATCTTGAATCCCTCTACCAGGGTCCGGCCGAAATCGTTGTCGCTGGTCAGGAGGGCAACCGTTTTGGCGTTCAGGAGCTTGTGGGCGGTATAAGCCGCGGCCTTTCCCTCCACCGTGCCCAGAAACCCGTTCCTGAAGCAGTATTCGCCGGCCTTGGTTACATCCGGGTGGATAGCGTAGGCCGCGACCAGGGGAATCTTCTCCTCCTGGAAAATCGGGGCGACGGCGCGGGTGGGAAGGCTATAGGAGCCCGCGACGAAAGCTGAGATCTTATCCTGCTCGATGAGCTTGTAGGCCAGAGCGACCGCTTCTTTTGCATCGGCCCGGTCATCGTAGACAATCAGCTGGATCTTCTTTCCGAGGACCCCTCCTTGCCTATTGACCTGATCAACGGCGATTTTGACGGAATTCAAAGCGCTGGCTCCGTCCGCCGCCGCAAATCCAGTCAAAGGGGCCAGCATCCCGATCTTGATCGTTTCCGCCGCTGAAGCAACGCCGATCAAAAGACACAGGATCACCAGGACAGCCGCAAAAACCCGAAAACCACGCATTCCAACACACCTCCCGAAATGAATTTTGAAGCTGTTTCTTGCGCCTGGTCTCATAGGCCCAGGTAGGCCTCGCGAACCCGCGGGTCATCCTTCAGGACCCGGGATTCGCCCTCAAACTGGATCCTACCGGTTTCCAGGACGTAGGAGCGCTTGGAAATCTCGAGCGACGCCAGGGCGTTCTGCTCCACCAGCAGGATCGTCAGCCCCTTCTGCCGGTTCAGCTCCTGCAGGACCTTGAAAACCTCGTCCACCAGCTTCGGCATGAGCCCCATGGACACCTCGTCCACCAGGAGGAGGCAGGGGTCGGAAATCAAGGCCCTTGCGATGGCGAGCTGCTGCTGCTCCCCTCCGGAAAGCGTCGCTGCATTCTGGCCGCTCCTTTCCGCCAGGATCGGGAAAAGGGAGTAAAGCCACTCGAGCTGTTTTTTCTCCCGGGCCCTGTCGCAAATCCCGTACAGCCCTACCCGGAGGTTTTCCCTCACCGTCAGTCGAGGGAAAACACGGGCCCTTTCGGGCACCATTCGGATTCCGGCCCGGGCCCGCTCGTGCGCGGCAATCCTGGAAATTTCCGCCGTCTTGAAGCGGATCGACCCGGAACGGGAAGGCACCAGCCCCATGATCGCGTTCAGGATCGAGCTTTTCCCCGCCCCGTTCGCGCCGATGATGGAAACCAGCTCGCCTTCCTCCACCGAGAAGGAAACCCCGTGAACGGCCTCGATGTCCCCGTAGGCGATCCGGAGATCTCGAACCTCAAGAAGCATTGGCGCTACCCCCCTTGCCCAGGTAGGCCCGGATGACCTCCGGGTTGTTCCGGATGGCTTCCGGTTTTCCCTCGGCCAGTTTCCTCCCGTGGTCGAGGACCACCAGACGGTCGCACAATCCCATGGCGACCCTCATGTTGTGCTCGATGAGAAGGATCGAGATCCCGCTCTCCCGGGTTTTCCGGACCAGTTCCTCCTGCTGGGCGATCTCCTCGTGCCGAAGGCCGGAGAAGGATTCGTCCAAAAGCAGGAGATGCGGTTTCAGCGCCAGGGCTCTCGCCAGCTCCAGCCGCCTCAGGTTCCCCAGGGGCAGGAGACCGGCTTTCTGCCCCGCCTGGATTTCAAGCCCCACCCGGGCCAGGATTTCCAACGCTTCTTCCCGGGTCTTGCGCCCTTTCCAGGAACGGCAGGAGGGGATCAGTCTCCCGTAGCAGCTCAGGCCCGAGGCCACGATGACGTTTTCCAGGACCGTCAGGTTCGGGAAGGGACGGACGATCTGGAAGGTTCGACCGATTCCCAGGGCGGCCATCCGATGGGGAGGCAGACCGTCCGTCCTCTTTCCCCGGAACCGGATTTCTCCGGAGGTCGGCCGGTAAACCCCCGAAACGGTGTTGAAGCAGGTGGTCTTGCCTGCCCCGTTCGGGCCGATCAATCCCAGGATCTCCCCTTCGTGCAGGTCGAACGACACCCTGTCCAGGGCCTTCAGGCCCCCGAAGTGCATGGAGATCTCCCGCAGGCTGAGAAGGGGTTCATCCATCAGGGCTTCCCTCCCTTCAGCCGCGAAAAGGTCTGCCGGGCCAGGCTGTTCTCCCCCAACAGCCCCCCGGGCTGGAAACGGATCATCATCAGGAGAAGGGCCGCGTAAAGGAACATCCGGTAGTCCGTCAGGGGCCTGAACACCTCCGGGAGGATGCCCAGGACGAGGGCCCCCAGGACCGGGCCCCACAGCGTCCCCATGCCTCCGAGGACGACCATGGACAGGATCATGACCGACATGGGGAAGCCGAAATCGGTGGCGCTGATGAAGCGCATGAAATGGGCGTAGAGGGCTCCGCCCAGACCCGCCATGGCCGTTCCCAGGATAAAGGCGGTCAGCTTGAACCTCACGGGGGACACCCCCATGCTGGACGCGGCGGTCTCGTCCTCCCGGAGGGCGAAGCAGGCCAGGCCCGACCAGCTCCGGGTGAAGAGCCAGCAGATCGCCAGTGTGGCGGCAAGAAAGCCCGCGCTCAGGAGCAAGAAGGACACTCCCCTGATCCTTTCCCCGAAAAGGACGATCCTGGGGATTCCCCCGATCCCCAGGGCCCCGCCGAAAAAGGGAACGTACTGGAAAACGGAGACGACGATGAAGTTGATCCCGATGGTGGTGATCGCCAGGAAGTCTTCCCTCAGGCGGAGGCTGGGAAGCCCCAGAAACAGCCCCACGAGACCGGTGATCCCCAGGACGACCGGCAGGGCGGTCCAGAAGGATAGCCCCCCCGCCGTGGTCAGAAGGGCCGAGGCATAGGCCCCGATCCCGAAGAAGGCCGCGTGCCCCAGTGAGATCTGTCCCGCGTAGCCGACGATGACGTTCAGGCCGCAGGCGACGATGGCCTGGATGGCGATCAGGGTCCCAATGGTAATGGAATACTCGCTCATGGAAGTGTCCCCTCCTCTACCCGCGGCTGCCGAGAAGCCCCTGCGGCCGCCAGAGAAGAACGGCGATCATGGCGATGAAGGCCAGGGCATCCCGCGGGAGAGGAATGCCTGCGTAGCCGATCAGCAGGGTTTCCCCGACCCCCAGGAGAATCGACGCCAGGACCGCCCCGGGCACCGAACCGAGCCCTCCCACGACGATCAGTGCCAGTGTCTTGTAGGCCGGAACGGCCCCCATGGAGGGATAAACCTGGTTGTAGTAGACCCCAACGAGAATGCCCGCGATCGCCGCCACCGCCGAGCCCATCATAAAGGTCAGGGAGATGATCCGGTGACTGTTGATCCCCATGGCGCTCGCGATTGCCATGTCCTGCGAGGTCGCCCGCATGGCAAGGCCGAGCTCGGTCCTCGTCGTGATGAACCAGAGAAGGGCGAGAACCCCGGCGCTGATGCAGTAAACCGCCGTCAGCGTCGAGGAAATCACGATCCCGCCCACCGTGAAGCTCGGGAACGGCAGCTGGGCCGGAAACGAGAGGATGTAGGGCCCCGCCGCGAGACGGCAGAGCTCTTCGATGGCTAGCAGGCAGGCGATGCTCCCGATGAGAGGGACGTAGGGCGGGTATTTCAAAAGCGGGAAATAGACCAGCCGCTCGATCAGAACCCCCACGCCGGCACAGACCAGCATGGCTCCACCGGCCGAAAGGAGAATGCTGTGGGTTGCGGAGAAGACCGCAAGGCCCACGTAGGCCCCCACCGTGTAGACGGCCGCATGGGCCACGTGGAGGATCCGGAGGATCCCGTAAACCAGCGCCAGGCCCAGCGTGATCATCGCGTAGATCGCACCGATGGCGATACCGTTCAGCATTTGTTCGAGGAAAAGCTGCATGGCGGTCGTCTTCCTTTGGATGTCAGTTCAGTCGGCCGACGGCGGCTTCGACCTCCGCCACGATTTTTCCGGAACGGGTGACCCGGTGGACCTCCCGGATCAGTGGTTCCATGAATGTATCCTTTTCATAGAAGGGAACCGCCTCCCGCACCGCCGCGTAGGCGGCTTCCGTTCCCTTTCCCGGCTTCAGGGGCAGGCTGAAGTCGATGCCCTGGGCCGCCGTCAGGATCTCGATGGCGAGTACGTTGAAGGTGTTTTCCAGGATTGTCCTGGCCTTTCGGGCCGCATGGGCTCCCATGGAAACGTGGTCTTCCTGGCAGGCCGAGGTCGTGATCGAATCCACGGAGGCTGGGTGAGCTAGGACCTTGTTCTCGGAAACAAGGGCCGCGCAGGTGTACTGCGGGATCATGAATCCGCTGTTCAGGCCGCTTTCTGGGACGAGGAACGGGGGCAGTCCTGAAAGCTTGTGGTCCACAAGCCGGGCGACCCTTCTCTCCGAAATGTCTGCAAGTTCTGCGACAGCGATGCCGAAAAAGTCCATGGCCAGGGCAATGGGCTGTCCATGGAAGTTGCCTCCGCTGATGGCGATGCCGTCCGTGGGGAAAATGATCGGGTTGTCCGTTACGGAGTTGATCTCGAGATCGATCTTGCCCCGGACGAATTCCAGTGCATCGCGACTGGCCCCGTGCACCTGAGGGACACAGCGCAGGGAATAGGCGTCCTGGACGCGGTTGCCCTTGAAGCACTCGATGATCCGGCTATCCTTGATCAGGGTCCTGATGTTCTCCGCCACCAGTTTTTGCCCGGTGTGGGGCCGAAGTTCGTGAGTCCTGGGGTCGAAGGCGTAGGGAACTCCGTGCAACGCTTCTAGGGAAAGGGCCGCGGCGATGTCCGCGACCTTGGAGAGCAGCGAGGCATCGTAGACGGCAAGAGCCGCCAGGCCGGCCATGAAGGCGGTTCCGTTGTTGAGGGCCAGCCCCTCCTTGGGTTTCAGGGAAACGGGCTTCAGGCCGGTCTCCTGGAGGGCCCTGGCTGTCGGCATCCTGCGGCCCCCAAAGAAAACCTCGCCTTCACCGAGAAGGGTGATCGCAAGGTGGGAAAGAGGGCAGAGATCACCGCTGGCACCGACGGACCCCTGGCTTGGAATCACCGGGTGGATTCCCAGGTTGAGGTAATTGACGAGCTGGGTCAGGGTCTCAAGGCTGATGCCGGAAAAGCCCCGCGTCAACGTGTTGATCCTCAACAGCATGATGGCCCTCACAGCGTCTTCCGGCAAAGGTTCCCCAACTCCGCAGGCATGGCTAAGGAGGAGATTTTTCTGAAGCAATTCACTTTGATCGGGCGGAATAGAAACCGAAGCCAGGTCCCCAAATCCAGTCGTAATCCCGTAGATTACCTTTCCATCCCTGGCCCATTCCCTGACGATGCGCCCTCCCCTCTCCACGAAGGTCACTGCTGCGGGATCGAGGGAGACTCCAAATCCTTCCCTCGCGACCTTGACGACGTCTTCGAGCGAGAGAGAGTGTCCGTTCAGTGCGATAACCTTTCCGTCCAAAATAGCCCCTCCTTCCGCAGTTTAGAAACCTCGGGTACGGGATATTACCGGCGAACGACGAATCCGTTCTCCTGCCCGCAGAACCGGCACTTTCCCAATTGATCTAATTCAAGCCGCACAACATTATATCCATCACGTACGACGATGTCACGTCCACATTTCCTGCACCGGGTGATTCCCAAGCCGGGCAGGTTTCCCAGGTAAACGTAAACAAGCCTGCCTGACGCGATCTGCCGGAACTCTTCCATGACCCCTAGGGGGGTTGCGGGTTCGGTCCATTTCCATCGCGGGAAATACCTTGAAAGGTGGAGCGGAATCGTTTCGTCCAGGCCCTCAATCCACTCGACCATTTTTTCAAAGGAAGCCCTTTCGAGGTTGATCCCCGGCACGAGCAGATGGGTGAGTTCAACATGGACATTGGACCTTTTCAGGGTGCGGATCGTTTCCAGGACGGGCTGGAGATACCCTCCCATCTTTCGGTAGGCCGCTTCAGAAAAAGCCTTGAGATCAACGTTTGCCGCTGAAACAAAAGGAAGGATCGCCGCCAGGGGCTCCGGATTGATGGTGCCGTTCGTCACCAGAACGACGTCGAACCCTTCATTTCTAAGAAGCGGCGCTGCTTCGTAGAGAAATTCGTACCAAACGAGCGGTTCGTTGTAGGTGAAGGCCACGCTCCCGCTTCCCGAATCCCTGGCAGCTTTCAGGAGATCCTGGGGCGTAATCCGAAACGGCACCACGGAGTGATCCCAGCGGGCAAGCTCCCAATTCTGGCAGAAAGGGCAGGCAAGATTGCAGCCGACGGTTCCGACCGAAAGGATCCGGCTGCCCGGCTGCCAGTGAAAAAGAGGCTTCTTTTCGATGGGATCCAGATGGATGCTGGCCGCCAAACCGGCATTCAAAGCCTCGAGAGTTTGTCCGTCCGCGGAAGCCTGCCTCACTCCGCAGCGTCCCCGCTGCCCCGGTTTGATCAGGCACCGGTGCGGGCAAAGGGCGCAGCGGATGCCGCCGTTTTCCCGGTTCCACCAGAGTGCTATTGAGGGCTTCGCTTCAGATCCGCTCATTGTTCTTCCCGCTCTCGAAACCGCTCGACGGTAAACCGCCACAGGTCGGCTCCTTCCGGGCCTGGAAGCCCTGCCTTGCGGCTGGCGATGAAAAGCTGCTCATCGACGGTGTCGACCCCTTCCAGGTCGGGCAAAAGAACGCCGCGCCGGTTCCCCTTTTCGACGATGACGCCAAACCGTTTCGGATCGAGCGATTCGGGCCCCGAAACCCGTTCGGGTTGCCCAAGCACGTCGACCGAGAAGACCAGGTCCTGCAATTCCGCCAGGCTGACAGGCTCGAAGCGTGGATCCTGGGTGGCGCCGGCGATCGCATTGCGAATGATTTCTTCGCCCAAAGAGGGGCATGTTGGCTCGATTGTGCCGATGCAGCCCCGTAGTGAGCCGTTCCGCCGTTCCTTCAGGGAAACGAAGCAGGCTTTCCTTTCGGTCCAGATTTTGGGATCGGGCAAGATTTGCCGAGCCTGTTCCACGGGAAGCCTTTTCCCGGTCTTCAGGTAAAAGAGCACTGCCTCCCGGGCAAGTTGCGGCAGTCCTTTCCTTTCCGCCTTTTCCCAGAACGCGACTCCATATCCCACCCCAAACGGGGCTTCGTAGGAAAGGACCTCGATCGGCCCGCACCCGGCGAGACCAAGCAACGCCAAGACAGATCTCAGGCCGCATTCCCCAGCATGGTCAATCAGGTCCGGATCGAGTTGCAGAAGCGCTGAGGCATCGCACTGGCTCAAGGCCTTGATCACGACCTCGTCAAACCTCCGGCCGTCGGGATGGTATTCTGCAGGGGCTCCCGGAGTGACGCGGTGGGACAGGTCTCCGCTTGCCAGGAGAGCCCAGCGCCGCGGATCCACGAACCCGGCGAGCTTTTCACCGAGCCTGTAGGCGGATTGGAGGTCCAGGCCGATGGGGTTGGCCAAAACGATAGGCGGCAGTTGCCCCCAGGTTTCGGCAAACCAGGTCAGGGGAACGACCGAGGCGTGATCAAGGGCAAACGTGGAGGTCTTCCAGGTGCGGAGGCGAATCGACCCCTCGAGGAAAGCAGATAGCTTCTGGGCGGCTTCGGAGTCTCCCATTGCCGTAAAGAACGGGTCGGGAACACCGAATTGCTGAAGCCCACCCTCAAAGGTGTCCGCATCGACAAACATCAGGCCGTTTCCGAACGGTGCGTGAGGGCTCAAAACGAAGAGCAGATCGGGTTTTTCCCACTTAACCTTTTCCGCCAGGGTTTTCATCCCGCGGAGGGTTTTCGACGCTTCGCGCTCCCTCCCCCGGCCGACCGCGGGAACGATGATGGGCGGATGTGGAGCCAGACAACCCCAAAGCCACATGGTTCACCCCCCCTTCTTTCCTCATCAATATACTCCAACCCTTCCATTTTGTTGAGGAATGCGGGGATCTCGAAGGCCGCTCTATTCGATGAACATGGCATCTCCAAAGGAGAAAAAGCGGTACCTTTCCCGGACGGCCGTTTGATACGCCTTCATCACTGGTTCATGCCCTGCAAACGCGCTAACCAGCATCAGGAGGCTGCTTCTGGGTAGGTGAAAGTTCGTGATGAGGGCACCGATCGCCCTGAAGCGGTATCCAGGGTAGATGAACAGCCTTGTCCGACTGATGCCGGGCAGGCAGGTTCCGGTTTGGCAAGAAGCCTCCAGGGCCCTGACGACGGTTGTTCCCACGGCAACGATTCTCCTTCCCCCCCTCAGGGCTACGTCTACGCTTTGGGCAGTTTCTTCGGGAATTTCGAAGAATTCTTCGTGCATTGGATGGTTGCGGATATCGGACTCCTTGACCGGTCGAAATGTGCCGATTCCCACATGAAGGGTCAGCCGACGGATCTCGACCCCCCTGGAACGGATGTTTTCCAGAAGACTTTCCGTGAAATGAAGCCCGGCAGTAGGCGCAGCCACTGCGCCTTCCCGGCTTGCGTAGACGGTCTGATAGCGTTCGGGATCGATCGCCTCGTTCTCGATGTAGGGGGGTAAAGGAACCTGACCCGCTTTCCCGATCAAGTCATGGACGTCAAGGGCTTCAGGAAACCGAACCCGTCTCAGGCCCTCGGGAAGTCTTTCTTCGACCCGCACGGCGGATCCTTCACCCAGAATGACCGTCGTCCCCGGCTGCAGTCTCCTTCCAGGTCTGACCAGAGCTTCCCACTCTCTCCAGTCGGGGCGTATCGGTCGCAAAAGGAAAATTTCGCATCGGGCGGATCCGCCCATTTTCCGCCCGAAAAGGCGGGCGGGGATCACCCGGGCGTCGTTCAGCACGAGAAGGTCGTCTGGGCGGAGGAACTCGGGAATTTCCCGGAAAATCCGATGCTCAAGCAGCCCGGTTGAACGCTTCAGCACGAGGAGGCGGGACGAATCGCGTGGGCTCGCCGGCGATTGGGCGATTTGCTCCGGGGGAAGGTCGTAATCGTAGGAATCGATCTTGAGCAGACTCGGCAAGATGCCCTTCGGCATCCCGCCCTCGAGGTTTCCGTTCATGAGGTAGGTCCTTTTCCCTCAGGGGATCTCCCGAAGCGTTGTGCCCGGGAAGTAATGCCCCAGAATGGCTTCGAACTTCCATCCTTTTTCCGCCAAGGCCTTTGCCCCCCATTGCGAGAGGCCGACTCCGTGTCCCCATCCCTTCCCCTGGAATTCGAAAGCGGAAGGAACCGTCGCGCTAAACGGTGCTGAAGAAACCGGAGCGGGAAAGGAGACCGCGGCTTTCGTGTCCCCTTTCGACAGGGCCTTTTTGAGGTAATCGGTTTTTTTCTCAGGGTGAAGAAGCATGTCCATCAGTTCGTCGCTGGTGAACGCTCCCTGTCTTGTCAGAACGACAAGGGGGTCCTCCCTCATAGCTCCTGTCGGCATCGCTGGCTCCGGGGCGGGCTTTTCGGGCGGATTGAAAAACGTTGAGCCGTGAGCGGGAGAGACCTCGAAAAGGGTGCTTCGGATCAGGTTGCTTCCCGCTGCCATCCTGAAAGAATGTGCCTTGACGGTTGCGTTCCCGGAAGTCCCCCTCACTTCGAGGAGAGTCACACGCTTTCCGGTGTCCCTTTGGAGCGCCCTGATTTCCAGAATGGCGCCAACGGGATGCCGGAGGGCGTTCATGATCTTCTGAAGTGCTTCCTGGGTCAGGGAGGCTCTCCAGTGGGAATGAGGGGTTTCGTAGGAAACCGGTTCGGGACGGCAGGTCAGATAGGGAATTCCCCCGCCCCAGACGCTGGAAACGTCGGCTGTCCAGCCGGCTCCGTCCGCGAAATAATAAGTCTGGGCAAGTCCAGAGCCGTAAAGCACAACGATTCCACGGGTTTCCGCTATGGCCCGGTCTAGTTTGGGATCTTCCGCGGCCATTCCTCTGTACGCCTGGCAATGCGTCGTGGCGCAGATGTCAAATCCTTCAGATCCGTGGCGGCCCACCTGGCGCAGGGCATAGGTGCGGGCAATGACAGCCTGTGCCTTGAGGGCTTCGATCGGCCATTCGGGGTTGACCTCGATCTTGAGGACACCGCGCAGGTAGGATTCTACATCGAGGACGTTGACGACCGAAAAGCCCTTTTGGTGGGAAACCAGCCGGAGGTTTCCCCGATAGGGTTTTCCGTTCCAGCGGAGGAATCCCTGGGGACTCTCGAACTCGGCCGGGAGTGAAACCTGCTTTCCGTTGACAAGGATCCCTCCTGGAACGGATTCCACGTTAGCCCCGGCTCCAGGGGAGAATGAACCGCCTGAGGCGGCCGAGACACGGATGGCGGAGTTCGATTCGATCCGTCCCGAGAAGACCCCTGTTTCCAGACCAACCCGGACCTGCCTGGAAGAGGCCTCCAGGTGCGAGGGTGAGAAAAGGGGAAAAAATGCGATCGCGACCGGCAGAAGAACGGAAAAGAAAGGGATCGGCCGTTTCATTTGAACCACCTCACGAACAGGTTCAGCAGGATCGTCAGGACGAGGCTGAGGAGAATCATGCTCCCGATGGGCGCGAAGAGGATAAAGTTCTTGCCCCGGAAGGAAAGGTCTCCCGGCAAGCGCCCCAAAGGCACTCCCGCTTTTCCCGCAAGCAACAGGAGGCCGCCCAGGAGTGCGATCAGCAGCCCAATCTGAACGAGTGTTTTCCCAAAGGTGTAGAGGTTCATTCGGCTCCCTCCAGGAGGGACATCTGCCGGGTATACCCCGCGGGAGGCTTGACCCCGAGATATTCGAAGGCAGCGGGGGTGGCCCTTCTGCCCCGTGGCGTTCTTTCAATCAGCCCCTTTCGGATCAGGAAAGGTTCGTAAATATCCTCCACCGTCTGTTGCTCCTCGTTGAGAGCCGCGGCCAGGGTGGCCAGGCCGACCGGTCCCCCGGAAAACAACTCGATGAGCGCCCGCAGCAGTTTCCTGTCCCCTTCGTCCAGACCGGAATGATCGATGGAAAGCATTTCAAGAGCCTCCTTGGCTAGGCTGGCGTCGATCCTGGCATGGTTTGTGACCGAGGCGACGTCCCGCACCCTCTTGAGGAGGCGAATCGCCACCCGCGGCGTCCCCCTTGACCGCTGGGCGATAACGCCCGCGGCCGAGGGGTCGATGTCGATTTTCAACAGGCCCGCACCGCGCATGACGATTTCCGAGAGTTCTTCCGCGGTGTAAAGGTCGAGCTGCTCGACGATCCCGAAGCGGGCCCGCAGGGGGGAAGTCAAAAGCCCGAGACGGGTGGTCGCCCCGATCAGGGTGAAGGCGGGAAGCTTCAAACGGATGCTTCTGGCGAAAGGGCCCTTGCCCACGATGATGTCCAGCGAAAAGTCTTCCATGGAGGGGTAAAGGATCTCCTCCACGTTGGGGGAAAGGCGGTGGATTTCATCGATGAAAAGCACGTCGCCCGGCTGGATGTTGGACAGGAGGGCGGCCAGATCCCCTGCCCTTTCCAGCGCAGGTCCCGTTGTGACTTTCAAGTTCCCCGACATTTCGTTCGCGATGATCCCGGCTAGAGTGGTTTTCCCCAGGCCCGGGGGCCCGAAGAACAGGAGGTGGTCCAGGGGTTCCTTTCGCATGCGGGCAGCGTCGATGTAGATCCGGAGTTTCTCTCTCAGGGATTTCTGTCCGACGAACTCTTCCAGGCTTTGGGGCCTTAGCGAAAGAAGCTCGGTTTCCCCGGTCATCCGGGGAGGTTCGACCATTCGGTTCGTCTCCTGGTTCATCGATATTCACCCCTGATGCGGTTCAAAAGGCGCAAAGCGGATTCCAGGATCTCCTCTTCACGGGCTCCGTTATCGGCTTGCGAAAGCACGGTGTGGACGGCGGCGGCGGCTTCGTGCCTGGAGAAACCAAGCCCCACCAGCGCTTCGAGCACTTCGCTGCCTGCCGGCGAGGGTGCCGGTTCCGTTCCATCGCGCGTGAAGGCGGGGAAGCTCTTGGCGAGTCTTTCCCGCAGCTCGAAGCAAAGCCGTTCGGCGGTCTTCTTTCCAACACCGGGGACCCTCGTCAGCGTTTCCAGATCGGAGGAAAGGATCGCACGGATCAGCCTTCCGGGGGGTTCCGCCCGCAGCAGGCTCATGGCCATGCGGCCGCCGATTCCCTTCACGGCGAGAAGCTCGAGAAAAAGCCGCCGTTCCTCGTCGTTGGCGAAACCAAAGAGGGAGATCCCCGATTCATTGACCAGAAGGAAGGTCTGAATGCGGGTCATCTCCCCTTCGACACAGGATTCAAGCGCTCTCCGACTGCAATGGACCTCGATTCCCAGTCCGTTGACGTCGAGGACCACCGTTTCATTCTCGACCTGAAGCACCTGTCCGAAAAGACTTCTCAACATGGAGCCGGTCCTCCTGCAATATTCAGCCTGGACTGGACAGACCGAATGGCAAGGCCCGTCATGGCGATCGCAAGCGCATCGGAAACGTCATCCGGTCGCGGAGGCTCCGGAAGGCGCAGAATCTCGCAAACCATGCGCTGGACCTGAGCCTTTGTTGCGTTGCCGTTTCCGGCAACCGCCATTTTCACCTCCGCGGGCTTGGGTTGGAAAACCTCCAGACCGAGCTGAGCGGCCAGCAGAAGCACGACGCCCCTTGCTTGCCAGACGGCCTCGGCGGTCGTCGTGTTTCTCCCGAAATACAGGCGTTCCACGGCCAGGAGATCTGGAGAAATCCAAGCTCTCCGGGTGGCATCTGGATGTGACCAGCGAAACAAACTATAACCGCGCGCTCAAAAATGCCTATGACTCCCTCCTTCAGTTGGAAGGGGTCGGAGAAAAAACGGCTCTCGATCTGTATCAAAGC
>JAJUIT010000006.1 GCA_029267465.1 Synergistaceae bacterium
GAAAGGGAAATCGACGCAGCCGTCGAATCCGCCCTGCAGGCTAGGAAAAGCTGGTCCACGATTCCCTGGAGGGACCGTGCGGCCGTCTTCCAGAAAGCCGCCGACCTCCTGGCTGGCCCAAGGCGGACCCGAAACATCGCTTCCATCATGCTGAACCTGTCCAAGACCCCCTACGAGGCGGAAATCGACCTGGCGGAGCTCGTGGACTTCTGGCGTTTCAATGCCTGGTACCTCCACCTCCTCTACGGAATGCAGCCTGAACAGGCCAGGGGTGAAATCAACCGCTTCGACTGGCGCCCGCTTGAGGGATTCGTTCTCGCCGTCAGTCCCTTCAATTTCTACAGCATCGCGGGGAACCTTCCCACCACCCCGGCCCTGGCGGGAAACGTTGCCGTCTGGAAACCCGCTCGCGCCGCCATCGTCTGCAACTGGGAAATCATGAAAGTCCTCGAGGAAGCCGGATTGCCCGCAGGCGTGGTCAACTTCGTCCCGTTTACCAGCAAATTCGCCTCCCGAATCCTCGAGCATCCCGATTTCGCCGGCCTTCATTTCACGGGCAGCTACGACACCTTCATGACGCTTTGGAGGACAATCGGGAAAAACGTCGACCTCTACCGATCCTTTCCACGCATTGTCGGAGAAACGGGAGGGAAGGACTTCGCGGTGGTCCACGCTTCGGCGGACCCCAGGATCGTCGCCGTCAGCCTGATCAGGGGCGGCTTCGAATACCAGGGACAGAAATGCTCCGCCCTTTCCCGGGCCTACATCCCTGAAAGCCTCTGGCCCGAAATCCGGGAAATCCTACTGGAAGAAATCCCCCGGCTTCGCATCGGTCCTACCCACGATCTGGACTGTTTCATGGGAGCCCTCATCGACGAGGATGCCTATTGGAAGACTGTCCGATACATCGAGCACGCCCTCTTGCACCCGGAGGAATACGAAAGGGTCTTCGGAGGAGGGTACAGGAACGAAGAAGGGTGGTTCGTCGAGCCGACCCTGTTCGTCACGAAAAACCCGCACGGAAAGCTGATGAGGGAGGAAATCTTCGGCCCTGTCGTCACCGTTTTCATTTACCCTGACGACCGTTACGGGGAGATCCTGGAGCTCTGCGATTCCAGCACGCCCTATGCCCTCACCGGCTCGATCTTCGCCCGGGACCGGGGAGCCATTGACAAGGCATCCTGCGCCCTGAGGTTCGCGGCCGGGAACTTCTACATCAACGACAAACCCACCGGGGCCATCGTCGGCAGGCAGCCCTTCGGGGGGTCCAGGCACTCGGGGACAAATGACAAGGCGGGTTTCCTGAACAACGTCACGCGGTGGCTTTCCCCCAGGACCGTCAAGGAAACGACCGTTCCGCCGATGGACTGGAGGCGGCCCTACATGGGCTAGCTTTTTTCGGCGGCAAGACGGCTCATCTTGCCCCTGGCGTACCCCTCCAGGTCGACGAACCCTCCGCGGAATCCAGCTTCTTTCAAAATTCGAAGGACATCCTCCCTCCGGGCGGCCACCCCGGAGGGATCGTCCGTTTCAACCACCGCCCCCAGCCCAGGAAACGACCGAACCCGGACCGGAGAAAAACCGAGGGCCGCGATGCCTCTTTCTGCCCTGCCCACCTGCCGGAGCAAATCCTCGCTCAGGGGTGTGAAGGGGGGAAACCGCGTCGCAAGACAGGGACTTCCGGGGCGATCCGCCCCCTCGATTCCCAGCAGCCTCGAGATCGTGCGGATGTCCTCCCTGCCGAGAGCCGCCTCCAGCAGGGGGTGACCGATCCCGTCTTCGTCCGACGCTTTCCTTCCTGGACGGTCTTCTTCCAGGTCGGAAAGGGAAAGGCCGTCCACGACCGAGGCGAATCCGTGCAGCCGAGCCCAGGCCCAGGCCCTGGCGTCCCTATTTTTTCGGCAGGCGTAGCAGCGGTCCGGCCTGTTTTGCGCGATTTCACTAACAGAAAGGTCTTCGGAATCCAGGCAGACCTGGCGGATCCCAATGCGTTCCGCCGTGGAAGAAGCTATTCCCGCTTCGGAGGGATCTTCCAGTGGGGACCGAAAAGTGAGCGCGACAGCCCGGTCCCCGAGCGCGAGAAAGGCGGCAGCCGCCAGAAGGGTGCTGTCGACCCCCCCGGAAAAGAGGACCACCGCGCTTTCCTTCTCCCGCAGCAGGCCAAGGAGCCGAAACCATCTTTCCGCCCGCCCTGTGCCGCTTTTCCCGTCGTATCCCATCGGTTGCCTTCCTTCCCGGTAGAGTAAAATGGAACCGTCGCATTCTTTTTCGAAGAGGTGCCCGATGCACGGCAAAACCCGTTCTCCGGCCAAACTGGCCTTCTGGGCCTTCCTGATCCTGATCCCCGTCCTCCTCGCCATCGCGGCAGTCCGTATGCCGTACGGCGAGGGCATCGTGCGCAATCTCGCGGTTTCGGGGGCAAAAAGCCGCCTCGGTTCGGACCTGTACATCGGCTCCATGAGCGGGAATCCCGTCATCGGCTACCGGGCCCGGGATATCGTTCTCACGCGGGAGGGATTGCCGGTGCTTTCCGCGGCCGAGCTGACCTTCCGACAGGACCTCCCCTCGATTTTACAACGGCGCATTTTTATCCGGCGCCTGGATATCCGGGGAGCCGACGTGGATCTTGACCGCCTACGGGAGATCCTTCCCGAATTCCGGCAGGAAAGCGACCGCCTCAACCTCCCTCTCGATGCGGTCCGTCTCGACGATTGCCTCATCCGGACCCGGTTCGGCCAGGTCGAACTTCGCAAGGCCAGCCTGAAGATTTCCGACTTTGCCATCGACGCCACCTTCCGGGCGGAAGTCAACGGCGTTGAAACCCGGGGAAGCGGCCGGTACAGGCAGGTCGGGGGGATTGCCCAGATCGAAAACCTCGAGATGGCGACTGGGAAAGGCCGCATCGAGGTCTTTGGTACGGTTCGCCCCAAGCTGGGGCTGCTCGTTCGCCTCTCGGGAGTCGAGCTCGCGACCTTCCGGAATTTCTGGCCCTCCCTGGGAGACCGTTTTTTCGGCCCCCTCCTGGCGGAGTTCCGCGTTGAGGGGCGCTGGCCAGATTTTTCCTACTCGGGGGATCTTTCCCTCCGTTCGGGACGAGTGGCCGGGATCGACTTCGAGAACCTGAAAAGCCGATGGGCGTTCGACGGGAAGATCCTCTCTTTCGAAGGGGTCTCCGGGAACGCTTTCGGCCATCCTCTCACGGGTACCGTTTCCGCGGACCTCTCGCAAAACCCGGTGCCCTGGACCCTCCGGGTTGCCGGAGAGGACATGGAGATTTCCCGCTGGAAAGCAGTCCTGCCCTGGATCGGTTTCCTGAAGGGAACAGCCCGGAAGGTTTCCATCGACCTGAAGGGTCCGCTTCGGTCCCCCTCCGGAAAAGTGGAAGCCGAAGCGGAGGCCATGTCGATCGCAAGCCAGGACCTCACGGCCGCTCGGGCCGCCTTTACGGTGGAGGAAGGACGCACCGGCAACCTCGAACTTTCGGGAAAGTGGCTGGATTCTCCGGTCGAAGCCAGAGGCAGTGTCCGGATCAGGCCTCGAGTCGAACTCGACCTTCGCCTCAAACTCCAGGAAGTCGATTTCGATCGACTGGCGACCCGTTTCAAGGGGCTTTCGGAATTGAAGGGCAAGGGGATCCTGGGAGCGGATCTCCGCCTTTTCGGGCCCGCTTCCTCGCCTCGGTACGAGGGACAGATCCGCTCCGAACGGCTTGAGGCTCTCGGTGAATCACTGCAGGGGCTCAGGGTGGTCTTCGCAAGCGACGGGAAAAACGCCCGGATCCAGGAAGGGACGGCGTCCTGGCATGGGGGGAAAGCCAGCCTGTCCGGGCTCGTGGAAGGACTCTTTACCCCAAAACCGCGCCTGAACCTGTCCGGCCGCGTGACGGAAGTGGATGCGGTCCGGGTTGCAAACCGTTTTGGAACCCTTCGATCCCTGGGGCTTGCCGGAAAGATCGGCGGTTCCTTCCGGGTTGCCGGTTCTACAGGGGAACTCTCTCTCGAAGCGAACCTGTCGGGGGTCCAGGCCCGCCTGCTCCCCTTGTTCCCCTTGCGGCGGTTCGACCTGTCCTTCCGTTTCCGCCCGGACCTTTTAGAGATCCTCTCCATGTCTGAAGCAGGAAGGACCCCATCGCTCTTTCTCTCCGGCCGGATCTCGAGACTTTCCTCCCGGCCGGAGGCCGACCTGAAAGGCGGGTTCTCCCGGATGGAGATCGCCCCATTCCTGGAGGGGCTGCTCCCGATCCCGGTTTCCGGCAAGGTCGAAGGACGCTTCAGCCTGAAGGGGGCCCTTTCTTCCCCGGCCTGGAGCGCGGAGGGCTCGTCGGAAAGCCTTACCGCAGGCGGACTTCCCGTCGGTGGCTTCCATTTCAGCCTGGGCGGGGCAGACGACCGGTTCCGGCTCGAAAAACTGGAGGGAGAAGTCATCGGGGGCCGGGTGAAGGGATCGGGCCAAGTCCGCAGGGCCGCTGCATCCAGGCCTGCCGAGCTGGATCTCGAGGCTTCCGCCGAAGGGCTCGACCTGAAGGAAATCACGAACCGTTACAGCCTGGCGCTGCCGATAAGAGGTCTCGCTTCCGCCGAAGCAACGGTGAAAGGCCCCGCTAACCGGCCGACGGTCTCGCTTCTGGTTCGCGTTCCTGAACTGAACGTGTCTGGCCTGTTTTTCAGACAGGTTCAAGTGAAGGGAGAGGGGGCGTCCACCGGGGAAATCCTGCATATACGGGAAGCCCGGGCGCTGGTGGGCGATTCACCCGTGAACGGGAGCGGGACGATCGTCAAAGGCAGGGAGGGATTCGAACTCGCCTTCTCCATGGAAGGCTCGAGACTCGAGCTTCAGGACCTCGTCCCCCGTTTTATCAGCGGAGCCAGGGGGGTTCTGAGAGGAGCCGTGGACACCAAGGTTTCCGGAAGGATCAGCGCCGAAGGCTTTCAGGGGTCCGGCCGCCTGAAGTCCCCCGAACTGGTGCTCTGGGGATTCCACCTGACGGATGTCGACGCCCCGTTCGCGACCACGGACGATTTCATCACGGTCGAGAGCGGAACAGCCAAAGCCTACGGGGGCGACGTGAAAGCCGCGGGATCCCTGGAGATGGGAAAAGCCCGCTGGGGAGCCCGGATGACGGTCAGGGGGGCCGAGCTGGCCCCCGCGCTGAAGGACGCACTCAGGACCGAGGGAACCGTCTCGGGAAAGGCCGACCTGGATTTCCGTATTTCCAACGAGTACGGGAAGGCATTCCTCATGGACGGCCACGGTCTTCTGAAGGTGAAGGACGGGGCAGTGGAAGGATTCTCGGCCCTGAAAAGCCTCGTTCCCATCACGGGAAGCCCTTCCATCCGCTACAGCTCGGTCAACGCCAACTTCAACATCGACGGCAAGTCGGTCTTCCTCCTTCCGGGAACCCGGGCCAACGCGGTTCCCGGGGACCGGTTCTACCGTTACCTTTCGGTGGACGGCTCGATCGGGGAGGGAGGCAACCTGGACCTGAAGAGTTACGGAGAAATCAACGTTCGAGGCCTGAACCTCCTCCTGGGGGGACTGGAAGGGCTTCTTTCCTCTAACGGCAGCTGGTCCACCGCTACCCTCCAGCAGTTCCTCGGAGGAGCCCTTGGGGGAGCCGCACGCCGGGACTTCCAGGAAGTCAGCTTCAACATCAAGGGACCCTGGAGGAAGCCCGCCATCAGCGACCTGAGGGTCATCCAGCACCGGAAGGAAAGCCCGATCCCGTCGTCCCCATCCGATCCGGCAGAAAAAGCGGATCAGAACCAGATGCGGATCACGATCACCATCCCCACCGGCGAGGGGGGGACCCGGACCAGCGAGGACCCCACTACCCAAATCGGCGACCAGCTGCTTGAACAGATCATCAAGCAGATCCTGAAACCCGGCGGCGGGAGCGAAAACTAGAGACCCTTTCCCCAGCGCTCGAGAACCGTCATCAGCCTTTCGTGGTCGATGTTCCCTCCCGAGATGACCACCCCGACCCGAAGACCCGAGAGATCCTCCGGAACCCTTCCGGCCAGAAGAGACGCCACGCCGACGGCACCTGCCCCCTCCACCACCTGGTGATGTTCTGCGTGCAGGAAGGCGATTGCCCGGCCGATCTCCTCCTCGGTCACGGCGAAACAGCCTTCCATGCGCGTTCTCGCAAGGTCCAGCAGGCTCTGGGGGATGGAACCGGTCAGTCCGTCCGCGAGTGAATCCCCATATTCGACCTCGACAACCCTTCCCCCTTCCCAGGAAGCAACCCAGGGTTGCGAAGCCACCGACTGGACCCCCCAGATCCGGATATCGGGGCGGAGCGTCCTGGCCGCCAGGGCCACGCCGTTCATCAGACCTCCGCCCCCTGCCGGTACGAGCAGAAGATCCAGCTCGGGCTCATCCATCATGAGCTCTAACCCGACGGTGGCCGCCCCGCTGATCACGAAAGCATCCTCGTAGGACGAAACGAAGGTCATTCCCTCAGCCTCCGCAAGCCGGTGAGCCTCGTGTTCCGCGTCGTCATACAATTGCCCGACCACTCTCAGCTCAACCCATTCCCCACCCAGCCGCTGGATCGCTTGCCGCTTTGTCCGGGGACAGGCTCCAGGAACGCAAACCACCGCCTTCACCCCCAGCTGCGCGGCCGCGAAAGCCACGCCCTGTCCGTGATTGCCGCTGGAAGGGGTCACAACCCCCCGGGCCCGCTCTTCAGGGGTGAGAGAAAACATCTTGTTCAGGGCCCCCCTGATCTTGAAGGACCCGCAGAACTGCGTGTTTTCCCACTTGACGAACACGTCCGCCCCCGTTCGTTCGCTCAGGGGAAACGAGCGTTCCACGGGGGTATGGCGGACCCGGTTCCTGAGGAAACGGTATGCCCGAAGGACATCGGTGATCGAGGGGTTGATGGTCACGGGAAAAAACCTCCTTGGCTTGGATTTCGTTCTCCTAGTTTAGGACAAGCCTGCTGAAAACAACATCATCCGAAACACCTGTTCCCCGGTGGATTCAACCTGATAGAATGAATTGAAGAGAATAGGGGACGGGGGTTCGAACCAGCCCAAGGAGAAGGAGGAATGGAAATGAATCCCAAGCGATTGCGCCTGCTGGTCCAGGGCGGGTTTCTCGCCTTCATGACCTGGACGGGCTACCGGCACCAGGTGGTGGGAGGAGGGCCGTCGGGCGTGCCCCCGGTTGACGCCCTGTGCCCTTTCGGAGGAATGGAGAGCCTTTATTCGTTTCTGGCTTCGGGGACGTGGCTGCGGCGGGTCGCGCCGAGCTCACTGATCCTGCTCGCAATTGTCCTTTTAACGACCGTCTTGATCGGAAGGACCTTCTGCGGGTGGATCTGTCCCCTGGGAACCCTCGGAGAATGGTCGGCCAAACTGTCACGGAAACTGGGAATCCGGAAGAAGGAACTTCCGGAGCAGGTCGACCGCCCGCTGCGCTTCCTGAAATACGCGGTCCTTGCCGCGATCATCGGCTTCACCTGGAAACTCGGCACCCTCGCCTGGAGGGCTTACGATCCCTGGGTCGCCTGGATGCACCTTTCAGGAGGCCTCGATGCGATGGGCGAGGCTCCCTGGGCCTTCGTGGTCCTTTTCGTCACGGTTTTCGGCGCCAGCGCTTTCGTTGAGCGGTTCTGGTGCCGCTACCTTTGCCCTCTTGGAGCGCTTTTGGCCCCCCTGCAGAAACTTTCCCTTTTCAAGGTGCGCCGGTCCGAGGAGCACTGCATTCACTGCCATCTTTGCGCACAGGCATGCCCCGTGCGACTCGACCCGGAATCCGCCGAGGTCACGGCATCGGCGGAGTGCATTGCCTGCGGAGCCTGCGTTTACGCCTGCCCGAAGGAAAAGGCCCTTTTCTTTGGAAGCCGGTCGAAGGTTCTCTCCGTAACCGCCACGGGACTTTTGGGAATCGCGCTGTTTCTCGGCGGTTATGGCTTCTCCCGCGCTGCCGGGATCTGGTCGACTTACGCTCCGCCTCAGGCCGACCAGATTGCACAGGACCCGACCCGTGCCGTTTTCGGATGGATGGACCTTCGCAAGGTTTCTGAAACCGTAGGCCTCCCGGCAGAGAAGATTCTCGAAATCACCGGACTTTCAGCCGATACGCCGCTGGACAGGCCGATCAAGCAGATCACGGACGACGAAGCCTTCAGAAAGGCCCTGGCAGACTGGTTTGCCGCCCGGAAGGAAAGCCAAACCGAAACCCTTTCGCCCCGCCCGTCCCTGAACCCGGAGGAAATCAAGGGCACCATGACCCTGCGGCAGGTCGCCCAAACCTACGGCCTGGAGAGCAGGAAAATCCTCGAAAAGGCAGGCTGGCCCGCAGACCTGCCCCCTGACAAACCGCTGAAGGAAATCGCCGCCGAAATCGGGAAGGAAGTCTCCGAGATCCGCTCGGCGGTAAGGGAACTTCTTGGAACCCCCTGAAACATCGCCTTTGGTATAATGAAACGAAATTTCGCACATCAAGGAGGAGGGAACCCAGTGAATGAAACGTGCCTGCTGATCCGCGGAGGAACGGTATGGACCGGGGATCGCCGGAATCCGCGAGCGGAGGCTGTCCTTCTCGAAGGGGAAAGGGTCCTTGCTGTCGGTTCAGCCGCAGAGCTGGAAAACCTCGAAGGCGCAAGGGGCGCAAGAATCCTCGAACTGGGAGGGGAAACGGTGATCCCGGGAATGACCGACGCCCACCTCCATCTCCTTTATTACTCAAAGCAAAGGGCCGGTGTCTCCCTCTTCGAGACAAGATCGCTGGAGGAAGCCATCGGGGTCCTTCGGGAGGCTACGGCCAAAACGCAGCCGGGAGACTGGATCCACGGCGTCCGCTACAACGATGCCTACTGGATTGAGAACCGGGCCCCAACCCGCCATGACCTGGATGCCGCGGGAATCGACAGGCCCATTCTCCTAACGCGCGTTTGCACCCACGTGCAGGTCGCAAACAGTGCCGCCCTGGCGGCTTCCGGCATCCCTGAAGAACGGTGGGGAGACGGGATCCTCCTGGAAACCGAGGTGGCACCGGTCCTCAAGGCGATGGAAACCTGGAGGGCCGAAACCGGCAAAACCCTGGGGATGATCGAAAAGGCCTGCCGAGATTTTGCGAGCTACGGCGTGACCGAGATCCAGACCTGCAGCGCGTCGGGCTATGGACTGGCCGACGACCTTGCGCCTTTCCAGCGCCTCCGCCTGGAGGGGAGGCTTCCCGTTCGAGTGGTCCTTTACGAAGACCGGCTGCCCCAGTGGAATTTTATGAGCGGCCTTGGAGACGACTGGATCCGTTACGGCGGCTTCAAGCTCTTTCTCGACGGCTCTCTGGGAGGGCGAACCGCCGCCGTGACCTCCCCTTACACCGACGACCCCTCAACCTGTGGACTCCTCAACCACGAAGAAGAGGCGCTCCTGGCCACCGTGAGGGAAGCCCACAAACGAGGGCTGCAGATGCTCATCCATGCCATCGGCGACCGGGCTCTCGATCAAGCCATCCGCGCGGTGAGGGCCGCCTACGCGGAGGGACCGTGCCCGTGCGGCCTTCCGCACCGGATCAACCACGTCATGATCTGCCGGCCGGACCAGCTGGAGGCCCTGAAGACGCTGGGGGCCGTTCTGGACGTGCAGCCGGCCTTCGTCCCGAGCGAGATCGCCATGGCCACGGCCCGCCTGGGCGAGGAGAGGATCCGCTGGAGCTATCCCTGGAAGTCCTTCGTGGATTCCGGGCTCGTTGTCACGGGGTCCAGCGACTGCCCCGTCGAACCGCCCTCCCCCTGGCGGGGGATCTGGGCAGCTGTCTGCCGGGTGGGGGACGACGGCCATCCGGAAGGCGGCTGGCAACCTCACCAGAAACTGAACCTGGAGGAAGCCCTGGAGCTGTGGACCGTCAACGGCGCCATCGCGGTGGGAGAAGGCGGGCAGCGCGGGCGGATCTCCCCCGGTTACCTGGCGGACCTGGCGGTCCTCGACCGGGACATCTTCCGGATCCATCCCATGGAATTGAAGGACGTCAAAGCCAGGCTGACCCTCGCGGGAGGCCGGGTCACCCATGGTGACCTTCCCGGCTGGCCGGCTTGCTAGCCCACGCGAAAAAGGATCCAAATGAAGCGGGGCCCCTTCGGGGGCCCCGCTTTTCCTACTCTTGGAGGTTCGGGAGACTAAAAATTGCTCTGGGGCTTGTAGGTCTCCAGGAAGACCATCTTCCCGCCCGTCGCCTTCAGGATGGCGGCAGGCTTGTTCAGCGGGTTGTGGGTGGCTTTGTCCACGGTCAGGGTGAAGTGGAGGAGCTTGAGGTTCTTCGTGTTTTCGATGGCATCCCGTACGGCAGGCCCTTCGGCTTTCCCGGCCCGCTTGATGGCGTCCGCGATCCAGTAGATGATGTCGTAGGCCGCGACGGTGTTCACGATCTCCGTCGGCTTCTCGCCGAAACGCTTCTCGTACTTCGCATAGAGGGGCTTCAGGATCGGATCGTCGAAGCTGAGGTGATAGATCCAGTAGCTGCCCTCCATGGCCGGCCCGGCGATCTCGAACATGTTCATGCTGAAGCCGTCCCCGCCGATGAAGACCGGTTTCCACCCAAGTTCCCACGACTGCTTCATCATCAGCGACATTTCCTTGTAGAGGTTCGGCATGACCAGGGCCTTTGCCCCGCTGTTCTTGGCATTAGTCAGCTGGGCGCGGAAGTCCACGTCGCCGCTGCGGAACGCCTGGTTGGAAACGACCTTGCCCCCGAGACCGGTGTAGGTCTTGATGAAGTACTCGGTTAGCCCTTCGGAGTAATCGCTTCCGATGTCGTGGATGATCGCCGCTTCCTTGATGCCGAGCTTGTTGTAGAGATATTCCGCAATGACCTTGCCCTGGTAGGGGTCGGTGAAGCAGATGCGGAAGGAGTAAGGACGGACCTTGCCGGTGTTCGGGTCTACCGTCACGGCCGGGTTGGTCGGGTAGCTACCGATCTGGGGGACCTTGTACTGCTCGATGATGGGGACCGTGGCGATGTTCAGGCCGCTGAAGTTCGTTCCCCCGATTGCAACAACCTTGTCCTCCAGGATCAGCCGGCGGGCAGCGCTGATGGCGTCTTCCGCTTTCGCCTTGACGTCATAGACGACGAGCTGCAGGGGACGGCCCAGAACCCCGCCTTTCTTGTTGATCTCCTCGACGGCCAGGATCGCTCCGTTTTTCTCGTGAACCCCCCAGGTCGCGGCGTCGCCCGTTAGATTGGCCAGATAGCCGATCTTGATCGGCGTTGCCGCCAGAGCAACAGTAGAAAGAGCCAGCACGATGAAAAGCGCGATGCTCAAAACCTTTTTCATCCACAGAACACCCCCCTAAGCATAATTTCCCTTGAGTATAGGGAGCGGGCTTAATGCAGTCAAGCCACACCGCTTTGAAGGACTGAAATATCAATAGCATGGGGGGCAGTGCCTTCGCACTGCCCCCCATGGATCGCTTCGCCTGGGAATCACGCTCCCCGCAGCGGCTCCAGGAAAGTCCCGATTCCCTCGAGGGGGACCCGCCTCCCGGGACCTCCTCCGACACCGGTGACTTCAGCCTCCAGTCCGTCCGCCACGAGTACCTGCACGGGACAACCGGCAAGACTGGCTTCAGCGAGACGCGCTTCGTCGGAAAGCGGCCGGTCGTCCAAAAGGACGGTCCAGCCCCGGTGTTCCAGTTCATCCGCCACGGCTTCGGCAGCTTTCGACGCCTCCCGTCCTCCCGCGCCAAGAGGGATGACCAGCAGGTCCGCGGGCGACAGTCCAAGCCTGAAGGGCGCGTCGCCTTCCGCGGCCGAGGCCAGGGCGATCGCCTCCAGCAGGATTCTTCCTGTCCAGGTTCCGGGCAGGCGGCGCTTCCGGTTTTCGTCCAGGTAGCCCAGGGAGGGGAAGGCCGCCAGTCCCGGATGTCCCTTGGCAAACTCCGCCACGGGCCGGATCCATCCCTTTTCAACCGGTCTTCTGCAGGCAGGGCATGCGCCTCCCGGTTCCAGGGCGGAGATGTCCGCTACCGGGGCCGAGTAATCCCTTCCCCAGCAAGCCCCGGTGAAGTGGGTTTCGGGCCGGTTGGCCCCGATCACGCGGTTTTTCGTGCCGGCCACGGAAGCATCGGCAATCACCCGAATGGTCTCCGGCAGGCCCACGGGCCCCAGGAAACCCGCCACGTCGCAACCCGCCTGTTTGAGATCGGCGCTTTCCGCCCTCCGAACCGCCGCACCTCCGAGCGCACGGGACAGCTTCGTCGGGCAGACGGCCCTGTCTCCCCGCACAAGCGCCGCCGCCACGAACGTCTTCCCGTCCTTTTCCGCGGCATAGAACATGGTCTTGATCGTCCGGTCCGGAGGACATCCAAGCTGCCTGCAAAGCTCCGCGATCGTCGTCGCGCCCGGCGTCAGCACCGCCTCCAGCGGGCGTTCCTCCTCGTCCGCTTCCTCTACCGGCGGGAGCAGGGCATCCACCGAAGCCGTCCACCCGCAGGCCGGGCAGACCCGCGCCTCAATCGCTCCCCTGGCATCCCCGTCGCAGCAGCAGGCAACCAGCGTGCGTTCACCGGAAGGCAGGGCCTCCTGGAACACGGAGAGCTCCATCCCCCTTTCCTGCAGGAAGGAGAGGAGACGTTCAGCGTAAGCCGGCCAACCCGGAAGGGCTCCTTCCGGGTCAAATCCTTCGAGGAGGATCAGGGTCCTGTCTTCCTCCATGAGGGTCAAAGGAAGCTGGTCGGCAGTCTTGAGGACCCGCACCGCCACCGGCAGGGTACCAGAGGCTCCCTGGCCGCAGAAAACGGGCTGTGCTCCGGCGGATCGAAACCGTGAAGAAAGCCCGCGTCTTACCCGGTCCAGGAGAGAGACCCCCCAGGGCAGCCAGAGGACCCGGTCTCCTGAAGCGTCGTAGGCAGCCGCACCGGAGCGGGCCAGGCGGATCAGCCCCTTGTCCTTCACCTTTGCCGGCGGGTTCTTCGAAACCGGGATCAAAGTTTCCGATCTTCTCATCATGGGCTTGGAGAGGCTCACTTCCTTTCGAAAAGAGTCTGTTCCGAGATGGGGGTCGTCATGGCTTCCAGGGCTTTCAGGAGAAGCTCGCGCCGGACCTTTTTGTCCGCCTCGGGCCCCTTGGCCGGGTCTCCCACGGGATGGGGAATGGCCACGCCGGGAACGATCCGGTTGGACCCCACCGTGAGCATGATCGGGACAATCGTGGCGATCTGGACCACCGGAATTCCCGCAGCCTTTTCGATCTCTCGCGTCATCGATGCGCCGCATCGAGTGCAGGTGCCTCAGGTGGAGGTGAGAATCACCCCGTCGACGCCCGCCTCCTTCAGCTGAGCGCCGATTTCCCTCCCGAAACGCTCCGCGTGGGCCACGGCGGTGCCGGTTCCCGTGGTGGTGTAGATCCAATCATACAGCTTTCCGATGACCCCTTCCCGCTCCAGCTCCCTCATCACGTCTACCGGAAGGACCACGTCCGGGTCCTGGTTCGCCCAGACCCGGTCGTAGCCCCCATGGATCGACTCGTAGGTTTCCGGGGTCAGGTCGTACAATTCCGAAATGTTGTAACGCCCGTAAGTCTCGGCCGAGGAAACGCGAATGTGGTCGGGGTTCCCCTTCGGCACGATTCCGCCGGAGCAGACCAGCGCGATCGTGGCTTTTCCCAGGTCCTTGATTGGAGGAGCGGGCGGGATCCTCTTGAACACGGGCATCTCGTATTCCGTCCGGAAGGGCCTGCCGGCGATCTTGTCCAGCAGCATCTCCACGGCCCGCTCGGCCCCGTTCTTCTCGAAGAAGAAATTCTTCCGGATCCCCCTGGAGATCGTCCCTTCCAGCCTTGCCGGGCCCAGCGGCTCCCCGGAGGCCAGCTTGAGACCGACGCGGGCGAGCCCCTCCAGGGCGGCCTTCATTCCGCGGGCGCTGTCAGAGGCCTGGACAATGACGGTATTCTTCGCGAAAAGCTCCACACCCGGGTTTTCCGGGTAAAGGGCCGTTACCGTGAGAATGCCCAGCACCTTGCCGACGGTGGAACAGATGTCGCCGCATGCGAACCCGTAGCGGCCCGCGTTGAAGGCTGGGCCGGCCACGAGCAGGTCCGGCCGGAAGCCCTCGATGAGACGGGTGCACTCCGCGCGTGCCTCCTCCGTCCGCTCGCCGTAGGTCCCGTCTCCACAAATGACGGTTCCGACGATTTCCGCCTTCCCGCCGAAAATCGTTTGAAGCTGCACTCCAGGCCCCACGGCTCCCTTTCGGCTTTCTGGAAGGGCGTTGGCCGCCTCCTCGCCGCCAAGTCCAGCGTAGAACTGGTTGATGTAATGGACAACCCTGATGGTCATCTTGCTCATTCCCCCCTCGCCTAGATCCATTCACAGCCGATGCGGCTGAAACCCAGCTCGCAGGTGGAGCCGATCACGGCCTGCAGCTCCACGAACATGCTTCCGTCGGGACGCAGGCTTTCGGCCGCGCCTCCGGAGAGGTTCGCGATGGCTTCCGGGTGACCGAGGACCGTCTGCATGGGAGGCACTTCGATCATCTCGTTGACGTTCCCCGAGGAAACGAAGGCGGACATTTCCGGCGTGGCGTCCGCAAGACTCTGGCTTGCCCCGTCCGTTCCCGCCGCCTCGTCGGAGATCACGACAGTACGGATTCCAAGGTTCTCGCATTTCTTCGCGTTCAGGCATAAATCCGTGTCCGGGTTGCCGTACCCCTCCTCGGTGACGATGACCCCGTGAGCGCCCAGGTTTTTGGCCAGCGCCGCGTTCATCGAAGAAGCCCGCTCCTTGCCCGCCAGCCGGACATCCTCCACGGTGGGGACGACGCCGAGAAAGTTCAAGTCCTTCCCGTGGCGCCGGTACAGCGCCTCCACCACCGGGTTGTTGACGTGGTGGTAGGTCGTATTCTTGTCACAGGCCGAAACGCAGTTTCCAGAGACGAGTGCCCCGTCCAGGACCTCGTTGGGGTGGAGGAGCGTGGGCAGGACGGTCTTCATGTCCGCGGCGTAGAGGAACGTGTCGTGCAGCAGGCCCTGGGTGATGGCCATGCAGATGTAGAGGATCCTTGGAAGGTCCGGGTACTTTTCATTCTCTTCGGTGATGGATCCCTTTTCGAAGACGCGGATTTCGTCCGGTTTCGCCTCCCGGCACGCTTCCGCAAGGTACAGGGCCAGCTTCAGACCCGCCAGGCGCAGGGCCTCCTCGTAAGCGTGCTTGCCAAGCCCTTCAACCGGTTCGACCGTCAGGACAAGGTTGTTCGTTTTCGAGAACGGCGTATAGTCGGCGCCCGTTCCCGACATATCGATGAACCCCTCCTGGAAAGCAACGATCGGACCGCAGGTCACCACGGCCGCTCCCTTCAGGACGAGGGTGACGCCCTCCCCGGCTGTTTCCGGCGGGGCAAAGAAGCCCGGGAAATACCCCCTTCCGCCCTTCAGCTTGACCCGCGGTTCCACGACATCCTTTACCGGGATGATCCGGACGCTCTCTCCCGGGCGTGCCAGGTCCAGCCGTACCGAGGCGAACCGATCCTCCCCGGCGAGCGCGGCCGCGGCCTCTTCACGGTTCACCCGAAGGACATGGTCGACCACCTCCGTCCTCTCTCCCCACTGGATATCCGAAACATGGACTTCGTGCAGCTCCAGCCTCATCCAGGCCCCTCCTTTCGCTCTTCCTGCCTTTTCTCTAAAGTTTCGAACTGACGCACTGAAAGCAGGAACTCCCAAAAGGTAGTGTACCCGTTTTTCCCTCTCGCTTTCATTGGACAATCGACCTACAATAGCAATGATTTCCATCCGAATTTTGTACAGATGCACATGCTACAAAAAGGGGGGGGAAGGTTGGAAAAATGCTGAGAAGCTGCGCCCAGGAGCTCGCGGAAAGCACCTCGGAAATCGTCGGGTACAGCGTCCTGTTGACCGACGAAAACGGCATCGTCATCGGCTCGAGTGACCCCTCCCGCCTGGGTTCGCTTCACACTCCCTCCGTGGGTGTGATCCGGACGCGGAAGCCGGAGACCACCACCCCTGAAGAGGCCACCCGGCTTCCTGAGGGAGTCCGGCCCGGGATCACCCTGCCGATTTCCCTCGCGGGCCGGGTCGTCGGCTCCATCGCCATCGCGGGTCCGCCCGAGGAGGTCTCCCGCTACGGGCGGCTGGTCCAGAAACAGGCAGAACTCCTCCTCCGGGAGAATGCCCTTCTCCGCTCTTCGATGCTGAGGGAACAGGCGCTCCAGGAACTGATCCTGGAGATCGCCGCCTTTGACCCCCTGAAAGCAGACGAAACGGTGCTGGTGATGCGCGGCCGGGAGCTCGGCTACGACCTCAGGCCCCCCAGGGCCGTTCTCGTCGTGGAGATCCTTCACCCCGAGGAAGGCCCTTTGAATCGGCGCCTGGAAGCGCAGGCCCTGACCCGCAGGTTCTTTTCACACCCCCAGGACATCGTCTCCCGCATCGGGGATGAAAAAATCGTCGTCCTTGCCTTCCTGGGCCTTGCCGTGAGGGAGATCCAGCCTCTTGAGGAGGTCAGAAATACCGCCCGGCTTTTGGCTCTTTCCCTGGAAGAGCACGGGCTTTCGGTGAGGATCGGGATCGGCGAGATCGCCCCTTCCGCAGCATTCCTCGGAGAGGCCTTCCGCTCTGCCGGGGAGGCCGCAAGGCTATCCGCAAAAAAGAGCGGAGAGGAAAGGGTCTCCTTTATCGGAGACCTGCGCCTGGAGTCCCTCCTGTCCTATATTCCGAAAGACCGGGCCGCGGCCTTCTGTGAAACCGTGCTGAAGGATCTCCCTGGTGTTTCCGATGCCGAAGAACTGACCCAGACCTTTCTGGCCTGGTGTGACCGTCCCTTTGAGCCGGCCCGGGTGGCTCAAGCTCTTTCCATCCACCGCAACACCCTTTCCTACCGCCTTCAGAAGATCGAACGCCTGACGGGACTGAACCTCCGGGAGGTTCGAGGGATCCTGATGCTGCGATCCGCCCTTGAACTTAGAAAAACCGTATTTCCTGAACGCAAGACTTGACGGAAAACGGGCACTGATATATGATGTATCAGCGAAAGCTCCGACTATGGGCTTCGAAAAACAAAAAGGGGAACCTGCGATGAAAAGCGGCATCGTGTTCGACTTCAAAAAGTATTCCATTCACGACGGTCCGGGGATCCGCACGACCGTTTTCCTCAAGGGTTGCCCGCTTTCATGCTGGTGGTGCCACAACCCGGAGAGCATCTCCCCCCAGCCCGCTGTCCTTTACCGGCCCGAACGGTGCATCGGATGCGGAGCCTGCCTGAAAGCCTGTCCCTGCGGGGCCATCGCCGCAACGCCGGAAGGCTTCTTTGCCGACCCGTCCCGCTGTACCGGCTGCGGGGCCTGCGCAGACTCGTGCCCGTCCACGGCGCGGGAAAGGGTTGGGCGTCTCATGACTTCCGAAGAGGTTCTCACCGTCATCAGGAAGGATATCCCCTTCTACGACGAATCCGGGGGCGGCGCGACCTTTTCCGGCGGTGAACCTCTGCTCCAGCCCGAATTCCTCTGGGAACTCCTCGAAGGCTGCCGCAAGTCCCAGATCCATACCGCGGTGGACACCACAGGCTTCGCTCACACGGCGGTCCTTTTGGAAACGGCTCGCCTCACGGATCTTTTCCTGTACGACATCAAGCACATGGATCCCGGGAAGCACAAGCTCTACACGGGGGTCGACAACACGCTGATCCTGGAGAACCTCAAGGCCCTTACCGATTCGGGGGCCCGGGTCGCCATCCGAATCCCCCTCATCCCGGGCATCAACGACGATGAAGAAAACCTGAGACAGACAGGCCGGTTCGTCGCGGCGCTGAAAGGCGTTGTTTCAGTCCACCTGCTTCCGTACCATGCGGCGGGGCGCAACAAGTACGCGAAGTGGAAGATCGCCTACCGGCTTCCGGAAACCCTCCCGCCCAGCGCGGAGGCCCAGGAAGCAGCGGCAGAAAACCTGAAGTCATTTGGACTCAATGTCCTCATAGGAGGGTGAATGGGATGAACGACCGCATCGCCAGACTCAGAAAGGAAAGCTTCGAGACCCACCCGTCCATTTCCATCGAGCGGGCTCTTCTGGTCACCGAGTTCTACCAGGAAAACGCCGGGAAATACTCGACTCCCGTCATGCGCGCCTTGAACTTCAAGAATCTCTGCGAGAAAAAGACAATCTACATCGGCCCGGACGAGCTTATCGTCGGCGAACGGGGACCGGCTCCCAAGGCCGTTTCCACCTTCCCCGAGCTGAACTTTAATTACCGGGAGGACCTGGAGATCCTCAACTCCAGGAATATGACGAGCTACTCCGTTTCCCCGGAAGACATCGACCTCTACGCGGAGAAGGTCATTCCCTACTGGCGCGGACGCAGCATGCGAGACAAGGCTTTTGCCCAGATCCCCGCGAAGTGGAAGGCTCTTTACGAGGCCGGGCTGTTCACGGAATTCATGGAGCAGCGGGCCCCGGGTCACACGGCCCTGGACGGAACGATCTACCGCAAGGGGATGCTCGACTTCAAGCGGGAGATCGCCGAGAGCAAGGCGAAGCTCGATTACCTGAACGACCCCCACGCCACGGAGAAATTCGAGGAACTGACCGCCATGGACATTTCCTGCGACGCGGCGATCCTCTTCGCTGAGCGCCACGCCGACCTCGCGGAGAAGATGGCCACCGAGGAAAAGGATCCCAAAAGGAAGGCCGAGCTCCTGAAGATCGCTTCCGTCTGCCGGTGGGTCCCTGCCCATGCCCCGCGGAATTTCTGGGAAGCCCTCCAGATGTACTGGTTCGTCCATCTCGGAACGATCACCGAGCTCAACGGCTGGGACGCCATGAGCCCCGGCCACCTGGACCAGCACCTGGCTCCCTTCTACGAGAAGGACCTCGCCGAGGGGACCCTGGACCGGGAAGGGGCCCGCGAGCTGCTTTCCTGCTTCTGGATCAAGGTGAACAACACCCCGGCGCCTCCGAAGGTCGGAGTCACGGCCGCTGAAAGCGGAACCTACAACGACTTCACCCAGATCAATCTCGGCGGACTGAAGGCAGACGGAACCGACGGATCGAGCGAAGTCTCAACCCTGATCCTGGAGGTTCTTGACGAACTCCAGCTTCTGCAGCCCCAGGTGAGCGTTCAGATCAGCGCGAAGACCCCGGACGCGTTCCTGAAGTTCGCCGCGAAGGTGATCCGCCGCGGTTCCGGGTATCCTTCCGTGTTCAACGCTGACATGGTCATCGCAGAGCAGATCCGGGTCGGCAAGACTCCGGAGGATGCCCGCGAAGGGGGCACTAGCGGCTGCGTGGAAACCGGCGCCTTCGGCAAGGAAGCCTACATCCTCCACGGCTACCTGAACGTCCCGAAAATCCTCGAACTGACCCTGAACAACGGCGTCGACCCCCTCACCGGAAAGAAGGTCGGCCTTGAAACGGGCGACCCGGAAGGGTTCACCACCTTCGACGAGCTGTATTCCGCCTTCGAGAAGCAGCTTCGGTATGTCGTGGAAACGAAGATCGAAACCGACAACTACCTCCAGCGCATGTTCGCCACCTACGCTCCCGCTCCCTTCCTTTCCGTGGTGATCAACGACTGCATCAAAAACGGCAAGGACTACTACGACGGCGGGGCGCGCTACAACTCCGACTACATCCAGTGCTGCGGCATCGGCACCATCACGGACAGCCTCGCGGTCCTGAAGAAGCACGTGTTCGAGGACAACACGATCACCATGCGGACCCTTCTGGACGCCCTGAGGAAGAACTGGGAGGGAGAGGAACCCCTGAGGCAGTTCGTCTGGAACAAGACCCCTTTCTTCGGCAACGACGACGACTACGCCGATTCGATCATGCAGCGGGTCTACGATTCCCTGTTCCGCACCATCGAGGGGCAGCACAGTCCCAAGGGCCCGACCTACCATTTGAACATGCTCTCCACGACCTGCCACGTCTACTTCGGGAAAAAGCTCGGCGCGACTCCCAACGGGCGTTTCGCCTTCCTGCCCGAATCGGACGGAACCAGCCCGTCCCACGGTGCGGACCGCCACGGCCCGACGGCCGTCGTGAAGTCCCTGGCCAAGATGGACCAGGTCAAATCGGGCGGTACACTGCTGAACCAGAGGTTTTTGCCTTCCGTCCTGGCGGGGGAGTCCGGCATCGATGCCCTTTGCCAGCTGATCCGAACCTATTTCCGCCTGGGCGGGCACCACATGCAGTTCAACGTCGTGGATTCGGACACCCTGAGGGACGCTCAGAAACACCCCGAGAACTACCGGGACCTGCTCGTCCGGGTGGCTGGCTACAGCGACTACTTCGTCGACCTCGACCAGTACCACCAGGAGGAGATCATCGCCCGCACGGCCCAGGAGAGCTTCTAGGGAATCCTTCGGCCAAGAGGGAAGCGACAGGGACCCGGGCGAACGCCCGGGTCCCTGTTTTGTCCGTTTCCGCTTTGCGGGTTTTCGCTACCTGCTGCGCTTCGCCAGGACCAGTCCAGCCAGCAGGACCATCGCGGCCAGCCCGCCCAGCGGAGCCGCAGAGCATCCGCCCGAGAGGTTCGGGTCGGAGGCTTCGCTCAGGGTCGTGAAAGAATGCGGAGAGGTGGTAAAATCCCCATCTCCGTCCACATGGGCAACGACCGTCCAGTAGTGCTTGCCGTAACCGACCGACTGGTTGATCGTCACGCTGAAGACCCCATCAACGACGTCAGGATCGAGGGCCTTTATCCCCGACCTCTTCGGAGCCCCGTCGAAAATGGTCTCGTACTTGTCCGAGAAGTACAGGTCGAAGGTGACATCCTCCGCCGACAGGCTATTGTCCCCGGAATCGAATTCCCACTTGAACTCCACGTTCTGAGGAGCGACCCCGGTCTGGCCGTCTGACGGGCTCTTCAGTACCAGGCTGGCGCCCTCGCCCTGGGTCATGAAGAAACTCGTCGCACCCACGTCTCCCGATGGTGTGTGGGCGACAACCTTCCAGAAATAAAGGGAGTCTTCGTCCAGGGTACCGGAAGGGAACGTCCCCTCGTATCCGTCAAGTTTCAGGTCCTGGGAAAGCACGCCCGCGTCAAGCCCCGAGAGCGTCTTGGAAAGGTAAAGGTCGTAACTGACAAGGTCCGGGCTCGTCACGTCCACGTCAGGCGTTAGGGTCCACTGGAAATTGAAGGACGTGCTGACCCCTTCGGCTCCTTCACCAGGATAATCCAGGGAAAGGGTGCTCAATCCCCAAGCCGCCCCGGCAAAGGCCAGCGTTGAAATGACAAGCAAAAGAAGAAACCGTCCGCGCATTTTCCCCATGCACAAAGCCCCCCTTTCGAATCGTTCCTATCGTGATGATAGCGCATTAAAAAAACATCATAAAAAGTATAACACCACTCACCGCTTCCAGGGCAAGGGGCAAAAAAAGCGGGGAACCCAAGGGCTCCCCGCAACGTGCTCTCTCGGTCCTTCTTCTTACCGCTTACCGCACCAGTTTCCGGCTTTCGAGGTAGTAGCGCTTCTCGGTGGCCTCGCCGATGGAGAAGGTCTTCCTCGGGTAGGGCCCCACCTCGACCATGCGCCTGAAGAAGACGGACTTATCCAGCGGCGGCATGGTAAAACCCGCGTTGCCGGGTTTCGAGCCCATTTCCCGCACGGCTTCCTCCCCGTGGATGTAGTCGATCGTGACCTCGGGGTGCTTCGCCAAGTATTCGTCCAGGAATTCCTGGAAGAACTCCACGGTCATGCGCTCTTCCTTCGGCTTGAAGACAAACCGACCTTCCCCCTTTTCGGAGACCACGCCGATGATGTGCCCCGCTTCGGTTTTCGGAGCGGGGTCTGCGGTTCCGGCCTCCATCCTTCCTCCCAGGGCCTTCTTCATTTCGTCCAGCACGGCATCCACGCTTACGCCGAAGAGAACCCGGTGGATGGGGTGGAAATGCAGGCCCTCGTCGTGGATGTTTTCCACCTCCACGAGGGCCCAGCGGGCCGGGTCATCCGGGCCCGCCCCTGCGGCCTTCCGCTCCTCCCAGAGGCTCTTGGCCGCGGCAAGGGAATGGTTGCCGTCCCCCACGGCGAAAAGGAATCCGCCGGAGGCCAGTTTCTCCAGCGCGGTAACCGTATCCCCCAGGGCCTCCGCGGGCACGTGCCATCCCGCGATGGAGCCGCCGCCCTGCATGAGTTCGAAGTCATAGAGCTTTTTGAAATTCTCCCGTACCGAGAAGAGCGGCTCGATCACCGTCCGCTGGGGGTCGTCCAGGAGAAGCAGGATATGCGGCAGGTCCAGGGTCGCCCCGCGGCGGATGGCCATGCGGGGCGGGAGCCGCTTCAGGATCGTCCCCTCCGTGGGCCGGATCAGGGATTCAGCACCTGCTTCAAAGCTGTACGCTTCCAGGTCCACCGCCAGGACCAGCCCCTTGCGGGAAGGCGCGTGGGCAGTCCTTCGGTCAATCAGGACAAACCCCGGCTCCAGGGGCTCGAGAACGGTTTCGAGGACCCTCTTCATCTCGGCATTGATCGCCTCGACACGCGCTTCTGTATCTCCGTCCTCCAGGTAGCATTCCGGCAGGATCAGGCGCAGTGTCGAGGGAGCATCGCCCACGATTTCCCTGACCTTCTCCCAGTAGTGCCGCTCCGAAGAAAACTGGTCGCAGGCCACAACGGACCATTTCGACAGGTCCGTCCCCGCTTTCGGGAGCAGGATCTCCGGAAGGCCGATGCCGACTTTTTCCAGCCTGGCTTTGACGTCTCCCATGGTCGACTCCCTAGCCGTTCTTCGCGGCGAATTCCTTCATGAACGCCGCCAACGCCTCGGCACCCTCGAGGGTCATGGCGTTGTAGAGAGAGGCTCGGCAGCCGCCGACGCTTCGGTGTCCCTTCAGGCCGATCATGCCCGCGGCCTTGGCTTCGTCGATGAACTTCTTCTCGAGCTCCTCTGAGGGAAGGCGGAAAACGATGTTCATGTTCGAGCGGTAGCGCGCGTCAACCGGCGAACGGTAGAACCCCCCGCTCGAATCGATGACCCCGTAGACAAGCCCGGCCTTTTTCAGGTTCCGCTCAGCCACCGCGGCGAGCCCTCCGTTTTTCTTCATGTGCTCGAGGACCAGCTTGATCGTCCAGATGGCGAAAACGGGGGGCGTGTTGTACAGGGAGTTGTTGGCCGCGTGGTTCTTGTAGCTCAGGTAGGCCGGAAGCGTGTCCGGGACCCGTTCGAGCATGTCCTTGCGGAGGATGACGACGGTCGTCCCGGCAGGCCCCAGGTTCTTCTGGGCCCCCGCGTAGATCAGGGCGAATTTATCCACCGGAACGGGGCGGCTCAGGATGTCGCTGGACATGTCGCAGACCAGGGGAACGCTGCCCGTCTCAGGCCAGTCCTTCCACTCCAGACCGCCGATCGTCTCGTTGGCCGTGATGTGCAGGTAGGCGGATTCGGGGTCCACTTTCAGGGAGGCCGGGTCGGGCAGGGTCGTGTAGCCGCTCTCCTTGCCGTCGAAGACGATCCTGACGCTCCCCAGTTTCTTCGCGTCGTCGATCGCCTTTTTCGACCAGGTTCCCGTGGCGACGTACTCGGCCGTCTTCCCCTGGGGCAGGAAGTTCATGGGGATCATGGCAAACTGCAGGGTCGCGCCTCCCCCCAAGAACAGGATGTCATAGTTTTCCGGCACGGAGAAGAGCTCGCGGAACAGCTCGATGGCCCTGTTGTGGACGGCTTCGTAGGTGGCGCTTCGGTGGCTCTCTTCGATCAGGGAAAGACCCGTCCCCTCAAAGTCGACCATGTTCTTCTGGAGCTCCTCCAGGACCTCCACGGGCAGCGTCGAGGGACCTGCATGGAAATTGAGCTTGCGGGGCATCTTACAACACTCCTTCCTTCTGGGCTTCGCGAATGATGGAGCAAACCTCCTCGCCGATGCGGAGAAGGTTTTCCTTGCTGTTGGCGCCGAGGTGCGGCACCATGAAGACGCGGTTCGACTTGAGGATGGGGTAGTCCGGGGAGGGGGGATCCGTCGGCCAGACGTCCGCGCAGTAGTAGGCCAGCTGACCGCTCTCTAGGGCCTCCAGGACATCCTCGGCCACGATGACGCCCGCCCTGGCGGTATTCACCAGGACCGCACCCTTCTTCATGACCGACAGGGTTTCCTTGTTGATCAGGTTTTTCGTGCTCTCAACGAGAGGGACATGGAGCGACACGTAATCGGCCCTGGAAAGCGCCTCCTTCAGGTCCCCCAGGAGGGTGACCCCCAGCTCCTCGGCCCGCCGCGCAGGGACATGCGGGTCATAGGCGCAGACCGTCATTCCGAACGCCTGGGCCCGCTTGGCGACTTCCGCGGCGATGTTCCCGAGCCCGACCAGGGTGAGGGTCTTCCCGAAAAGCTCGGTTCGCTTCAGCTCGTTCTTCTCCCACTTGCCCTGGCACATGCTGATGTGGGCCTCGATCAGGCGCGTCGGGGCCGCCAGCATGAGCGCGAAAGCCAATTCCGCCACGGTGATCGAGGAGGCCTTCGGGGTGTTTCTCACCCGGACGCCCCGCTCTTCCGCCGCTTTGACGTCGATCGTGTCGATTCCAACGCCGCCACGGATGACCAGCTTCAGCTTCGGGGCCTTTTCCAGGACTTCCCGGGTCACCTTCGTCTTGCTCCGGACCAGCAAGACATCGGTTTCGGCAAGCCGGTCCAGGCCGGTCGCCACTTCACCGAACTCTCCCAGTTTCCCGGGAAGGGACGGGTCAAACGGATCCGCGATCGTGATCAGCACGCACAGGTCACCTCTTTTTAAATTTTGGAGGGATGGTTTTCTTTCGTATCATCGACGACAGTCGGGTCTTTTGCAAGTGTTCTGGGTATTAAGAATACAGGGAAGTTTGATCCCCTGCCAGCTTATGGGCCGCCCTGACCGGCTCGGGAAGCCTGAAACGCGTACAGGCGGCAAGGGCAAGATCCGCGCTGGTTCCCAGGGATACCCGATGGCCTGGGCTAACGTAAAGGGGACGCACTCCGCGGCGGGTTCGAAGAACCGTTCCCGCTACCTTGCCTTCGAAAAGGAGCGGAACGCTCGATCCCCGGTCCTCCGGGAGAGGTTCATGGGTTCCCACCAGGCGGCTCTTGGCCACCCCGACGGAAGGACAGCCGGTGACGACGCCAAGGTGGCACGCCAGGCCGAAAAAGCGCGGGTGGGCGATTCCAGCGCCGTCCACCATGAAAAGGTCCGGCGGCTCGGGGAGGCGTTCGGCGGCCCTGAGGATCACGGGGAGTTCGCGGAAGGAGAGAAGCCCCGGGATATAAGGGAAACGAACCGGTTCCGCCGCCCTGAAAACCGCGAGGAGCCTCCAGTTTCCCCATTCCATCAGGGCGATGCAGGCGACCGCCACGTCTTCGAAGGACTCTCTCCGGATCGACACGTCCACGCCCGCCACGGTCAAGGGAAACCCGTTTCGGGCATCTTCGAGGGAAACCCTCCCCGAAAGCCGGACCTGCAGTTCAGCAGCCTCCGCCGGGGAAAGAAGGCCCCTGGAGATTCTTTCCCATTGCTGGGGGTCTTCCCACTCGATTCTCAACCGGCTTTCCCTCCTGGAGCGGCTCTACTGCGTTCGTGCTATGATCGCTTTAACCCGATCACGAAGGAGGGATTATCCTGAGCCGCTCAGATCTCTTCCGCCTCGCGGCCTGCATCCTCGTCTGCCAGGCCGCCGGGATTTTCGGTTCGTTTTTCACGGTTTCGAGCCTGCAATCGTGGTATACGGGTCTTGTCAAGCCCGCTTTCAACCCTCCGGGCTGGGTTTTCGGGCCTGTATGGACGGTTCTCTACACCCTCATGGGCGTCGCCGCCTGGCTCGTCTGGCGAAGGGGAAGCCTGGCCGACCCGAACATCCGCAACGCCCTCTTCCTGTTTCTCGTCCAGCTTTCGCTGAACGCGCTGTGGTCCGTCCTCTTTTTCGGTCTCAGGTCCCCCCTGCTGGCCCTCCTGGACATCCTGACCCTGGCCGCCGCCATCCTGGCCACCATTGCAGCGTTCAAACCGGTTTCCCCTCTGGCAGCCTGGCTGATGGTCCCCTACCTGGCGTGGGTCAGTTTTGCGGCGATTCTCAACGCCTCGATCTGGAAGCTCAACCCCTGAGCCTGCCGAACCAGCCCGCGAGCCGATCCCGCAATCTTCTTCGGGCGGGAAGCGCTCGGCGCTCCCGGCGTTCCCAGAAAAGCCGGTAGACCGGAGGAATGACGAACAGGGCCAATCCGCCTCCAGCGAAAAGCCCGCCGATCGCGACGATCGCCATCGGCGCCCTCAGGGCTCCTCCTTCTCCCATCCCCAGCGCCAGGGGGATCATGGCGAAAATGGAGGTCAAGTCGGCCATCAGGATGGAGCGGAAACGGACGCGGCAAGCCTCGGTGATCGCCTCGGCCGCTGCCGTTCCGTTCCTCCGGAGGCCCTCCGCGAAATCGACGATGACGATCGCGTTGTTCACCACCAGTCCCACCAGCATGACCAATCCCATGAGCGCGTACAGGCTGACTGCCGTGTTGGTCGCCACCATGGCCGGGATGACGCCGATGGCGGAAAGGGGAACCGTCAGGATGATGATGAACGCGAAAGCCCACGATTCCAGGATCGCCGCGATCATCAGGAAGGTGATTCCGACTGCGAGGCCGAAAGCCACCCCCATGTCCGTGAAGGTTTCCCGCATCGCCTCGACGTCCCCCTCGTACTTCACGGCGTAGCCGGGCGGAACCGGCAGGTCCCTCAAGCCGGACCGAATCTCCTGGAAGGCCTCGCCCACGGTCCGGCCCACCACGTCGGCCTCCACGGTCACCGAGCGGACGCGGTCCTTCCGGACGATCCGCGTGGGGCCGGCCGCGTACGAAAAACGGGTGATCTCCTTTACGGGAACCGCTCCCTGGGAGGTCATCACCGGGAGGTCCGGGGTCCCGAAAACGCTTTGGGTCCGCTGCGGCTCCATCTTCACCAGGATGTCGTATTCCAGCCCGCCTTCACGGTATTTCCCGGCCTCGAGCCCCGTGATGTATCCCCGGATGTTGGAGGAAACAGACGCCGCGTCCGATCCCAGCCGGCCCATGCGCCATCGGACAGGGTCCATCGCCAGCTCCGGCCTGCCGACCCGCCAGTCCAGGTCCACGTCGACGACCCCCGGCACCGACCGGATCACCTTCATGACCTCCCCGGCAATCTGGCTGAGGACCCCGGTTTCCTCCCCCGTGACGACGATCTGCAGGGGTTTCCCCCTGGAAAAGCTGGTCTTGACCGCCTGGACACTCACGGTGGCGTCCGGAAGGGAAGCCAGGAAAGGGCGGATCCGGTCGGCGAACTCGAACGTGGAAGGCCGTTTCGGGTCCTCGTCCAGGTAGGCCTCCACGCTCCCGAGATTGACGCCGGTCCTCGCTCCGGTTCCTCCCACGGACACCACGACGTTTTTCACGTGCGGCTGCTTCAGGACGAATTCTTCGATCCGCCGGACGGTTCGCTCCGTCCGGGCCAGGGAGCTTTCGGCGGGCAGCTCGACGCTCACCGATACCACCCCTTCGTCCACGCGGGGGAAAAACTCCGACCCCAGGCGCGGGACCAGCGCGAAAACCGCGACCAGGAGCAGCCCTGTGAGAACCAGCGTTTTCGACGGATGCCCCACGGCGGTCAGCACGAGCCGGTGATGGAGGCTCTCCAGCCCTTCATAAAGCCATTCCCACCAGCCGCAAAGCCGGCACGACAGGGGAGTGGGGGGATTCTGGGGCATCCGGGCCGCCAGCATGGGAGTCAGAGTGATGGAAACCCACAGGGAAAAGAGCGTGGCATAGACAATGACCATGGCGTACTGAACCAAAAACTGCCCCGCAACTCCCGGCAGGAAGGCCACCGGGAGGAAAACCCCCAGGTTGGTTCCTGTTGTAGCCAGCACCGAAAGGGTAATTTCAACGGTTCCGCGCTCGGCCGCCTCGATGGGACCGTACCCCATGTCCCGAAAGCGCGTGATGTTCTCCAGGACCAGGATGGAGTTGTTCACCAGGACCCCCATGGAGAGGGCAAGTCCAAGCGTGCTCATCATGTTCAGGGTGTAGCCCTGGATCATCATCGGGATGAACGTCGCCAGGACGGCGGTGGGCATGGCGATGGAGACGACCGCCGTGGCGGAAAGCCTCCGGAGGAAAAGGTAGAGGACCAGGGCCGTGAGAAGGGTCCCGGTGATCATGTCGCGGATGACGTTCCGGACAGAGTTCGAGACGAACTTCGAATTATCGTAGGGAATGTCGAGCCTGAAGCCCTTCGGCAGGGTCGGCAGGATTTTTTCCAGCTCTTTTCTTATGCCGGCCCCCACCTCCACGATGTTCGCGTTGGGCCTGGCCTTGACCTGGAGCTGGAACGCGGGCTTGCCGTCAAAGCGGGCGAATTCCCGCAGGTCTTTTGCCCCGTCCTCGATCCGGGCCACATCCCCCAGCCGGACGGAGGCCCCTCCCCCAAGCGGGATCTGGATCTCACCCAGAGACTTGACATCGCGGGCTTCCGCCTTGTAGCGAAGGGTGATCTCCCGGTCTTTTTGGGCGATATAGCCGGCAGGATTGGTCAGGTTGTTGGCCGCTACGATGGACGCAACGAGAACCGGGGAAAGGTTGAAATTCCGGATTGCGACGGGGTTCAGCAGGATATGGATCTCGCGTTCCTCTCCCCCCACCAGGGCCACCTGGGCGATCCCCTCCACGCGGGTGAGGCGCCTTCTGACCTTGTCTTCCAGGATGTCCCGCGCCTTCTTTCCGTCCATGTCCGTCGTGAAAACCGCCACCATGAACGGCTCCGCGTTGATGTCGACTTTTTCGACCACGGGCTCGTCCACCTCGGCCGGCAGTTTCGAGCGGGCCGCCTTGATCCGGTTGGAAACGTCCACGACGGCTTCCGAAAGGTTCACGTCGAGCTTCATTTCCGCGACGACAAAGGAAACGCCCTCGATCGAGTAGCTCTCGATCTTGTCCACCCCGTCCACCTCGGAAACGGCATCCTCCAGCGGCTTGCTGACGATGGATTCGATCTCGGCCGGGCTTGCTCCCCGGTAGGCAGCGGAGATGACGATGACCGGGATGTCCACCTTCGGGTAGAGCGCCACACCGAGTTTGAAATAGCCGTACAGCCCGAGAAAGGCCGCAAGGACGACCGTCACCCAGGTGAACACCGGGCGGCGGATGCAGAACCGGATCAGTTTCATGGGGAGACCTCGCCCGAAGCGGCGCCAGCCGGCTGAACCCAGATCCGGGCACCGTCATAAAGAGCCGACGCCCCCTCGGCGACGACGGTTTCACCCGGCTTCAACCCCGACCGGATCTCGATCAGGTCGTCTGCTCCCTCCCCCAGGGTGACCACCCGGCGCCGGACACGGTCCCCCGAGACCACGTAGACGAAACTCTCGTCCCCCTCTCTCTGGATGATCCCCGAGGGCAGGACCACGTTCCCCAGGCTCCGCTTCACCAGGATCCTGGCTTCCACGGTGGCACCCGGCAGAAGCGCCCGGTCGGGAGGCATGGCAATGATCGCCCGAAACAGCCCGGTCTGGGGGTCTGCTGCAGGGTCCAGGCGTTTCACGCTGCCGCGGACAATCCGGTCCTCAAGGGGGACTTCCACGTCCGTCCCGCCGACGATGTACAATCGGTCCGCCTGGGGAAGGAGCACCTCGATCTCGAGTTCCCCCATATCCTGGATGACGAGAAGGGGCCGCCCCGCCTCGGCGATTTCTCCCGCTTCGGCATGCCGTTCCGTCACGACGCCGTCGATTTTTGCCCGGACCACGGTCCTGGCCGAGCGCTTGCTGGAGGCCGACATGACGGCCTCCAGGCTTTTCAGCCTCACCACGGACTGCTCCAGCTCCGCCCTTGAAACCGCCCCTTCCCTGTAAAGGGTTTTCATTCGCTCGACGTCCCTTTTGGCCTCCTCAACGGAGGCCCGGTCGGCTGTCGCCGCGGCTGCCTGCTCACCCCCGGAGAGCACGGCCAGGACATCCCCGGCGCGGACGCGGTCCCCTACCTCGACTTTCACCGATTCCACCATTTCCCTCAGGAAAGATGTCACTTCCTGGGTCCTAACGGAACGGACCAGCCCGTAGTAGCTTCGCCGGATGTCAAGGCTGCTCTTTTCGGCAACCAGGGTGGTCACCGGAAGCCCCTTCTCCGCCCGGATCGCGGAGACCGAAACGGCGGGTGCCTTTCGGGGAGGGAAGGCGATCCGGAAAACGAGGACCCCCAGGGCAATCCCCGCGAGGATCATCCACGCCAGGGTTTTTCGATCCCTCAGCAATTCCTTCAGCGTTCTCATTTTTTCACTATTCCTTTCCCGACGGGCGACTTCCAGCTTCTGCCTTCGGAAGCGTACTGAGGCCAAGGGCATAAGAAAGCTGGGCCCGGGCCACGGCCATTTCCCGAAGGGCGTCCATGTAGGCGGTTCTTGCCGCCTGTTCGCGAACCTGCGCGTCGAGAAGCTCCAGTTGGGAGCCCACACCGGTCCGGTACCTGAGACGTGTGATCCGGAGCTCCTCGGAAGCCAGGTCAACTTCCTTCCTTCGGCTGATTTCCAGCGCCTGCGCCTTCTCAAGCCGGCTTGAGGCCTGCTCCAGCTCCATGGCCACCTTCACGCGCAAAGCCCTTTCGTCTTGCTCGGCCGCCGTTTCCAGGATTTTCCGGGATTGTTTTTCGGCCCGGGTCTGCCCCCCGTCGTAAAGAGGCACCTCCATCCTGAGTGAAAACAGGAGGTCGGACTCCGGAGGCACGACGGTGCTTGAGTCGGACAGGAGAGTCGAGGCAAGGGAGGCTTCCAGGACGGGATTCATGCCAAGGGCTGCGATCCGGGTTGCGACGGCGGCCGCTTCCCTTTCGAGAGCCGCTCTTCGGGCATCCGGCCGTGCCTTCCAGGCTGCCTCGAGGTCCGCTGAAAGGGTCGTTTCGAACCGGACAGGGATCTCGGAGGGCTCGACTGCCTCTCCGCCCGCCAGGCGGGCCATCAAGGAAAGGGCGTCCCGCAGGGCCGCTTCGGCTTCGGTTTTGGCCGCCCGCGTCTTTTCGACCTGCACTTCCGCTCGAAACACATCCAGTCTCGCAGCGGTCCCCTGTTCGAACCGAAGCCGGGCAATCCGGAGGTCCTCCTGCCGCTGAGCCAGGAGCGAGGCATAGAGAGCCACCGTGCTTTTCCCGGCCGCGGCGTTCCAGTACGCGGTTTCCGCCTCCCTCATCAGGGATGCGGCAAACTCCGCATGCCGCGCTTCCTGGACCTCCGCTGCCAGTTCCGCCTGGCGGATCCGGAGAGCGTCAAGGCCCGAAAGGTCCAGCCTTTTCCCCAGGCTTAATGAAAGGGTGCTCTCTCCCTCCCCCTCCCTCAGAATCCGGCCGGAACTCGCCACCAACCCCAGGCGGGGCCGGGTGGAACCCGTCACCGCTTCCACGAGCCGGTACAGGGACTCGACCCGCGAGGCGGATGCCGCCAGCTCGGGATTCTTTTCCGCGACCAGGGCCAGGTACCCTCCGCTACTGAGCAGCGAATTCGCCATGGCTGGAACCGGAGCGGCCAACAGCATTCCCAGGAAAACCCCGCAAGGAAAAAGCCGCTTCATCCTCTCTTTCCCCCTTTCTGCTCCACCGCCTCGACAGGCTGATCAACTCTGCGAACGATCCTCTCCATCTCTCTCCGGAAGGCCCGGCCGAAATAATACTGTCTCGCGAAGCTCAACTCCCTCTGCGCCTTCTGGCTGGCTTTTTCGAGATCCTCCGGGGGATCTGCCCGCCATTCCCTCAAGACCATTTCCGCCTCCAGGCGGGCCACCGAGTCGGCCGCCTTTCCGTAAAAGGCAAGGTCCTCCAGGGGAATGCCGAGAGAAACCAGGGATTTCACCTTCGAGGCGGCATTCAGGTCTCCTTCGTCGAATTCCCCTGGGCATTCCGGGCGGAGAATGCCCAGATCCAGCATCCGGTCCAGGGTTTCCGAGTCAATCCCGGCGGCCTTTTGCAGATCTTCCCGGCCCATGCTGTCCCACATCGGGCTTCTCTCCCCGAACAGGAAATCGTCGATCTTTTCGCGGGCGGTCAGAAGGGCCAAAGGCCCGCCGTGTTGTTCAACAAACTCCCGGATGTCCGCGATGGACTGGTTCATGCGCCTTTGGAGCAGGCGAATGGCTTCGATCAGCTTCGGGTAGCGCGGGTCATACCATGACATGTTCGCGCTTGTCTTGACAGGAGGCGGCAGCAGCCCCTGCGAGACCCAGAAAAGAATCGTCGCCCGGCTTTCTCCGGTCAACTCTTCCAGTTCCTTCATTTTCAGCCCCTTGCGGGCTTTTTCAGCGGGCATCGCCGTCCCTCCCTGAAAAGCGGCCGATTGGCCAGGTTCACAAAGCATAAAGCATCACTTTCCACTTTACAACAAAAAAAAGGCCCGCGGGAAATTCTTCCCCGCGGGCCCTCTGGTCCGTCCTATCGCCCGAAGACGGCCGCGTCGTCCAGTTCAGCCTCGATCTCCAGCAGGCGGTTGTATTTCGCGATCCGCTCGCTGCGGCATACGGAGCCCGTCTTGATCTGCCCTCCGCCCATGGCTACAGCGAAGTCGGCCATAAAGGTGTCCTCCGTCTCCCCGGAGCGATGGGAGATGACGTACCCCCAGCCGGCCTTCCGGGCCAATTCGATTGCCTGAATGGTTTCGGTAACGGTCCCAATCTGGTTGAGCTTGATCAGGACGGCGTTGGCCGCCTTTTCCTCGATGCCCCTGGCAATGAAGCTCGTGTTCGTTACGAAGATATCATCGCCGACGATCTGGATCCTGTCGCCGATTTCCTTCGTCAGGGCCGAGAAGCCCTTCCAGTCGTCCTCGGCATGTCCGTCCTCAATGGAAAGGATGGGGTACCTGTTCACCCAATCCTTGTACAGGGCCACCAGGTCTTCCGAGGTCTTCTTTCCCTGCCCGGACTTTCTCAGGTTGTAAACCCCCTGCTCCCAGAAGGAGCTCGCCGCGGGGTCCAGGGCGATGGCCACCTGTTTCCCGGGTTCATACCCAGCCGATTCGATGGCCTGGACCATCAGCTCCAGCGCTTCTTCGTTGCTTTTCAGGTCCGGGGCGAACCCCCCTTCGTCGCCGACGCCGACGGAATATCCCCGTTTCTTCAAAAGGGCCTTCAGGGCATGGAAGGTTTCGGCTCCATACCGCAGCGCCTCCGCAAACGTGGGGGCCCCGACCGGGAAAATCATGAACTCCTGGAGATCGACGCTGTTTTCCGCGTGCTTGCCTCCGTTGATGATGTTCATCATCGGGACCGGAAGTCTCCTTGCCCCGCAACCTCCGAGATAGGCGTAGAGAGGAACCCCGCAATCGACCGAGGCGGCCCGGGCGACGGCCATGGAAACCCCGAGGATTGCGTTGGCCCCAAGCTTGGCCTTGTTGGGGGTTCCGTCCATCTCGATCATCATCCGGTCGATCTGCCCCTGCTGGGTGGGGTCCATTCCAAGCAGGCCCGGGCCGAGGATTTCATTGACATTCGCAACCGCCTTCAGCACGCCCTTGCCCCCAAAGCGGCCCTTGTCTCCATCCCGGAGCTCCACCGCCTCGTTTTCGCCCGTCGAAGCCCCGGAGGGGACGGAGGCGCTCACCCTTGCGCCGCTATCCAGCTCAACGAATACCCGGATCGTGGGATTGCCCCTCGAATCCAGGATTTCCATCGCGTTCACATCGCAAATCCGGCTCATTCCGAAACCACCCTTTCCTTTCTGTTTTCACCCGATCCAAGCCGGGCGGCCTTTTCCTTCCCATTGTAGCGCGCTTTTCCGGTTCCCCTGTCCTTCAGGATAAAATGGGCCGGGGGGAGTGCCCATGCGAAAGAGAACGGTTCTAGCGGTTTTTCTGCTCGTCCTGGCCTCGGCCGGGGCCTGGCTGCTGTTTCCCGGCAGCCGGAGGCTTTCCGTGACCCCACCCGTGCCGGTTCCTGCATCCCCCCTGCCCGAACCCCCGGTTTCCACCCTTTCCGTTCCCCTGAGCGTTTCTCTTGAGGAACTGCGGGTTTTGGCCAGGAACCGGCTGCCGGAGGAAATCAGCGGCGCAA
>JAJUIT010000055.1 GCA_029267465.1 Synergistaceae bacterium
CCTCTGTCGGATCGATCCGCACATCGGGTGAGGTTGCTCTGCATCGTTCTGTTTCAGGGGAGGACGACCACGAGGGATGGGCGATGGATCTTTCGCTCCAAATCGGAAAGGAACACTCTCCGTGGAACCTGCTTTTAGAAGGCACCGGACTGGGCAACGGAAGCCGGGTTACCGCTTCCGCGCTTTATCAAACAGCCTGGGGACGTGTCTGGGGGGGGATCGTGCGGGGAGATGTAGGATTCGGAGCCGCAGTGGATTTCCGCTCTGAATTTCCCTTTTCTCTTTCGGCAGAGTGGTGGGATGAACAGGGGGGGAGCTGGGCCTTTCGGGGAAAATGGTACGTCAAGCCGCGCTGGGGGTTCTATTACGAGCGGCTGGAGCCCGGGCATGACCCCGCCAGTGATTTCGTTGGTGTTTTTTACCAGTTCTCGCGATAGGTAGGGAAAAGCATTGTTCATCACATTTGAAGGGATCGACGGCTGCGGGAAATCCACTCAGGCACGACGACTGGTTGAGTTCCTGCTAAGGGAAAAGGGAAACGGGAAAGCCCTCTGGACCCGAGAACCTGGCGGATGGACCGGTTCCGGGAATCTACGGGAATTGATCCTTTCTCAGGAGTTCGAGCATCCATGGACCGAAGTTTTCCTTTTTCTTGCCGATCGCTGCGAGCATGCAAAAAAAATCATTGAACCCGCCCTTCAGGAAGGGGTCATCGTGATTTGCGAGCGATTCGATGATTCCTCCAGAGCCTACCAGGTGTGGGGGCGAGGCATTGAACTCGAGAAAATCGAACGGGCACTGGCCTTGGCAGAATACCCGCGGCCAGATCGAACGATTCTGCTGGATGTCTCCGTGGAAACGGCCATGGGGCGGGTCTTGGCCAGAGCAAACCTCGACCGATACGAAAAGGAGGGGAAAAGCTTCCTCGAACGCGTTATCGAGGGATACCGGTTCCTTGCTGCGAGGGAAAAGAGCAGAATTCGCCCCGTCAACGGAGAAGGAAAACCGGATGAGGTCTTCGCCAGGATCCTTGACTCCCTTGAGGGGTGCTTCTGATGACTGAACATCCTATCAATCCCGATCAAGGGGGAGAAAATGGGATCAGCCTTTTCGACGCCGTCGCGTCGAGCAGGGCCTGGAAGGAACTTTCCTCGGCTCTCGAAGCGGGAGTCGTGCCCCAGTCGGTTGTTTTCTGTTCTCCTTCGCTGTTTCACGATCCTTTCGTGAGTCTTTACGCTCACACCCTTTTTTCAGGGAACGGATTCGGCTGGCTCGGGGAAACCCATCCCGACCTGATCCGCCTGGGGACCCCCGAGGCTCCGCCGGGAATCGAAACCTTCCGTGAACAACTCGTGGAGCTCTATTCAAGCCCCGTGGCCGCTCCCTACAGGCTAGCGGTCATCCATTGTGCCGACCGACTCAGCCCCCCAGCGGCAAACAGCCTTCTAAAAATCACGGAAGAACCACCCCCCAGGGGCAGGATCCTGTTCCTCCTGGAAGAAGAAAACCTTCTTCCGACCCTGCGGAGCCGAAGCTGGATCCTGAAAATGCCCCCCGAGGAGGTCCTGGCTCCCGTAGCTCCCCCAAAGAACGACGAGGAATGGGTTCATTGGCTCTCGGAAGCTTCTTCCTGGAAAACGGATGCCGTTCTCCTGCGTGCGACAGCCTGGGCAAGGTGGTATGCTCTTTCGGGTCAATTTCGGAAGGCCGAGGAACTGGATATCTTGGTGGTTCTGTTTCAGAAAACAAAGCTTTCGGCTTCAATGGCGATTGATCTAATTTTTTTGATGACAAGAGAGGAATCCACGTTTGAAGACTTTCTTGATTCTTTACGGTAAGCCCCGTTACCTTGGGTTCTTAAGGACGGAGGAGGAACCTGTTCTTCGTAAGGGGGATTTGATCGTGATCGAATCCCCGAGAGGCAGAGAAATCGGAATCGTTGCGGGCCCCATCAGTCCCAGCCAGGAGGAGAGATACCGAAAAGCGCCCACGTCCGAAACCGCCGATGGAAGTTCGAAGCCCGGCACCCCGACCGACGAGGTGCAGTTCATCGGTTTTCCCCTTCCGGACGAGACCGGATTCAGAAAGGAGTGCGCCGAGGAAGAAAACCAGGTCCTGCAGCGGGCTAGGGAAATTCTGAAGACGCACAATCTTCCTATGAAACTGGTGGACGTCGAATATCTTCTCGACCGCTCCAAGCTCTTTTTCTATTTCACGGCCGAGCAACGGATTGATTTCAGGGGATTTGTCCGAGATTTGGCGAGGGAGTTCAAAACCCGAATCGAACTTCGCCAGATCGGGGGGAGAGATGAAGCGAAAGTTGCTGCGGGAATTTCACAATGCGGGATGCCTTGCTGCTGCAGCACATGGCTTAACCGCTTCGAGCCCATCTGCATTAAGATGGTAAAACAGCAAAATTTAGCCCTTAACCCGACAAAGATTTCCGGAATTTGTGGTCACCTGATGTGCTGCATGGGATACGAGCATCAAACCTACCAGGAACTCTGGAAGGGTCTTCCCAACCCGGGGACGAAGCTCAAGTCACTAACGGGAGAAACCTACCTGATCTCGGGTGTCGACCTGATGGGGAAATCCCTGCGGATCTTCTGCCCGGATCGAACCGAATTGCTGGTCCCGGTTTCCGAATTCGCAAAATTCAAAGAAGCCATCCAGAAAGGCGAGGTCTGGGAGCCCCAGCGCGAGGAGGTTGTGCCCCTTCCCTTCGATTCGCTCCTTCAGGAAGCTGTTACGGATCCGGACAGGATCGTCGAGGACGGGATTTGCCCCGTTGAAAAGCCAGTCCGCCAGCGCCCCGGCCGGTTGATCTCCAGGGAGCGAGCCGTTCGAAGAAACGGGGAACGGGAAACACGGGAAAGAGAACTTCCTGCAAAACCTGTTGTTTCCACTGTTCCAGCGGTTAAGAGCGAGTCGCCTGCCCCGGAAGAAACCCGGACCAAAAGAAGACGACCGCGACGGAAAAAGAGAAAGCCCGCCGCCGCTGCACCGGAGATGTCTCCGGCGAAACCGGCTCTCGAAACCCCGATCGAGGCCTCGCCGACCGGCCCCGATACTCAGGAAAGACCTCACAGGAAACGGAATTCCAGGCGGCGTAAAGCACGAAAGCCCCAGGCGGAGGAATAGCCGTTTCATCTGACTCTCAACAGGAGGTGGATACCCCTGAATTTCTTTGAACGCTTTCGATCCGGACTGAAAGAGGTCAGGTCCAAGTGGGGGAACTCCCTGACCCGGCTGATATCGGCCTCCGATGAAAACCCCGATTTCTGGGAGGAAATCGAGGGAACCCTCCTCAAGGGCGACGTTGGGGTCGACCTTTCGGAAAAGCTCATCGCTGATTTTAGGAAGTTGAGAAAAAACCCGGGGATGGACCGATGCCCTCCGGTTTGGCTCTTCGGGAAACAGCTTGAGGCGATTTTCGCCGGGAATCCCCTGAACGGGGCTCCCCTCCGCCTGAATGGAAAACCTTCGGTGGTTCTCCTTGCCGGGGTCAACGGCAGCGGGAAAACCACCACCGCAGGGAAACTGGCCTCGCAGTTCACCCGGGCAGGAAACCGCGTCGTGCTTGCCGCCGCCGACACTTACAGGGCCGCTGCAATCGACCAGTTGAAGACCTGGGGAGACCGCTGCGGCGCAAGGACAATCAGCCACGGGATGGGAAGCGATCCAGCCGCCGTCGTTTTCGATGCGATCCGGTCGGCGAAAGCCGACGGGGCGGAATGGGTAATTGCCGATACTGCGGGACGGCTGCACACACGCCACAACCTGATGGAGGAACTGAAAAAGGTGGCGCGCGTGGTGGAACGAGAGGTCGGTCCGGGCAACGCGGAATTTTTGTTGGTCATCGACGCCGTGATGGGGCAGAACTCCTTTCAGCAGGCGAAGGTTTTTGGCGAAGCTCTCCCCCTCACCGGCATCGTCCTGACGAAGTACGACAACACGGCTAAGGGCGGGGTGATCCTGTCCGTCGTCCACGATCTGGGGCTGCCCGTGCGTTATGTCGGGCTGGGCGAAAAAGTCGAGGATCTTGCCCTTTTTCAGCCGAAGGAATTTATCGAAGCCCTTCTCGGCTTGCCAGAGGGCGATTTGTGCAAGGAGGGACTTCGTTCATGATCGAGCGCTACGAAACCGAAGAAATGAAAAGAATCTGGTCCGATGAAAACCGCTTTCAAAAATGGCTCGAGGTCGAATTGGCAGTTTGCGAGGCCTGGACGGAAGAAGGCAAAATCCCTGCCGAAGCGATGGACACCATTCGGAAGCGCGCCGGTTTCGACATGCAGAGAATCGCCGAAATCGAATCCAGCACTCACCATGATGTCATTGCTTTTGTCAGTTCCGTCGCCGAGAAAATTGGACCCGAGGGACGTTTTATTCACCTCGGCTTAACGAGCAGCGACGTGGTGGACACTGCGGGATCCCTTCTGATCCTGGAAGCCCTTGCCGTTCTGACCGAAACGCTGAAGAGCTTTTCCGGACTTGTCCTGGAAAAAGCCAGAGAGTACCGCCACATCCCCTGCGTGGGGAGAACCCACGGGATCCACGGTGAACCGACAACTTTCGGGCTGAAGCTCCTAAACTGGCATTCACAGCTTCTGAGAGACCTCGAGAGGCTTGAGCTTGCGAACAAGCACATCAGGGCCGGGAAGATTTCCGGTGCAGTCGGAACCTATGCCCACTGCCCCCCGCAAATCGAGGAAAAAGTCTGTTCAAAGCTGGGATTGCAGAGGGCTGCCGTTTCAAACCAGATCCTTCAGAGGGACCGCCACGCTGAGGTCCTGACGGCCATCGCAATTCTCGGATCCACGATGGAACGAATCGCAACGGAAATCAGGCATCTTCAGAGAACGGAAGTCCTCGAAGCAGCAGAACCATTCTCCAAGGGGCAGAAGGGGTCTTCCGCCATGCCCCACAAGAGAAACCCCATTCTTTCCGAAAGGATCTGCGGGATGGCGCGCCTTCTGAGGGGATACGCCCTTGCCTCGATGGAAAACATTGCCCTTTGGCATGAACGGGATATCAGTCATTCGTCGGTGGAGCGCGTTGCATGGCCGGATGCTTTCCACCTGGCTCACTACTCGCTGAAAACCCTGATGCGAATCCTCGCCGGACTGCAGGTCGATCCCGGCAGAATGGCGGGAAATCTCGAAATGACCCGGGGGCTTCTTTTCAGCCAGAGAGTCCTTCTTTTCCTGATCGAGGAAATGGGAGTCAGCCGCGAGGAAGCCTACGCCATCGTGCAGGAAAACGCGATGCGGTGCTGGGCGGGGGAAGGCCACCTCAGGGACCTTCTGTCCTCTGACCCGCGTGTGAGCCGTTATCTTGATGATGATGCCCTGGACCTGCTTTTCGATTACCGTTACTTCACCCGATATGTCGACGAAATTTTCTCCCGTTTTGAAAACAAGGGAGAAACCGACCCACAAAACGCTTGAGGAGGTGCTCGCAATGTCGCTTCCGGAAAGAAATCTGGCGCTGGAACTTGTCCGGGTAACGGAGTCTGCCGCCATGGCTGCCGGCCGGTGGATGGGCCGGGGAGACAAGAATGGGGCTGACGGGGCAGCGGTCAATGCCATGCGGTACATGCTGAACACGATCCGGATGGATGGAACGGTTGTCATCGGAGAAGGGGAAAAGGACGAAGCCCCGATGCTCTTTAACGGCGAACGCCTCGGGACTGGGGATGAGCCCAAAGTCGACATCGCGGTGGATCCGATCGACGGGACGAGGCTCCTTTCCCTCGGGAGGCAAAATTCCATCAGCGTCGTCGCGTTGGCGGAACGAGGGAGCATGTATTTCCCCCAGCACATTTTTTACATGAACAAGCTCGCGACGGGGCCGGAAGCAGCCGGATCAATCGATATCCGGCTACCGATCGGGGAGAACATCCGCAGGGTTGCAAAGGCCAAGAAAAAGAACGTCGAGGATGTCACCGTTGTCTTGCTCGACCGCCCGCGGCATGAAAAGCTCATCGCGGACATCCGCGAAGCGGGCGCAAGAATCCGGCTGATCACCGACGGGGACATTGCAGGGGCACTGATGACATGCAAGGAGGATGCCGGCGTTGATCTACTCGCCGGTATCGGCGGATCTCCGGAGGCGGTCATTACCGCCTGCGCCCTCAAGTGCGTCGGAGGCGCCATGTACTGCACGCTCTGGCCCAGAAACGAGGAAGAGGCGGAGAGGTGCCGAGAGCTGGGCATGGATCTTGAGCAAGTCCTCAGCATGGATGATCTCGTGAAAAGCAATAACGTCTTTTTTGCCGCGACCGGCATCACGAACGGCGATTTGCTTCAGGGCGTGCGTTACGAAGGAGACCGCATCCGAACTCAATCCATCGTCATGCGTTCCGCGAGCGGGACGATCCGGTACATCGAGGCGATCCATAAGCTTTCAAAGCTGGAAACCATCAGCGGCATCAATTACTAGCGCGGCAGGGATGGGCAAAATTCCGCCATATTGACGCGCCGTTTCTGCGATGATATATTTACCATGTTCTTTTAACCTGCAATTGCAGGAAAACGAAAAACCGGAGGGGTACAGTCAATGAAAGGAACAGTCAAGTGGTTCAACGCAACGAAGGGATACGGTTTCATTACCACGGAAGAGGGGAAGGACGTCTTTGCCCATTACAGCGCCATCGAGATGGAGGGCTTCAAGACTCTGGAGGAAGGCCAGGCCGTTGAATTCGAAGTTGTAGAAGGAGCCAAGGGACCCCAGGCAGCCCATATCCGCCCGCTCTAGCGCGGCTCGAATAGAGTGGGGCGCCGGTCTTAAGCCGGCGCCCCCTTTCTATTTCCCCCATTTCCAGTATCCTGCCACTGCCTGCCCTACCGAAACGCATTCATCGTTTGGCGAGAGGAGCGTATGAATGACCGGGATCAGTCCTCTCCTTCGGGCTTCCGCGATCATGAGTGAAAAAAGGCGCCTGTTCTGCCAAACCCCGCCGGAGAGAACGACACGCCGGGTTCCTTTCCGTTCCGCGGCCAACGCGGCGGCCTCGCCCAGGGCCCGCGCTAGCCCCCCATGAAAGGCGGCGGAAATCGAAGCAGGCGACTTTCGCCCCCTCTCCGCGAAAAGTTTCCGAATTGCGGGCCGCCAGTCAATCAGGATTTTCCCGTCAGATTCAACCACGGAAAAGGGAAGATTTCCCGAACCTCTCGCAGCAGCCTCCAAGACCATGGGAGCCTGTCCGTCAAAGGTTACCGATTCCACGAACCCCAGAAGGGCAGACACCCCGTCAAACAGCCTTCCGCAAGAAGTCGTTTTCACCCCCGCTTGGATTGAAACCTCTAGGAACCGGTCAAAATCCGGTGAAAGCTTGCTTTTTCGTTTTGCCCACTCTCTTGCCTCTTCATGGAGTTCGCTGGCATAGGCAAGCGACATTCCGCAACGCCAGGGCTCCCAGATCGCCTTTTCCCCGCCCGGAAGAGTGAATGGGACCAGATGTCCGAGACGCTCGAAACCGGAAGCATCCCCCCAGAGAATTTCCCCTCCCCAGATCCCGCCGTCCGTCCCGTACCCCGTCCCATCGAGAATGAGACCAACGGCCGGCTCATCGATCCCATTTTCAAAAAGGCAGGCTGCGAGGTGGGCATGGTGGTGCTGTACGGCAAGGGTTTCGGTAGGGTTAGGAAGCACTTCATGGCAGAGGCGGGTAGACAGGTACAGGGGGTGCAGGTCGTGAACCAGGAATTCCGGGTGGATGGAGTAGAGGGAAAGAAAGTGCTTCAAGGCCTCCCGGTAAAGAGTCGCTCCCCCGATCGATTTCAGGTCGCCGAGGTACTGGCTTTGAAAGAGGGCGCCTTCATGGGTGATGGAGAAGGTCGCCTTCATTTCGCCTCCGGAGGCCAGAATGGAAGGCCCGCTTTTCGGTAGAAAAAGGGGCTGAGGGACCACGCCCCGAGATCTCCGGACGTAGAAGGCCCGGCTCCCAGCTACGGAAACGACGGAATCATCGATGCGCATGCAGATCTTTCGGTTATGCAGCAAGAAGGCATCCACCAGGGACGACAGGTTTCCCAGGGCCTCTTCGTTGTCGGCCACGATGGGTTCCTCGCTTAGATTCGCACTCGTCATGACCAAGACCTCAAGCTTTTCAAGAAGCAGGTGGTGGAGGGGAGTGTAGGGAAGCATGATCCCGATCGAATCCAGTCCTGGGTTTAACAGAGGGGAAAGGCCCGACCCGGACCGGGCCTGGCACAGGACGATCGGCCGCCGGGAAGACATCAGGCAGTCCTTCCCCTTCTCGGTCAACACGGCTACCTTAAGGGCAGCCTCCAGATCCCGGACCATGATCGCAAATGGGCGGTGGGAACGCCGTTTCCGATTCCGGAGTTCCCCGACTGCGTCATCGCTTCGCGCGTCACAGGCCAGGTGAAATCCACCTAGTCCTTTGACTGCAACGATGCTGCCCCTGGAAATCAATTTTGTCGCGGTCTGGATTGCAGCCTCGTCTTCCGCCAGGGTGATCCCCCGGCAGTCACAGGCCCATAAGCGGGGACCGCAGACCAAGCATGCATTTGGCTGGGCGTGATATCGCCGATTGGTAGGATCCCGGTACTCGGCCGAGCACTCCTCGCACATCGAAAACGTGGACATTGTGGTATTCGAACGATCGTAGGGCAGGTCCCGGATGATCGAAAACCTCGGCCCGCATAGGGTGCAGTTGATAAAGGGATACCGGTAGCGGCGATCCGCAGGGTCCCTCATTTCTTTGAGGCACGATTCGCAGGTGGCGATATCGGGCGGGATCAGCACCCGCCGGACAGCTCTTCCCTCGCTTTTCAGGATTTCAAAGGAGTCGGGAGGAGAGGAAGCGTTGTCTTGCCTTTCTAAAGGAATCACCGATTGGATATAGGCCGCGGTAGGACACTCACGCTCGAGGCGTCTCAGGTAGCGGTCGATTTGGCCGCGTTCACCCCAGAGCTCCAGCTCAACTCCCGAACTCGTGTTCCTGACCGACCCCTTGAGCTTTTCCTCCATCGCCAGCCGGGCGCAGAAAGGACGGAACCCCACTCCCTGGACCACACCGCCGATCAGGAAACGTGCTTTTTCCATGGTTGACAACCCTCCGTACTGGGCGCATTTTAAGAGAAACACGGCATCACCGCAAGGCACATCGGACACGAGGAGGCTCAGCCTGATGTCACCGGCAACCGATGATCATCCGCATAGCGTCCCCGTTGAAGATCTGTTGCGAAGTCTTTCCTCGGACCCAGAGAGGGGGCTGTCCCAGGAGCAGGCACAAGCCGCTCTCAAACGGTACGGCCCCAACGCATTCGCCAAAATCAAACCCAGGCCCTGGTGGTCGTTTCTCCTGTCGCAGTTCAAGAGCCCAATGGTCGGATTGCTTGCCCTGGCTGCCGTGGTCAGTCTCACGACGGGAGAAATCCTGGACGCGTCCGCCATTTTCATCGTGATCCTGCTGAATGCGTTGATCGGTTTCTTTACGGAATTTCGAGCCGAAAAAGCGATGGAAGCCCTCCGGTCGATGACCTCGCCGAACGCCCGCGTGGTCCGCAACGGGAGCGTAGCCGTCGTTTCCGCGGAAAAAGTCGTTCCGGGAGATCTTCTTCTCCTCGAGGCGGGAGATATTGTCCCGGCGGATGCCCGTCTTCTCGAGTCGAGAAACCTTGCATTGGACGAGGCGTCGCTGACGGGAGAATCGATGCCGGTCGAAAAGAACGTCTGCTGCCTGCCGGCTGAAACACCGCTTGCCGAACGACTGAATTGCGTTTTTTCGGGAACCGCCGTGGTCCGGGGAAACGCGAAAGCCTTGGTCTTCGCCACGGGTACCGATTCAGAACTCGGCAGAATCAGCATGCTTCTGGAAAGCGTGAAAAAGCATTCAACCCCCCTGGAGGAACGGCTGGAACAGTTCAGCCGTTTTTTGATCGTCCTGGTCGGGTCTATTGCGTTTCTCGTTTTCGCACTGGGTGTCTTTCAGGGCAGAGGGCTGTTCAAAATGTTTGAAACGGGAATTGCCCTGGCGGTTGCCGCGGTTCCTGAAGGACTTCCCTTCGTGGCGACCATGACGCTGGCGATTGGTGTTCACAGAATGGCAAAACAGAAGGCTCTCGTCAGAAACCTTTCTTCCGTTGAAACTCTCGGTTCCACTACGGTGATCTGTACAGACAAAACCGGAACCTTGACGCTCAACGACATGACGGTACGACTCGTTCTCCCTGTCTGCGACGAACAGGGAAGAACCCTTCTACAGACGGCGGTGCTTTGCAACAACGCGAAGCTGGAGCAAAGCGGCGATATCGGCGATCCCATGGAAATCGCCCTGCTTCGTGCCGCAAGGGAGAAGGGAATGAACCTCGAAGAAGTGAAAATGCGCTTTCCTCGCACCGGGGAGAACCCCTTCGATTCCAGGACGATGACCATGGAAACTTTTCACGGAGTTTGGAAAGCCTTGAAGGGGGCACCGGAGAAGGTCCTTTCCCAAACGAACCACATTTGGACCGAAGAAGGCATCCGACCCATGGAGGAACAAGACCGGAAACACTGGCTCGAGCGGGCGGAAGAGATTTCCGGGCAAGGAATGCGCTCCCTGGCGTTCGCCTGGGGAAATGAAAAGGAGGGGCTGGCCTTCGTCGGCCTCATCGGAATCATCGATCCGCCGCGGCCGGAAGTCAAGGACGCGGTTTCAGCCTGCCATGAAGCCGGGATCCGTGTTGTGATGGTGACCGGAGATCATCTTGCCACCGCCCGCTCGATCGCGAAAGAGGTTGGCATCCTCTGCCCGCTGCACCCGGACAGCCTCGAGGGGAAAGAATTGGAATTGCTGGATGAAAAAAGCCTCTCTTCTAAAATAGCGGCAGTCTCGGTTATCGCCAGGGTGGCTCCCGAACACAAGCTGAAGATCGTCCAGGCCTTCCAGGCAGCCGGAGAAACCGTAGCCATGACTGGAGACGGCGTCAACGATGCCGTCGCGCTGAAACAGGCGGATGTGGGAATTGCCATGGGCATCCAGGGCACGGAGGTCAGCAAGGAGTCTTCTGACCTGATCCTGCAAGATGACCGCTTCTCGACCATCGTAAATGCCATCGACGAGGGAAGGCGGATTTTCGGGAACATCCGGAAATCCGTTCTATTTCTCCTTTGCTGCAACCTGAGCGAGGTCTTTACCGTCCTTTTCGCCGTTCTTTCCCGATTGCCGGCCATCCTGCTCCCGTTGCAGATTCTCTGGATCAATCTCATTACGGATGTCCTTCCCGCCCTTTCCCTGGCCCTGGACCCCGCCGAACCTGGCACAATGCGGCATCCGCCGATGCCCCGGTCGGAACGCATTCTCACTCCACGGCATCTCCGGCTGATCCTCTTTTACGGAACCCTCATGAGCCTCGGGGTTCTATTCGTCTCCCTAGCGGTTCTGAGAACCAGCCCTGAAAGTCCGGAAAAGGCCGTCGCGATGGGATTCCACGCCATGGTCCTGTCCCAGCTCTTCTTCGTTTTCAATGTGCGAAACCACAGCCTCTTTCGCAAGCCGGGACAGATTTTCAGCAACCCCACGCTGATTCTCTCCGTGCTGGTTTCCATCGGGGTCCAGGTCTTCATTACCCACATCGCCATCTTTCAGAAGGTCCTTTCCATCCATCCCCTTCAACTCCCGGAATGGGGGCTGATTCTCGCAGGAGCTCTTCTGCCGACGGCACTTGCCCAGATTCACAAGTTTGCCCTCGGGCGCTGAAGGCATCCGGGCCCGGCCTGTGCTAACATAAACCCATGGACCGCACTCGACTGGAGGGAAAGAAATGCCGAGACCAAGGAATTTTGAGCTTCCCCTTTCAAAGCTGAGAAAGAAAACGCCGCGCTCTTCCCTCGGATTCGAGACAACCGCAGAAATCGGCTGCCTCGAGGGACTGATCGGCCAGCAGAGAGCCGTTGAAGCGATGGAATTCGGTCTGGATGTAACCAGCAAGGGATACAACATTTTTGTCGTTGGGGATCACGGAAGCGGACGAACCACCTATACGCTGGATCAGCTGCGCAAGCGTGCCTCCCAACTCCCTTCACCCGATGACTGGCTGTACGTCTACAATTTCATGAACTCCGGTGAGCCCCTGGCGATCAACCTCCCTCCCGGCATGGGCAAGAAGCTCTCCGAGAGTCTTTCCGAACTCGTCGACGAGCTGAAGACCACATTGAGCAAGGCTTTTGAAAACAGCCAGTACGAAGACGCAAAGGCCACTCTCGTCAAGGAGTTCCAGGAACAGGTCAATGCCCTGATGGAATCAGTCCGTAACTGGGCCCTGGAGAAGGGATTTTCGATCAAGCGGACCCCGCAGGGGTTCGTGAACATTCCCCTTTCCCTGGCCAAGGACGAAGAGGGGAATGTCGTCAGCAAGGAAATGCAGCAGGAAGAGTTCGAAAACCTTTCAGAAGCGGAACAGAAACAGCTTCAGGCCCGATCGGAGGAAGTTTCCCAGAAGACCCTCGAGGTCCTGAGAAAGATCCGGGACCTCGAAAAGAACCTCAAGGAAAAAATCAAGAACCTGGAGGCGGAGATTTGCCGTAACGCGATCCGCCCCTACCTGGCGGACCTGAAGGCCCAGTACGGGAAAGGGGAGAAAATTTCCGAGTGGATCGACGCCCTGACAGAAGACATTATCGAAAATTTCAACATTTTCATCGCCGCCGCACGCGATGAAAACGCTGAAGTCGATTTCAGCCGCTATAGCGTCAATGTTTTTGTATCGAACGACCCGGAAGCAGGTGCCCCCGTCGTTCATGAAACCAACTCGACCTATTACAATCTGGTCGGTAAAGTGGAATATGAAAGCCGCCAGGGGTACCTCTACACGGATTTCCGTAAAATCGTTCCCGGTGCCGTTCACCGGGCCAAC
>JAJUIT010000178.1 GCA_029267465.1 Synergistaceae bacterium
AAGTACTACCTGTACGGCAAGGCCACTTTCCCGATAAAACGGCAATACATCATTGTGCAATACGGCTACGGCACATTCTGGCACCTTGCTGGTGTGCAAAAAGCCAAAGGCCCGCAATTGAGGGAAATGCCTTTTGTGGGAGAGGTGCGGGGCAAGGGGCTGATGTGGGGGATCGAACTGGTCAGGGACAAGGAAACAAAAGCTCCCTTTGACGCCTCGATGGACGCGGGGGGCAAGCTCAAGGCCCTGGCTCTCGAGCGGGGGATGACTCTTTATCCCGGCAAGGCGATGGCGGACGGTGTAAACGGGGACAACATCATGATCGGCCCGCCGCTGACGATTGGAGAAAAGGATGTCAGGAAGATTTTTGAAATTCTGTCCGATTCACTGGATAACCTGCAAAGACTGTTGAAGTTCTAGGGGTCACAGGTCACAGCGGATGCCCGGGGCAGGCGGGTCTCTGCCGCCTGCCCCTTCTGAGGACGGGTCGAAACCCGGGCTTTTCCTCGCGAGCGCCAAGCTCCTCCCTTAACCCCTCCGAGAGTTTCTCGTGCCTCGGTTCCCATTCCCTTTCCCTCGAGAACAGCAGCGCCGGCTTCAGGGTCCCCGGTCCAAGGGCCAGGTTCACCGCGTCGACGGCGGCCATCAGCGCGCGGTCCCTCTCCCGTTTTTTCCGGGCCTCTTCCCCGTCGAACAGCCCCTGCTGGACCACGCCGTCGGGGACCAGGTCGAGCAGGAGAACGCCGGCCTTCACGAAAGCGTGCCCGGGGGCGTAGATCCGCTCGAGGCCCTCGAGGGCGGCTTTCACCAGGGACAGGGTGCTGGAGGTAGGGGCACGCATCTTCATCGTGACGGCGGGGGCAAAGAAGCCGTCCCTGAAGCGGCTGGTGGCGATGTAGACCTGAACGGTTCCGGCGGCGAGCCCCTGGCGCCTCAGGCGTTCCGCGGCCGAAACGGTGTGGGCGGTCACGGCCTCCTTCAGGCTTTCCAGGTCGCTCACCGGTCTGCCGAAGGAGCGGGAGACCTGGATCGATTTCTGGAGGGGGTCCTCCTCGACCAGGCGGATGCAGGAGATTCCCCTCAGTTCCCAGGCGGTATGGACCGCCCGGATGGAGAAGTGCCGGCGCAGCCATTCGTCCCCGGCGTCCCTGAAATGGCGCGCCGTCCGGATGCCGAAACGGGCAAGGGATGCGGTGCACCGCCGCCCGATTCCCCACACGTCCCCCACGGGGACCGTTTCCAGGAAGGAGTCCAGGTCCAGCCCCTCGAGGGAGAAGACGCCCCCGCTTGCGGGATCCTTCTTCCCCTTCTCCGCGGCCAGCTTGGCCAGGGTCTTGGTGGAAGCGATGCCGATGGAAACGGGAATCCCGATCTCCCTGAGCAGCGTTCCGCGGATCTCCCGGGCGTACTCCAAGGGGTCGGCCAGGGAGGCGATGGAGAGATCGAGGAACGCCTCGTCCACGGAATAGGTTTCCATGCGTCCGGTGTAGCGGGAGAGAATCGCCATGACGCGGCGGGAGATCTCGTGGTAGAGGGCGAAGTTGGTGGAGAAGACGGTGACCCCGCGGGCTTCCGCCAGGGCCCGGATCTTGAAGAAGGGCTCTCCCATGGGGATGCCCAGGGCCTTGGCCTCGTTGGACCGGGAGATGACGCACCCGTCGTTGCACGAAAGCACGATGACCGGCTTTCCCTCCAGGTCGGGCCGCAGGAGCCGTTCGCAGGAGACGAAGAAGTTGTTGCAGTCGCAGAGGGCGAACCGCACGGCCGTCTACCCCCGGTCGGGATCCTTCAGGATCCAGGTGACCCGTCCCCAGACCGAGGAGGGGTCAAACCCGCGGGCGAGGCGGCGGCAGGCCAGGCTCCCCGCTTCCGTAACGACCACGGCGAGACAGCCTTCCTCCGGCGGCAGGGATCGGTCGGCCAGCAGCATCAGGCCGGGGCCCAGGCGGAAGAGGAAGGTGGAGGAGGGACGGGGCACCAGGGCTTCCCCCAGGCGCTCGGCCAGTGGACGGGGTTTTTCTGGAATCCCGCTCAAACGGACGGACACGGCAGGCCCCCCTCGCAAGAAAGATAACTTATTGTAATCATGAGCGGGGGATTCTTGCATTAAAAGATATCAATTCGAGGGCCCCGAACGCGTGATATGCTAAGGTGATTGCTCCCTATCTGGCACCTGTATTAGGATGGTGCCATGGAGCTAAAAGCCTATGAATACCTAATTCGTAGCGAGTCCGCCGCAAGAAAATACCTGTTGGGATTTTGCTGGAAAAACCACCAGAGATTTTGTCC
>JAJUIT010000032.1 GCA_029267465.1 Synergistaceae bacterium
AGACGAAGAAGCCGACGATCATGCAGTAGATGACCGCGATGGCCCCCGCCTCGTTGGGGGTGCAGATGCCCCCGTAAATCCCCACGAGGATGATCAGCGGGCAGCCCAGGGCGGGGAGGGCCGACCAGGTGGCGGCCCCCAGCTCCTTCATCGAGTCCCGGAAGTTTTCCGGGAGCGCCGGCTTCTCGACGCTCGGGAACGTGTACTTGTCGACGATGAAGTAATTCAGGATGCAGTACCCGAGGGCCAAAAGCAGCCCCGGGAGGACCGTGGCCAAAAAGAGCGCCGCGACGGACTGCTGGGCCACCAGGCAGTAGATCAGGGCGGGGACGCTCGGCGGAATGAGGTAGCCCATGAAACTGGAGGAACAGAGCACCGCCGTGGTATAGCGCTTCTGGTAGCCGAATTTTTCCAGGCGGGGCACCAGAAGCGGGATGAGCGCGGAGATGCAGGGGACCGAGGAACCGGTCAGGGCGCTCATGAAGAGCGTCGCGACGATGCCCACGACGTTGAGTCCTCCCTTGGCCTTTCACACCAGGTCATAGGAAAACAGGACGATCCGGTCAGCCAGCCCCGCCTCGGAAATGAGCCCCCCGGCGAAGACGAAAAAGCCGATGGCCATGACCACGGGGGTGTTCAGCGAGTGGAAGAACGTCCCCGCCATGAAGGAAAGCGGCGTTTCGATCAGGAAAAGCCCTACGGCCGTGCTGGCGATGAACACCCAGCCCAGGGGCATCCCGATGACGATGAGGCCGAGGAAAAGAACCAGTGAAATCAGAACCCCGGTTTCCATGCTACCGGCTCCCCCCTTGCTGAGACTTGAGCCAGAGCTGTTTCCTCAGCTCGAAGACCCCTTTTCCGATGTGGTAGGCCATGTGGAGGGCGGAAAGCACGATCGTGAGAAACATGACCTGGACCAGCCACCCGGTGTTGAACCAGCGGACCAGGGTCCCGTATTCGGGGTAGCGGATCGACTGCCGGAAGAACCCGTAAGCGGGATGGAGAAAAACCAGGATGGCCGTCAGGGTGAGGACGTCCATCGCCACCGCGTAAGCCTGCTTCCCGACGGGCTTGTCCCGGAAAATCCGTTCCGGCAGCATCTCCACGGCAATGTGCCCCTTCTGCGAAGCCGCCAGGGCGATGGCCAGGATGTAGGTGATGACGAAGATGTACAGGGCCATGTCCCCGATCCACATGATCTCGTAATGGAGCCAGTAGCGGTTGATGACCTGCACGAACGTCAGGAGGGTCGACGCGAAAAGCCCCGCCGCGCAGATCCACTTCTCGACCGCGGTGATCCCCTGCTGCAGAAAATTGAACACGAGCCTCACGCTCCTTAAGAACGTTCAAAGACAAAGGGCCTTCCCTTTGCCCGGAATCTATCGCAAATCGCCGGACGAACCGGCGTTTCTTTCCGCGTGGGGGGCAAGGCCCCCGGAGAGGGGCCTTGCCTTTCCTGCTTTTGCAGCTAGTTCTTGTGAACCTGCTTGCGGATCGCTTCGAGTTCCTTCAGGATCTTCTGGGTCATGTTCTGGCCGGGGTAGGCTTTGTCAAGCCAGGGTTTGCAGAGCTCCTCCCAGATGGAGAGAGGCTGGGCCTTCTGGCGGAACATTTCCCGCTCCTTTTCCGTCGGGTAGTAGATCTTGAAGTTGGGCATCTTCTTCAGCCGGGCTTCCATGTCCTTCACCGCGGCCTTCGCCAGCTTGTACTGGTGGGCCTCAGCCTCCCTGGCCGCGCGGGTGATGGCCGCCTGGATATCCTTCGGCAGGGCATCCCATTTGGCCTTGTTGACGGCGATCTGGTTGCCGTCCCACATCCAGTCGAGCGCCGTGTAGTACTTCAGGACCTCGGCGTGCCGTTCCTCGACGAGAGAGGGCCACATGTCCCAGCATCCGTCGACAACGCCGCGGCTCAGGGCGTTGTACAGCTCGCCCCAGGCGATCGTCTCGACCGTCATGCCCGTCCCCTTGCCCATGTTCATGAGGCCCTTCGCGCTGCCCAGAGAGGAGGAAACGCGGAACTTCAGGTTCTTGAGGTCGGCCGGGGTGCGGATCTCGCGCACGTTGTTCCCCAGGCCGTAGGGGCCCTGGCTGTTCGTGTAGAGGATGTGCATGCCGACCTCGTTGTAGGCCTTCTCCAGGACCTTGTAAAGGATCCCGTTGGGCTGGCCGAAGGCGATCTCGGCCTCTTCCCAGGACGAAATGGTCCAGGGCATCCAGTTGAACATGCCGCCGGGGACGAGGTTCACGTAGGGGGCAAAGTTCCCGATCTCGATGCTGCCGTCCTGGACGGCATGGAAGATTTCATCGTGGCTTCCCATGAGACCGTCCGGGTAGAACTTGATCTCCATGCGGCCGTTCGTGTACTTCTTGACGAGGTCGCAGAAGAGCTTCATGGAAATGGCCTGGGTGGGCCGGACCGTGGTCTGGGCGAACTTCCACTTGTACTCCGGCGCGGCTGCCGCAGGCGAGACGGAAAAGGCCAGGGCGATTCCCGCCAGCAGGACGAGACTGACGATTCCCTTGAACAGGCTACCGTGCTTCTTCATCGAGCAATCCTCCCTTTCGGTGTGATGGAACGAAGGAACCCCTTTGAAACGCTTAACGAAACCAAATCCCGGGAAACAGACGGAAGACGCACCCCCCTTCGCGAACGTTTTCCTGCCTATCCTCGACCGGTGTACCGAAGGACCCTTCCGGCCCGGACAGGGCAGTGCACCCCGTCCTTCACGAGGATCTTCCCGTTGACCAGCACCTGCTCGATCCCCTCGGGGTAACGGACCGGGTCGGAGTAATCCGCCGTGTCTCTCACCGTCTCCGGGTCGAAGACCACGATGTCCGCCGCAAGACCGACCTTCAGCAGGCCCCGGTCCTTGATCCCGAGGACCTCGGCAGGCTTGCCGGTCATCTTGCGGATGGCCGTCGGCAGGTCCAGCGCTCCCTCGCGGACGTACTTCCCGAGAACGCGGGGATAGGTTCCGTACACCCTCGGATGGGGCTTCCCTCCCATGATCCCGTCCGTGCAGACGTTCTGCTCGGGGCGCTGCAGAATCCGGACCACGTGCTCCTCCAGGCCGTAGAAATCCACCAGGCCCGCGGTCCCTTCTTCCTCCAGCAGGAGATCGTAGGCGGCTTCCAGCGGGTCTTTCCCCACCCTGGACCCGATTTCCGCGAGGCTTTTCCCCACCGTCCACTGGTTCTTTTCGGTTTTCACGAAAGTGATGAAAATCCCCTCGACGCCGGCGATGTCGACGAAATTATCCCAGCCCGGGATCCCCTTTTCGATGTCGGCCGTCATCCGTTTTCGCGCCTCGGGGTCGGCCAGGCGCTCCAGCATCCGGTCCATTCCCCCGTCGTGAACCCAGGGCGGCAGGATGACGCTCAGCGTCGTGCTGCCCGCCACGTAGGGGTACTGGTCCACGGAAACCCGGATGTTCTGCCTCGAGCACTCGTCCAGTTTCCCGAGGACGGCGTCGAACAGGCCCCAGTTCTTCTTCCCGGCAACCTTGAAATGAGAGAAGTGGATCCGGCAGCCGCTCTTTTTCCCGATCTCGATGATCTCGTCCATCGAGGAAAGGATGGCATCGGCCTCGCTCCGCTGGTGGGTGACGAAAACCGCGTCGTTCTTCTCGAGGACCCTGGCCAGCTCGACGAATTCCTCCGTTTCCGCGAAGCTGCAGGGCGGGTAGATCATCCCCGTGGACATGCCGAAAGCCCCCTGCTTCAGGCACTCCTCAAGCAGGGCCTTCATCTTTTCCAGTTCCCCGGACGTGGGCCTGCGGTTATCCAGCCCCATGACGCTCATGCGGATGTTCCCGTGGGGAGCCAGGTAGGCGAAGTTGGGGCCCAGATCCACGGAATCCAGGCGGTCCAGGTAATCCGCCACGGACCGCCAGCTCCAGTCCAGGTCGTAGCTTCCTTCCAGGCCGGCCATCGCCTTCTTCCAGGGGCCCACGAACGGCTCGGCGATGGGGGCGGCGCCCATGGCGTCCTGCCCGACCACACAGGTCGTGATTCCCTGCATCACGTTGTGAGGCGTGTCGGGCTTGCAGAGGGCCAGGATCCCGGAGTGGCTGTGGGTGTCGATGAACCCCGGGCAGACGATCCTCCCGCCGGCGTCGATCACGGATTTTCCCGATGTCCCGGAGAGGTCGCCGATGGCGGCGATCCGGCCGCCTTCGACCCCGAGGTCCGCCCTGAACCCTTTTGCGCCCGTCCCGTCAACGATCAGCCCGTTTCGGATCAGCACGTCGAATTCCATTGCCTTCTCCTCCCAGCCGGGGAGACTAGAGCAGTCCCACCCTGGCGTTGAACTCCTCGATCTTTTCGTCGATGGCGTCCGCCATGGAACGGATGGATCCCCAGTACTCCTCGTAGTCGTACCACTGGGCGTTCAGTTCCTCGGAGGTCTTGCCCTGCTGCTCCACCCAGGTGTAGTACTTCAGGTTGTGGACCCGGAGCTTGTCGTAGTAGCTCATCTCCAGCATCGCTTCCCGGCTGATGCCCAGGACGTGCCGGCCGTGGTCCACCGCCGCGTCGGAAACCGTGTAGGGCTTGCCCCGCTCGGCCCGCATCTCCTCCAGCCTCGAGCCGTACAGTTCCATGGAATCCGTGAACACGGTCAGGATGATGTCCCTGGAGGTCAGCTCGTAGTACTTGGCCATCTTGATCGCCATGACGACGTTCGCCGCACCCGAGATCCCCATGAGGGGAAGCTTTTCCACGAAGGATTCCGGCACCCCCTGGCTGACGAGGTACTCCCGGCCGGCCGGTTCGTTGAAGAGCCGGACCATCGCCATGCAGTCGGCGTCGTCGACGGCCATGACCATGTCGGTCCCCTTCACGTCGTGGATCCAGGGCACGTGCTTGTCGCCGATGCCTTCGATGCGGTGGGCGCCGAAGCCGTTCCAGATGAGGGTCGGGCACTGCAGGGCTTCCCCGACGGCCAGCTTCGCGTTCGGATAGACGGTCTTCAGGTAGTTGCCGCAGCCGGTGGTTCCCGCGGAGCCCGAGGTGACCGTGACGCCCGCGAAACGGTCCTTCGGTCCCAGGATCGACTTCAGGACCTCTTCCATGGCGTGGCCGGTGACCTCGTAGTGCCACAGGTGGTTGCCGAACTCCTCGAACTGGTTGAACACCACGATGTTGTCCCGGGTCCTGCGGAGCTCCCAGACCTTGTCGTAGATCTCCTTGACGTTGCTTTCCGTCCCGGGAGTCCCGATGACTTCTCCGGCGACCGTCTTCAGCCAGTCGAAGCGTTCCTTGCTCATCCCCTCGGGGAGGATGGCGATGGATTCGCATCCCAGAAGCTGCGCGTTGTAGGCCCCGCCCCGGCAGTAGTTCCCGGTGGAAGGCCAGACGGCCTTCTGGGAGGTGGGATCAAACTGCCCCGTCACCAGGCGCGGAACGAGGCACCCGAAGCTGGCCCCGACCTTGTGCGCTCCAGTGGGGAACCACTTGCCCACCAGGGCCACGATCCGTGCGTCCACCCCCGTGATCGCCTTCGGGAGCTCCAGGTAGTTGACCCCGCCGTAGAGCCCCCCGGTTTTCGTGGGTTCATTCTTCCAGGTGATCCGGAAAAGGTTCGCGGAATCGACATCCCACAGCCCGACCTTTTTCAGGCGTTCCTTGATCTTCGCCGGGGTGTGCTTTTCCGGGTCCTTCATCTGCTTGAACGTGGGAATCACGATGTTGCGTTCCCGTGCCCTCTGCACGGCCCTTTCCAGTTTCGCCTCGTCCACCGTCAAGTCAATCATTCTCTTCTCCTCCTGTCGTGCGCCTGCCCTGTCCCGGTCAGTTGAACCGGGACAGGAGCGGGATCAGTTCGTTGAGATCCGGGGCCACCGAAACCGGCACCCCGACGGCCTTTCGGGCGCTTTTCGCGTCTTTCAGGCCGTTGCCGGTCACCACGAAGGCGACCCGTTCGTCCGCCGAAAGCGCACCCGATTCGGCCATTTTCCTGAAACCCGCAAAGCCGGTCACTCCCGCGGGTTCCCCGAAAACACCGGTGGTCCGGGCCAGTTCCCGGATCGCGGAGAGGATTTCCTCATCCGTGACGGTCACCATGGTCCCGCCGGACTTCCGGACCGCCCGGAGGGCCTTCGCCCAGTTTCGCGGGGCCCCCACGGCGATGCTGTCCGCCAGGGTGTCCTCTTTCCCCGGAGTGATGCGCGGTGCCCCGGACGCGAAGGCGTCGGCGATGGGGCGGCTCCCCTCGGCCTGGACCCCCACCAGCCTCGGGATCCGGTCGATGAACCCGAGCTCCAGCAGGTCGGCAAACCCCTTGTACAGCCCCCCGATGCAGCAGCCGTCCCCCACGGCGATGAACACCCGGTCGGGCACCTCCCAGGTGAGCTGCTCGGCGATCTCCAGGGCGCAGGTCTTCTTGCCCTCCACGAGGTAGGGGTTGATGGCGCAGTTGCGGTTGTACCAGCCGAAGCGCTCGATCGCCGCCGTGGCCAGGCTGAAGGCGTCCGCGTAATCCCCCTTCACCAGGAGGACGCGGGCCCCGTAGACCAGAAGCTGGGTCACCTTTGCCTCGGGGGCTCGTTCCGGCACAAAGATGTAGCAGGGAAGTCCGGAAACGGCGGAAAACCCGGAAAGGGAGCTGGCGGCATTCCCCGTGGAAGCGCAGGCGATCGCGGACTGCCCCGCATCCAGCGCCTTCGCCACCCCCACCGTGCTGGCCCGGTCCTTCAGGGAAGCGGTGGGGTTTCGCCCGTCGTCCTTGACGTAGACGGCCCTGACCCCGTAGCGGGAGGCGAGCGCCTTGCTCTCGTAAAGAGGCGTCCAGCCCACCCTCAGGGAGGGGATGTTTTCCTCCTTCTCCACCGGGAGGATGGCCCGGTACCGCCAAAGGCTCTCGTCCCGGCACTGCCTCAGGGACTCACGGCTGAACCCCGCCTTTTTTGCGGCCTCCAGGTCGATGTTCACGTCCAGCGTACCGTCCAGGCCGCAGTCCGGGCAGGTGTAGGGAGCGTTTTCCGGCTCGAATTCGCGCCCGCACAGGACACAGCTCAGGGAAGCGGGCCTAGGCACGGCTGCAGTCCTTTCCGGACAAAACAGAGCGGATGATCCCCGCGTAGCCCTCGCAGGCCAAGAACAGCTGGTCCAGCTCGATGTACTCGTCCACCACGTGGGCCAGGGTTTCCAGGGACCCGCCGTAGCCGATGGTGGGAATCCCGGCCTTTCCCGCATAGTAGCTGCCGTTGGTGCAGAAATAGTAGTGGGAAACCACCGGATCCTGGCCGACGGAACGGAGCCCGGCCAAGGCGGCCTGCACCAGCGGATGGTCCTCCTCGAAAAGCCAGGCCGGGGCGAAGCGCTCGGCCTTGATCGGCGCCCCCGTGTAGCAGCGGTCCTCGCCCACCGCAAGCCGGACCGAAGCCTTGAGCTGGGGGTCCTTCGCCATTTCCTCGTCCAGGATCTCCTGCACCTGGGCCAGCACGACCTCCTTCGTCTCCCCCACCAAAAGGCGCCGGTCGAAGGTGGCCGTGCACCGCTCCGGGATGACGCTGGCGCCGGGGTACGGCGTCGAGATGACGTCCGTGACCTCCAGAATGCCCTTGCCCAGGACCGGGTGCGTCTTCGGCACGAACCGCTCCTCGATGGCCAGCAGGAGTTTCGCCATCTTCTTCACGGCATTGAGCCCCACCGACGGATCCGAGGAGTGTGCGCTCTTGCCGTAAGTCTCCAACACGACCTCCGCCCGGCCTCGCTGGCCGCGTTTCAAAGTCAGGTTCGAAGGCTCGCCGATGACGACGCAGTCCGGGCTGCATGCCTTCGCGATGAGCTCGGACGCCACGCCTTCGAAGCACTCCTCGTGGACGCTCCCGGCCACGAAGATCTCCCCGTCCAGAAGGCCTCCGAAATCCTGCTTCACGTGGGCCGCCGCGTGGATCATGGCCGCCAGGTTGCCGGTCATGTCGGTCGTGGCTCGGCCGTAAAGGCGCCCGTTCTCGACCTCCGCCCCGTAGGGATCGTGGGTCCACTTCGACCGGTCCGGGATGTCCACGTGGTCCATGTGTCCCTCGAGGAGAATCCGGACTCCTCCCTTGCCCAGCCGGATGCGGCCGACGACGTTGCCCAGGGCGTCCGCGGAAACCTCGTCGTAGCCGAGAGCCTTCATGGCGGACTCGATGAACCCCGCCTTGCTCTTCTCCTGCCCCGACAGGGCGGGACGCCGGATCATTTCCCGGCAGTCCTCGAGAAGCCGCTGCTTCCTTGCCTCGCTCAAGCTCACTTCCCACACACCTCCTGAAAGATTCCCGGACCGCCCAGGGTGGAGGCCGCGATGCCGTAATACCCGCGGCAGGCCCCGTAAAGCTGGTCCAGCTCGATGTATTCGTCCACGGCGTGAGCCAGCCCCGCGAAAGAAGGCCCGAAGGCAATCGTCGGCAGGTGCAGCTGGCCCCCGTAAAAACACCCGTTCGTCCCGAAACCGGGCCCCCGTGAAACCCGGGGGTCCAGCCCCATCCCCTGAAGGCCTGCCTTTGCGGCCTCCAGGAAGGGATGATCTCCCTCCAGCACCCAGGCCGGGGCGAAATGCTCGGCCCGGATAGGGATGCCCGTGTAGCAGCGGTCTTCCGAGGAAGCGACCGTAAGCTTCCACTGCAGGGACGGATCGCCGGCGGCCTCTTTCTTTAGAATTTCTTCCAGCTGGGACAGCACGTCCTCTTTCGTCTCGCCCGCCAAAAGCCGCCGGTCGAAAACGGCCCGGGCCCGGTCCGGAATCGCCCCGACGCCTTCTTCCGGCTCGGTCGAAAGGCGGACGAGGACCAGGATTCCCTTGCCGAGAAAGGGATCCGAGGGCGGCTGAAACGAGCGGGATAGGGCCGCCAGCAGGCGGATCATTGAATCGGCGGCGTTGACCCCGAACTCGGGATGGGAAGAATGGGCCATCTTCCCCGCCGTTTCCAGCAGCAGCTCCGCCCTCCCCCGCTGCCCCCTCACCAGCTCCAGGCCCGAGGCTTCCCCGGTGACCACGAAATCCGGCGAGCAGGCCATGGCGACCCCGCGGGAAGCCACCCCCTCGAATTTCTCTTGGAAGACGGTCCCGGCCACCACCAGGCTTCCGCAAAGCCCATCGGCCAGGTCCTGCCGGAGAAAGGCCCCGGCCATCACCATGGCGGCAAGGCATCCTTTCTGATCGGACGCACCCCGTCCGTAGAGACGGGTTCCCCGGACGAACGCCCCGTACGGGTACTGGCTCCAGCGGGTGAAGTCGCCCGTTTCCACGTGATCCATCTGCGCTTCCAGGAGGAGGACCGGCCCCGGCTTTTCGAAGCGGATCCGGCCGATCACGCTTCCGCAGGGGTCCACGGTCACCTCGTCGTAGCCGTGGGAACGCATGGCCTCGGCCACCCGCAGGCCGACCTCCCGCTCCGCCCCGGAAAGGCTGGGGCTTCGGAGCAGATCCTGGCAAAACCCGGAAAGCTCTTCCTGTCGTTTCCCGTCCAGCATCAAGATCCCTCCCGGGAATATCCCCTCCAGAAACGGCGCGGGCCCCGGCGTTCTGCCAGGGCCGCCGGCTTGCCGAAACCGAGGGGGAAGGGGCCTATTTCAGCCCTTCCTTCGCGAGGAAATCGCGGTAGACCTTCATGAAAACCCCGCTCAGCAGCAGCAGGGCGATCATGTTCGGGATCCCCTCGATCCCGGTGGAAACGTCCACGATCGTCCAGACGAACTCGACGGGCTGCGTGACGGCGATGAAGGGGGGTACCAGGTACAGCCACAAAAACGGCTTGACCGCCTTCGATCCGAAGAGATAGACCACCGAGGTTTCGTACTCCACGGTGTAGCCGACCATGGTGGAAAAGGCGAACAGCAGGACACCGATCGCGACGATCGCCTTCCCGAAGGCCCCGTAGAGGGACTCGAAAGCCGCGAAGGTGAGGTCGACGCCGTTCAGGCCGCTGTACCACAGGTCCGGGGCCGCGATGAGGATAACCAGGGCGGTCATGGTGCAGATGACGATCGTGTCCATGAAGACCTCGAACACGCCGAACAGCCCCTGCCGAACGGGATGGTCCGTGATGGCCGTGGCGTGGACCATCGGGGCCGACCCCATGCCCGCCTCGTTGGAGAACATGCCCCTCGACATTCCCCGGCGCATCGCCAGGATGAGGGAAGCGCCCGCGAACCCTCCGACGGCCGGAGCCGGCTGGAAGGCATAGCGGAAGATCAGGCCGAACACCTCCGGCAGCCGGGCGATGTTGGCGCCGATGATTCCCAGCGCCCCGACGATGTAGAAGGCGCACATGAAGGGAACCAGCTTCTCGCAGAACTGCCCGATCCGCTTGAAGCCTCCCAGGACCACCAGGGCGGTCAGAACCACCGAGGCCCCTGCCGTCACGAGCGGGGGAATGTTGAAAACGTTCTTCATCGCCGAGGCCATCGTCGCCGGCTGGACCCAGACAGCCGTCCCGAGGGCCCCGAGGATCATCATCGCCGCTAAGAACTGCGCCAGGGGCTTCCACTGCTTGCCGAGCCCCTTCTCGATGTAGTACATCGGGCCGCCGTAGAAATTGCCCTTCTCGTCCCTGACGCGGTAATGGACGGCCAGGGTGACCTCGACCATCTTCGTCATCATGCCGAAGATCGCCACCACCCACATCCAGAAGACCGCTCCCGGCCCGCCGATGGCGATTGCCGTCGCGACTCCCGCGATGTTCCCGTTGCCGACCGTTCCCGCCAGCGCGGTCGAGACGGCCTGGAAGGGCGTCATGGTCCCCTCGCCTTTCGTCTTCCGGTCAAAAATCTTGAACAGGGTGTTCTTCAGCACGAACCCGAGGTGCCGGATCTGGAAAAAGCCGGTTTTGAAGCTGAAAACGATGCCGCAGGCGAAGATCAGGATCATCATGGGCCATCCCCACAGCTGTCCCGCCAGCCAGTCAAAGAACGCGATCATCTCCGTTCCTCCCGAGGAAGAAAGATAGGTCTTCACCTGAAATGAAGGTTGTTTTCTGAGGATACGTCCTGAGTTATAATTTTCAATACCTTAATATATCGTTATCTTTATAAGCAGGACTTATAGGGAGGCCTTGCAATGAACCTGAACCAGCTGAGGGTTTTCTGCACCGTCGTCTCAGAGGGGGGATTCCTCCAGGCTTCGCGAACCCTCTACATGTCGCAGCCGGCCATCAGCCAGCACGTGGCTGCCCTGGAAAAGTCCGTCGGGGTCCGGCTTTTCAACCGGAAGGGGCGGAACGTTTCGCTGACGCCCGAAGGACGGACTCTCCTTGTCCTGGCGAAGGAGGTCCTGGAGAAGGCGGACGGGATCCCGGAGCGCTTCCGTGAAATGAAGGAACTGAAGACGGGCAAGCTTTCCGTCGGTTTCGAGCTTCACCCGGCCATGAGCCTGCTGCCTCCGGTCCTGAAGCGCTTCCGGACCGAGTTCCCGGATATTCAGGTCACCCTTCTGACCGACCGGCAGGGTTCTCTCCTTCAGCGTCTTACGTCCGGCGAGATCGAGATGGCCGTCGTCGGGGGAAACCGCAGGAACCTGCCCAGCACGGGGCTCATCACGCGTTCGCTGGGCATGGAAAGCCTGACCCTGATCGCCCCGCCGGATTTCCCGCGGCAAGAAGCCGCCCTTCTTCCCCCGGAAGCCCTGAACGGAGAAACCATCGCCCGCTACATCCCCACCTGCTTCCTGTCTCCCGTGGTGGAAGACTACCTCCTTCAGCACCAGGTGAAGCCGAAATCCGACCTGTGGCTGGACGACCCCGCCGTGGCCGCCCGCTTCGTTTCGGAGGGAATCTGCCTGGCCATCGTGAACCGCGGGATCCTGGGAGGAAGGGCTGCCTGCTTTCCGACCCGGGAGATCCCCCTGGAGGGTCTCGAAGCGATCAGCTGGGAAATCAGCGCGGTCTATTCGAGCCGCCTGGGACTTTCCTACGCCGGGTGGGCCTTCGAGAAGATCTTGGAATCCGAGGCGTTGCGAATCCTGAAATCGGCATGAAAAAGGGCGGTGCCCCTCCCGGGGTCCCGCCCTGGACAAATGCCGGCAGGTTCTCCCGGCGCCGCTTCAGGCCTCGAAATCCGGGTAAAGCGGGAACGCCCGGCACAGCTCCAGCACTTCCCCCTTGATCCGCGCCAGCTGCTCTTCATCCTGCGGGTCCTTCGCAATGCGTTCGATCCATTCCGCGATTTTCGCCATCTCTGCCGGGCCGAAGCCTCTCGTGGTCACGGCGGGAGTCCCGACCCGGAAGCCGCTCGTCACCATGGGAGGCTGAGGATCAAAGGGGACGGCGTTCTTGTTCACGGTGATCCCCGCCCTGTCGAGGGCAACCTCCATCGCCTTGCCGGTCAGCCCTCGATCCGCAAGGCTCACGAGGAGAAGATGGTTGTCGGTTCCCCCCGAAACCAGCCTGAAATTGCGCCTTGCCAGTTCCTCTCCCAGCACGCGCGCGTTTTCCACGATCCTGCGCTGGTACTGGGCAAAGTCGGGCTTCAGGGCTTCCTGGAAGGCCACGGCCTTGGCCGCGATGACATGCATCAGCGGCCCCCCCTGCATCCCGGGGAAGATCGCCTTGTCGACCGCCTTCGCCTGCTCGGCCCGGCACAGGACCATGCCGCCCCGGGGTCCCCGGAGGGTCTTGTGCGTCGTAGTGGTGACGAAGTCGCAGAACGGCACCGGGTCCTTGTGGAGCTTCGCGGCCACCAGACCCGCGATGTGGGCCATGTCGAACATCAGGAAGGCCCCGACCCTGTCGGCGATCGCCCGGAACGCTTCCGCGTCGATCACCCTCGGATACGCCGTCGCGCCGCAGACGATGAGCTTCGGCCGGTACTCCAGGGCCAGGCGCTCCACCTGTTCGAAATCGATCGTCTCGGTATCGCGGCGCACCCCGTAGGGAACGATGTTGTACAGCTGGCCGGAGAAGTTGACCGGGGAACCGTGGGTCAGGTGTCCCCCGTGGGCCAGGTTCATGGCCAGGATGGTGTCGCCCGGCTTCAGGGCCGCGAAGTAGACCGCCATGTTGGCCTGGGAACCCGAGTGAGGCTGGACATTGGCGTGATCCGCCCCGAAAAGCCTCTTCGCCCTCTCCCGGGCCAGCTCCTCCGCCGCGTCCACCTCCTCGCACCCTCCGTAGTAGCGCTTTCCAGGGTATCCTTCCGCGTACTTGTTCGTCAGGACGGAACCCATCGCCGCCAGCACCGCCGTGGAAACCACGTTTTCGGAAGCGATCAGCTCGATCTGGTTCTGCTGCCGGCGCGCCTCCCGCCGGATCACCCCGGCAATTTCTGGGTCCGTTTCTTTCAGCTTTTCCCAAGCCTTTCCGTACATGGGCATCACCCTCCCTGACTCTGATGGGGTCGCTTTAAATTTTCCCACAAACGATGTGTTTAGCAAAATAGATAAAACATTCAACACGAAGCCCCGCGAAATGTCAACACCCGGCCTTCAAACCGGCTTTTGGTATAATTGCTTTGTAGGCAGACCATCTTTTCCCGCCTGGAGGCTAATCCTGTGTTCCTGCCGCTTGAAGAGGACGGACTCGTCGATCTGGGCCGCGTCGTCGCCCTCGTGAGAGAGGGAAACGAAACGGCCATTATCCTGCGCGACGGCAGCGTCATGGCCACGGGGTTCACCCCCATGACCCTGGCTCGCCGCTTCGAGCGTTTCCAGGAGGCCACCCGGCCGGGAGCCCCTCTTGACCGCCCCTTGAAGAAAAGGAAAGGACCGATCCGTTCATGACGCCATCCGCCAAGTACACCGCAAAAGATATCCAGATCCTGGAAGGACTCGAGGCCGTCCGCCGCCGTCCCGGCATGTACATCGGGGACACCGGCCCCCGGGGCCTCCACCATCTCGTCTACGAGGTCGTGGACAACTCCATCGACGAGGCCATGGCCGGCTTCTGCACCGAGATCGAGGTCTGCCTGAAGTCCGACGGCAGCGTCTCCGTCACGGACAACGGGCGCGGAATCCCGACGGACATTCACCCGCAGACCGGGCGCCCGGCCGCCGAGGTCGTCCTGACCAAGCTACACGCCGGGGGCAAGTTCGACAAGAAGGCCTACCAGGTTTCCGGCGGCCTTCACGGCGTCGGCGTTTCCGTCGTGAACGCCCTGTCCGAGTGGCTCGAGGTGACGATCTGGAGGGACGGCACGACCCACCGCCAGCGTTTCGAGCGCGGCATCCCCGTGACGGACCTGGAAGCGGGAGAACCGGCCGAGCGAAGGGGAACGCGGATCCACTTTCTCCCCGACTCCACCATCTTCACTGAAACCACCTTCTCCTGGGACATCCTGTCCGGCCGCATCCGCGAGCTGGCCTTCCTGAACCCGGGCCTCTGCATCACCCTGAAGGACGAGAACGAACCCAAGGAGAAGATCTTCAAGTACGACGGGGGCATCGCCCTGTTCGCGGAATACCTGAACCGGGGCAAAACCGTCCTTTTCGCCCCGCCCCTGACGGTTCGGGGGGAAAAGGACGGGGTCATCGTCGAGGTCTCGATCCAGTACAACGATTCCTACCTGGAACGGATCTACGCCTTCGCCAACCTCATCCACACGGTGGAGGGCGGGACCCACGTCAGCGGGTTCCGGACCGCCCTCACCCGGGCCGTCAACGAAATGGCCCGCCGGCAGAAGATCCTCAGGGAAAAGGACGAAAACCTCGGCGGAGACGACCTGAAGGAAGGACTGACCGCCGTCATTTCCGTCAAGCTGCCGGAACCCCAGTTCGAGGGACAGACGAAGACCAAGCTCGGCAACGGCGAAATCAAGGGCATCGTCGATTCCATCGTCTACGAGGGCCTGATGGAGCTTCTCGAGGACCGTGCCGACGTCCTCAAGCCCCTGGTGGAGAACGCCGTCAAGGCCCGCCAGGCGCGGGAAGCCGCCCGCAAAGCCCGGGACCTGGTCCGCCGCAAGTCCGCCATGTCGGGGCTCGAGCTTCCGGGCAAGCTGGCGGACTGCTCCAGCAAGAACCCGGCGGAATGCGAGCTGTACATCGTGGAGGGCGACAGCGCCGGAGGTTCGGCCAAGCAGGGCCGGGACCGGCATTTCCAGGCGATCCTGCCGCTGCGGGGCAAGATTTTGAACGTGGAAAAAGCCCGGCTCGACCGCATCTTCAGCAACCAGGAGATCAAGACGATCATCCAGGCCCTGGGGGCGGGGGTCGGGGAAGATTTCGATCCGAGCAAGCTAAGATACCATCACTGCATCATCATGAGCGTGGACGGGGAGTCCTGCACCCTCGTCCGGGACAGAGACGGCAAGGTTCACTTCGTTCGGGTCGGAACCTTCATCGACGGGCTTTTCCGGGAAGCGGACAGCCCCGATGAATGGTCGGTCCTCTGTTTCGACCCGAATACCGGTCAATCCCGCTATCGACCCATCAAGGCCGTCCTGAGCCACACCCATGACGGGGACCTTTACGAAATCAGGGCGGCCTACGGCCGGTCCGTCACCGTGACAGGGGAGCACAGCGTCTTCGTCAGGGGCAACGACGGCAGGCCCGTCCTGAAGCGGGGCGACGAGATCCAACCCGGGGATGTCCTTGCCTGCCTTTCCAGGCTTCCGGCCGCCGAAACAGCCCCGTGCCGGATCGACCTGGTCCGGGCCCTGCGCGAAGCGGACGCGGAAGAGGATATCGTCCTCCGCGGGCCTTCGGTCGAGGAATACCAGGAACAGGTCGTCCGGGCTGAACACGCGGATGAACCCGAACTGGTCGAACCCAGGGTCCTCATCTCCGAAACCCTCGGGACCCTTCTCCATGACAGGCGAGTCGCCCTGGGGCTGCCGCTGAAGGAAGCCTGCCGAGCCCTCGGGGTTTCACAACTCTGCACGCTTCATGCCTGGGAAAAGGGGACATCGAGACCGACCGAGAGCCACTTCAGGGCCTACGCGACCCTTTTGGGCCTCGAAAGCGAAACCGTCGAGGGGCAATACACCCTCCTGCCGAGCACCCTCGACAGGATATGGCGTGAACAGTACAGGGGCGCCCCCAGGAACCGGGTTCGGCCGTACCTCAACCTGTCCGATCTTCCCCTCGAGGACATCGACACCCTCGGGGAGGAAGTGGTCCTGACCCCGAGGCATTACGCGGACCAGGCGATCCCGAGGATGCTCGCGGTTACGGAAGCCCTGTTGTTCCTGCTGGGCTTCTTCATCGCGGAAGGCTCCTTCAGCCTGAGGGGGGGCGTTCGGCTGGCAATCGGGAAAAGGAACGAGCCGCTAGTTCCTAGACTGGTTTCGGCCTTCCGGTCCTCCTTCGGGATCGAACCGGCCCTTTACAGGCCGGGAGGCGGCAGGGCGGCTGAATTGAGAATCCTGAACCGGGTCGTCGGCTCGATCTTCAGGCACCTTCTGGGCTTCGAGAACCCGAGGGCCTGGACAAAAGCGGTACCCGACCTGGTTTTCAACGTTAAGCCGGCCCTCAAGGAGTCCTTCCTGGAAGGCTATTTCCTCGGCGACGGCACTCTCCACAAGCACGGGATCTCCCTCACCACGACCTCCCGCCTCCTGGCGGAACAGCTCCAGTACCTTTTCCTGGAAAGAGGAGTCCTCGCCGGCCTGACCTCGCGCGAACCGAACGGCGAAGCCTCCGGCCTGATCCGGGGCAAGCCGGTGACGACCCGCCATACGGCCTACACGCTCTCGGTAACCGATCCTGCGGACCTCCTGGCCCTGGAGGCCGTCTGGGGAGGACACGGGAACGCCGCCCTTCTCGAAGAAAAGCTGGCCAGATGCAAGGGTTCGGTCAGGAGGACGCTTCGCAGGCCCATGCCGGGAAACCTCGTGGGGCTGCCCGTCAAGGAGGTCCGGAAGGTTCCCTGCGGCGGCCGCCACGTTTACGATTTCTCCGTCGAAGGGGACGAAACCTTCGTCTGCGGCACCGGCGGCGTCTGCTGCCACAACACAGACGCGGATGTCGACGGCGCGCACATCCGGACGCTGCTTTTGACCCTCTTTTACCGCTACATGCCCCAGCTGATCGAAAACGGCCACCTGTACGTGGCCCAGCCTCCCCTTTACCGCGTCTCGGACGGCAAGAACGTCCAGTACTGCTACACGGAGAAGGAGCTCAAGGCCATTCAGGAAAAGATGGGAGACAAGAAGAAAATCTCCGTCCAGCGCTACAAGGGGCTGGGGGAAATGAACCCCGAGCAGCTGTGGGAGACGACCATGGACCCCGCCCGGAGGATCGTGAAGCGCGTGGAAATCGAGGACGCGGTGGCCGCGGACGAACTGTTCAGCATCCTCATGGGCGACAGCGTCGGCCCCCGGCGGGAATTCATCGAGACCCACGCCAGGGAAGTGCGAAACCTCGACGTGTAGAAATGCCGAAGGCCCCCGGTGTTTTCCCGGGGGCCTTTTTCACGGCTTCCCGAAAGCCTTCCTGATGACTTTCTCCTCCGGGGATCCCTTCCGAACGGGCGTCCACGGCGCCCACGACGGTTCCACCAGTCACTGGTCCACCAGGTGCCCCTTGAAATCGTACGTGTAGGCGTCCAGGGCCCGGTAGGCGTTCCTTTTCGGGGAGTAGTGCCACTGGAGAACGTCCCGCAGCTTTCTCTCCGGGACGTCCACCCGGACCCATATTTCCATGATTTTCTCGCCCGTTTCGGCGTCTTTCAGTTCCTTCGTGCCCGCTGGGCTGAAAAGCCACGTTTTCCCCCCCTCGGCGTGGACCGGCTGGAAGGAATCCAGCGGTGGCACGGCAGCAAGGGAAGGAAGAGGCCAGGCAAGAAAACCCGCAAGGACCAGGACCAAGATTTTCTTCATAACGATAGTTTATCATGTTGATGTGCCGTCAGAGCCTCTGAAACGTCAGCCCCCCTTATCCTGTCGCCCTGCACCGCTAAACTTGCCGCAACACCTGCGAAAGGGAGAGTGATCCACATGAGCACACCCGAACTGGCAGCGGCCTGGATCAGGCGGCTCTGCCCCGGCGAGCCGAAGTCCGTCGGCGAACTGACCGTTTTTCCTCTTTCCTGGGAGGTCCCCGGCGTTTTCCCGTACCTGACCCTGGCGGAGGCCCTGGAAAGCCGGACCCTGGTCGTCACGGAAGTGAGCCATGGGGGCTCCGTGCCGGAGCTGTCGGTGGAAAACCTGGGCGACACGGCGGTCCTGCTCCTGGACGGGGAAGAGCTGCGGGGCGCCAAGCAGAACCGCGTTCTGAACACCACGATCCTTTTGGCCCCGAAAAGCCGTTCCGTGATCCCCGTGAGCTGCACCGAGCAGGGAAGGTGGCGCTACGTCTCCAACGCCTTCGAGGACTCGGGCTTCGTGATGACCCGGAGCGCCCGGATCGAAAAGAACCTGTCCGTCACGATGTCGCTGAAGGCGGGGCGGGTCCACCGCAGCGACCAGGGAGCCGTGTGGAGCTCCATCCGCGACCTTTCCGAAAAGGCGGGCGTCCGCTCCGCCACCGGTGCCCAGCGGGACGTTTTCGAGTCCAGGAAGGAAGCCCTCCTCGAGGTCGAGCGCGAGATCCCCTGCCGGGAATGCCAGTGCGGCCTGCTGGTCTTCGCCCACGGGAAGCCGGTGGGGTTCGACGCCGTTTCCCTGCCGTCCGCCTACGCCCGCCTGCACCCCAGGCTCCTGAAAAGCTATGCCCTGGAAAGCCTGATTTCCGAAGAAAAGGGGAAAAAGGAAGCCCCGACGCTCCAGGAGGCGCAGGCTTTCCTGGAAGCCTGCGCCGACCTGCCGGGCGAAACCTTCCCGGCTGCCGGGCTGGGGGTCGAGTGCCGGTTCGAATCGGCTTCGAAAACGGGCTTTTCCCTGGTTCACCAGGGAGAGGCCATCCACTCCGCCTTTTTCGCCCTGCCGGAGGAAAAAGCGCGAAGGACCCGCCAGGAACCCAACGGTTTTCTGGCCGACGTCAACCGGCGCAGGAACCTGCACGTGAGCCGGAGAAACGGGGCCTTTCCCCCCGACCGGCTGACACCGCCCGAGCCGTTCCTGTCCGGCACGGGAGCCGGGCCTGAAGCGGGGTCCGCTCCCCGCGGAGTCACCCCCCTCTACGGGGCCATCGCCGGCGACATCGTCGGCTCCGCTTACGAACGCCGGCCCGTCAAGACCACCGACTTTCCCCTCTTTTCCCCCGCCTCCCGCTGGACCGACGACACCGTCCTCACCGTCGCGACGGCGGAGGTTCTCCTCACGAGGGGCGATTTCGAGGAAGCCTACCGGCGCTGGGGCCGCCGCTACCCCGACGCGGGGTACGGCCGGGGCTTCCGGCACTGGCTTTTGTCCCGCCGCCCGGAGCCCTACCAGAGCTACGGCAACGGCAGCGCCATGCGGGTCTCGCCGGTGGGCTGGGCCTGCGGCACGCTGGAAGAAACCCTCGAGCTGGCCCGCTACAGCGCCCTTCCAACCCACGACCACCCGGAGGGGATCAAGGGGGCCCAGGCCGTAGCCGCCGCGATTTTCCTTGCCCGCAGCGGTTCCTCGAAAACCGAAATTCGCTCCGAGATCGAAACGCGGTTCGGATATGACCTCGGGCGAACCCTGGAGGAGATCCGCCCCGGCTACGCCTTCGACCCCACCTGCCAGGGGAGCGTCCCCGAGGCCCTGATCGCCTTCCTGG
>JAJUIT010000162.1 GCA_029267465.1 Synergistaceae bacterium
AAAGAAGAGTAAGCTTAAACTGCTGGGGGGCTCTGAAGCTTCACCCCCCCCCGGCGGGATCAGCGCGGGATCGTGCTAGATGCAGCAGGGCTCAAAGAAGAGATCGTTTTCCTCGAACCGGCTGTAGCGGAACACCGACACATCGATAAAGGGCGTCTCGTTGTTCACCAGCTCGGCCATGATCCGGCCGATGGAAGGACCGAACTGGAGCCCGTGACCGCTCCACCCGCAGTCGATGAAGAGCCCTTCCATGGGTGTTTTCCCGACAATCGCCTGGTGGTCCGGCGTGATGTCGTAGGGACCCGACCATTGGCGAACCACGCGGATGTCCTTCAGGATCGGCATCCGGGGAATGATGCGCCGGGTGACTTCGTGCAGGAAGTGCCAGTTGACGATGTACTCGGCGTCGTGCTCGTCCTTCGGGTTGTCCCAGCCCATGTAGAACGTTCCGTTCGGGCACTGCTTCACGTAGGCGCCGTCGTCCTGGCAGAGGGTCATGGGGTGCTTGATGCGTTCCACGGGTTCCGTGATGAGAACCTGGTGCCTCTCCGGCGTGATGGGGATGTCAAACCCCGCCCATTTCCCGACTTCAACGCTCCAGGGCCCGGCACAGCAGACCACGGCGTCCGCCTCCCAGTCTCCACGGGTGGTGTGAACCCCTGCCGCGCGGCCGTTCTTGACGATGAGCCCCGTGACGGACGTCTTCTTGTAGATTTCCGCGCCGAGCTTCGCCGCGGAGTCGGCATAGGCGAAACAGAGGGTGTGGGGGTTGATATGCCCATCCTCCTGGCAGAAACTGCCGCCCAGCATCCCCTCGGTGTTGAGGTAGGGAGCCACTTCCCGGATGCCTTCAGCGGTGAGCATCCGGCTGGGGCTGCCCAGGCTGTTCTGCAGGGCCACGTTCTTTTCCATCTGGGCCATCTGGCCTTCCGTGTAGGCGATCCAGAGGTAGCCTGCCGGGTCGTACTCGAGGGGAAGCGGGTAGTTGAGGTCCTGCTCGAGGGTCTTAAAGACCTGGATGTTGTACTGGGCCAGAAGGCAGTTCACTTCCGTGCCGAACTGCAGCCGGATTCCCGCGGCGCTGCGGCCGCTGGCCCCGGAGGAGATGAAATCCCGCTCGAAAAGGGCGACCTTGAACCCCTTCTTGGCGAGATGGTAGGCGGTGGAGCAGCCATGGACCCCGCCGCCGATGATCGCAACGTCAACCTTGTTCACGGACATGCAGAAAGACCTCCCTTGGCATCGTCAGGGGAAAGCAGACTCGCTCTCCCGGGTTCGGGACAAGCCGCTTTGGTTCAGGCAGGCCTTTCACACGGGGGTCTTTTTCGGCATCCTCTGGGCAGGGGCAGGTGCCAGCCGCCCTGGCAGTTCATTTCGCTTGCCTCCCGGCTGCTCAGCGTTTCAGCAGGAAACCTTCCCCGACCTTGTCTTCCGGCTGTTTCAGGAGGAAATTGAAACCCGTGACATAGGAGCGGCTTTTCAGGTACGGAAGGACCGTTTCAAAGCCGCCCACCCGGGGACCCGGTTCGTACCAGCCTTCGAAAAGGCTGTCCGTGATGCTCTGGTGAAGGAACTTCTCGCCCGGGGCCAGCTTGCCCTTGGCGGCCAGAAGCGCCATCTTGGCGCAGGTTCCCGTGCCGCAGGGGGAACGGTCCTGGTTCCCCTCTCCCCAGACGACCGTGTTCCGCGTGACCTGCCCCGGTCTCTCCAGGCTGAATTCCACCAGGGCCACGTGATCGATGGCCTTTTCCTCGGGGTGCTGCACCTTCACCGCCTTGTTGACCTCCCTCAGGATCTCCAGCCCCAGGGGAACGATCCTCCCGCATTCCTCGGGCGTGATCGAAAGGTCCAGCTGCCCGGCCGGAACGATGGCAAAGAAATTTCCCCCGTAGGCGATATCCAGGTGGATCTGCCTTCCCAGGGAGGGAACCGTCAGCTCGACATCCCGGGCGTAGACGAAAGCCGGGACATTGCTCAGGATGACATCCCCCACGATTCCGTTCTTTACCTCGACCTTCAGGCGGACCAGGCCCGCGGGGGTGTCGAGCACGACTTCGGTAAAGGGTTCCGTTTTCCTGATCATCCCCAGGTCGACGAGGGTCCGGCCCAGCCCGATGGACCCGTGGCCGCACATGGAAAGGCTGGTGGCGGCATCCATGAAAATGATCCCGTAGTGGGCTTCCGGGTGGCAGGCCGGTACAAGGAGGGCTCCGAACATGTCGGAATGCCCGTGGGGCTCGTTCATGACGAAGGCCCTGAAATCGTCATGGTTTTCCATGAAATCCAGCCACTTCTCGGTAATCGTGGTTCCCTTGAGGAGGGGGCCCCCGCCCACGACCAGACGTGTCGGCTCACCGCCAGTATGGGTGTCAACCACCGCCGTGAATCGCTCGATGTCCATCTTTCCGTCCTCCCAAAGGTCTGAATTGGATGCCAAATTAAGCCCTTCCAGTTTCGTATGAAAGGGCCGGGCTGTCAAACAAATTCTATTTTTCTCAAATTGCATAAACCGAACTACAGGGCCAGGGCCCAGGGGCTTAGGGCATCCTGCGCTTCCCGGAAAGTGAACCCCTTTTCCCGGAACAGGAAAAGGCAGGCGTCCACCACGTGCTCATCAAAGAGTTTTCCCCTCCCCGCCTCGACCTCCTCCAGCGCCCTGCCGATCCCGAGGGCAGGCCGGTAGGGGCGATGGGAGGCCATGGCCTCAACCACGTCCGCCACCGCCAGGATCCGGGCTTCCCGGAGGATGGAATCCCCCGCAAGCCCTTTCGGGTAGCCGCTTCCGTCCATGCGCTCGTGGTGCTGGAGGACGATCTCCGCCAGCGGCCACGGCAGGTCGATCGAACCGAGGATCGAGGCCCCTGCCCCGGGGTGGACGCGGATCAGGTCAAACTCCAGCGGGGTCAGCCTGCCCGGCTTGCTCAGAAGTTCCGAAGGAACCACGATCTTCCCGATGTCGTGGACCAGGGACGCCAGGACCACGCCCTCGACGAACCGCTCCCCCTGCCCCATTTCCCGGGCGATCGCCCCGGCAAGCTGGGCGACCTTCCTCTGGTGCCCCGCGGTGTAGGGATCCCGCGCCTCTGCCGTGGAGGAAAGGAC
>JAJUIT010000123.1 GCA_029267465.1 Synergistaceae bacterium
CGCTGCTTGTCTCCCACAATATTGACCAGGCTCCGAGAATTGAAGGACTCAAGGTTGGAGACCGGGTGGAATTCTGCGGGGAATACGAGTGGAACCCGCAGGGCGGAGTGATTCACTGGACTCACCGGGATCCGGCGGGACGCCACCCGGCGGGCTGGATTAGGCACGACGGCCGGACTTATCAATGAACCGGGAAACCGGGGCAGTCGGTGCCTGTGCTGAAAGGGCCCAGCGGAAAAGACACCTCGCGAAGCCTAACTCGTTAAACCTAATTTCATCCAGTTGATGGGGATCCCGTGCTGTGACCACATGCCCGGTTTAAATCGCCCATTCCCGCTCGCGGCTATTTTCGATTCTGGCCCGCAGGAACGTGGACGAACAAACCCTTTCCTGCCAAGCATCCTCCTTGTCGTATTGGGCTTGAATTCCTGGGGCAACACGCTGAGGAGTTGTTGGTGTACGTTGGCCTGCTCCTGCTTATGGTTCGGCAAGGGGTGACACCCCCTCCAGTATTTCTCCGAGCTCCGTAACCAGGTATGGAATCCTGCCGCCGTTGTATGATGAGAAGTGTAGCAATTTTCCGTTCTCAAGCGAAAGGAAGGATGAAAGGGTGAAGAATTTGAAGCGGCTGGGGCTCCAGGCCCTGGCCTTCGGTTTCTTTTTTACGGTCCTGCTCATCGGGGCGGCAGGGGCCCAGGCAGCTTGCCCCGCGATCGTCCTTTCCAGGGATGGAACGCCCATCTCCTACGAGGTCCATGGCGCTGGGGAGCCGACCCTCGTTTTCGTCCACGGCTGGAGCTGCGATGCCCGCTATTGGCGGGAGCAGGTCCCTCGTTTCTCGAAAAGACACCGGGTCGTCACGATCGACCTCGCAGGGCACGGTCATTCCGGGATGGGACGTGCGAACTACACGATGGCTTCTTTCGGCGAGGACGTAAAGGCCGTAACGGAGGCGGTCGGAAGCCGAACCGTGATCCTTGTGGGGCACTCGATGGGAGGAACCGTGATCGCGGAGGCGGCCCGACTCATGCCGGACCGGGTGATCGGCCTCGTGGGTGTCGATACGCTCGAGAACGTCGAGTATCCGATGACACGGGAGGAGCTCGAAGCGATGGTGGCTCCCTTCGAAAAAGATTTCGTTTCGGGCTGCCGCCAATTCGTTGGCGAAATGATGGCCCCCGGATCCGATCCCCGCCTTCGGGAGTGGATCCTAGCGGACATGTCCTCCGCGCCGCCCGCCGTGGCGATGAGCGCCATGCGGGAGATGCTGTCGCAGTATGTCTCCGGAGAGGCGGCAAGGGTGTTCGAAAGCCTGTCTATCCCGGTCATCACGGTGAACGGAGGTCTATGGCCGATTGACTACGCGGCAAACCGCCGGCACATGTTTTCCTACGACGCCATCGTCCTGCAAAAAGCGGACCACTTCCTCATGCTCAACCGTCCAAGGGAGTTCAACCGGGCACTGGAGAAAGCAATCGTAAAGCTGACCAAACGCAAGGGGCAGTAGAAGGAACAGCGCCGATTGAGTATTTTTACGTGGACTTGGCGGGCTATCGATAGTAGACTTTACGCCGCGACAAGGAAATATCCCAAAGGAGGGAGTTTGCTTTGAGGGCTTCAAGCAAGAAGACGGTTCTTTTCACAGTCCTGGTCGGCTTTATCCTGTCAATGGTCGCGGGGATCGCCCTGGCCGAGGAAAAGATCGGGGTCGTCGAACCCCAGAAAGTCCTTTCCCAGCACCCGAAGATGGCCCAGGTCAGCAAGCAGGTCCAGGCGATCGTCCAGAAGAAGCAGGCCGAAGCCAAGAGTGCGATCGAAAAGGAAAAGGACAACAAGAAAAAGGAAGAGATCTACAAGGCAAAGCGCAATGAGGCCGCAACGGAAGAGCAGAAGCTGCTCGCGCCCTTGTTCAAGGACATCGACCTCGCCATTCGTTCGGTGGCCAAGGCCAAGGGCTTGACCATGGTGATCAGCAGGGCCCAGGTCTTTGTCGGCGGGGTGGATATCACGGAAGACGTGATCCAGGAATTGAAAAAGAAAGCCCAGTGATCCGGGAAAAAGACAAGGCAAGCAAAACGAAGGGGGATCCCTAGGGATCCCCCTTCGTTTTGCTTGCCTTGTTCTTACTGTCTCGATTCCGCTCGCATCCTTTCGGTAGTCATGGACAGGATTGGGGCGAGTGGCATGGCTTGGCGGGAGAGAAACATACGGGAGGCGTGCAGGAAAGTCCAGGCAGGCGGATAATGAATGGCAGCTGCCCCTTTGCCTCTGGAGGCGAGGAGCATGGTTCTTGTCGAGAACAGCCCGTTGAACACGATCATCTCTTGAGAGGGAGAAATTCTTGCGGAGATGCCGCCCCCGACAGGGCGGAAGATGCCTGAACCCGGGGGGGAATGAGGATGAAAACCGTTATTCCGCAGGGCTTTCGCAAGGGCGCCGGACACTACGTTCCAGGAGTTATTTCGAACGCGATGCTCTAAATTTCCGGACAGCTTCCGGTTGACCCTGAGACAGGCATGATGCCGGAAGGCTCAGTGTGCTCACAGACAAAACAGGCCCTGGTCAAAGTGGAGAGAATCCTGCTGGCGGCGGGTCTCTCCAGGGAGAATGTCGTCCAGTGCCGGGTTTATGTCCCCGATGTGGAATACTGGGACGAGGTGAACGCGGCGTATGCCGATTTTTTCGGTGCTCACAGGCCGGCCCGCGTGGTTGTGCCTAGCAGGAACCTGCACGGCGGGGCGCTTGTGGAAATCGAAGCGCTCGCCGAAATGGAGGCCGATTGACGAATTCGCTGGCGGGGTCCCGGGTATGACGAGGGCTCTTGGTTGCCTGGCGTCCCAGGGGCAAGGAACATCGGGCTTGAACTTGCCGTCCCTGAAAGGACTGTGCTGAAAGGGCTTTTCCCGTTTGAAGAGGGGATCACCTCGGTCGGCCGTTGTGTTAGTCTAGGAGAACTTTTCCTGGAGGGAACTCCTGATGATTCCAAAAAGATCCATGCTCCTTGCGGATACGGCCCTTTTAGGGGTGGCCCTGTTCTGGGGCGTCGGCTACGTCGCCGTGAAGGCTGCCCTGGATAGCTTCACTCCCCTTTGGCTGATCGCGTTCCGATTCATCCCGTCGTTTCTTTTCCTGTCTGTCATTTTTCGCCGCCGCATGGCCGCCCTCACACTTTCGGCCGCAAGGTCAGGCCTGCTGGCCGGGTGCATCCTGGCGATGTCTTTTTTGGCCTCGACGACGGGGCTGGTTTTCACCACAGCGGGGAAGCAAGCCTTCATTACGACGGCCTACGTCGTCCTCGTGCCCCTTCTTCTATGGGTCGAGACTCGGCGTTTCCCGGGTTTCGGGGCATTTTTCACGGCTTTTATCTGTTTTGCGGGGATGTCCCTCCTGACGCTCCAGGTGGATTTCTCCATCGGTCTCGGGGACGGGCTCAGCCTGCTGAGCGCTCTTTTTCTCGCTCTCCACATGCTGGTGGTCGAACGGTCCGTGAGGGATCATGACCCTGTGCCTCTTGCCGTCATCCAGATCGGGGTCGTCGGTCTCGCGGCCCTCTGCCTGGCCCCGTTCCTTGAACGGTTCCCGCTCCAAACAACCCCTGCGGCCTGGGCGGCGCTGGCCTATAACATCTTTCTCGGCACGGTGTTTGCCCTGGTGACCCAGAACGTGGCCCAAAGGCACACAACATCGACTCACACAGCACTGATCCTCAGCCTGGAAGGAGTGTTCGGGGCGGTAGCGGGGGCCATTGTCCTCGGGGAGATCTTTACCGGGAAGATGATCGTCGGCTGTGTCCTCATCTTCGTCTCGATCCTCATAACGGAACTTCTGCCGCTCAAGCCGGTCAGCGGGGTTGTGACCGGTGGGAACCTTCACGGAGGCGTGCCGGTGGAAACCGAGGTCCTTGCCGAAATGGAGGCGGAGTGAGAGGTCGAGAAACGATAGGCGCTTTTTGCGCGATACCCCCGTTTTGACGTTCCCTGGCCAAGTCCCCAGGCGGCCTAGGGTAGAGTTGGCGTGCGTCCTGGGGCTGGTTCCGGAAGTTGAAACCCCTTTTGGGTATCCCGGATGCCGTGTTGGTCACGGAGAGTCGGCACCGGCAGCCGGGCGAGAGTCCTTTGAGTGGTGAAGAAGGAGGCCGCACGATCATGGCGGAAACCGCCTACGAAATCGCGATATGGAGACTGGGTCCCTGCGGTGTGCATTGCGGGAAATGCTACGCATTTGAGGAGGGCGATATCTGCGCCCTGAGCAGTCGACTGATCGATTCACTAGGGAATTTCGAGGTCTATGCCAGGCGATTCGCCGAACTGATGGGAGAACCCGTTTTCCTGAAGTACCCGGACTTCAGGGAATTCCTGTGTTACCTGGCCGCGGCCGGGTGCGGGGGATGCAGGAAAGAGCAATGCAAGCTGTTCAAGGGATGCAAGGTTCGCTCCTGCAGCGAGGGGAAAAAGGTCGACTTCTGTTTCCAGTGCGAGGAATTCCCTTGTGGCAACACGGGCTTTGACGAGCACTTGTACAAAAGGCACGTGGAGATCAATAACCGAATGAGGGAGATCGGCGTAGGAGCCTATTATGAAGAAGTGAAGGATTGGCCCAGGTATTAGCCGTGAGCCGGTAGCAATCCGAAATCCATTCAGGTTGCCTTTCAGGCGTCCGGTTTCCAGTGGGACAGCATGACCGAAAAGAAAACAATGAAGGCTCCCAGCAGCTTGGCAGGGGTATATTGCTCCCCATAGCCGACAAGCCACGAATAGGACATTCTAGAGGGGTGTCTGAAAGGGGTGTTGGGGATGGGAGACACTGAAGAACGCCAGGAAGATGTGCAGCGCTGGACGGCAAAGCGGCGGGCAGCCCTGGTCCTTGAGATCCTGAAGGGGAATACGGCGACCGCGGAAGCGGCCCGAACTCACGGCCTCACAGCGGCCGAGGTGGAACGGTGGAAGGAGCGCTTCCTGGCGGGTGCGGAGAACGCCCTGAGGAGCCGGCCCCGGGACGAAGAGGAGCAGAAGGACGAACGGATCAGGCGTCTGGAGCGGAAGGTTGGGCGCATGGCCCTGGAGCTTGACATCATGCAGGAGGCGATGAAGCCAAATTAGCCCTTTCGACGGGAAGACGTCCAGCGAGTGAGGGAGGCGGTTCCGGAAGCCTCGGAACGGAAGATCTGCGAAGTGCTGGGCGTTTCCAGGAGTCTCTGCCAGCCCGGAAGAAGGAGGAAACGAACCGATTTTCGTGTGATCCCGGCTGTGAATCCGGAACTGTCCGAAAGGATCAGGCAGTTGATCCAGGAACAGCCGACCTTCGGGTACAGGCGGATAGGGGCCCTTTTGAGACACCAGGCGGGAATTGCCGTCAACCGCAAGGCGGTCTACCGGATCCTGAAGGTGAAGCGGCGGTTCGTGCATCACCGGACGAAGACACCGAAGCCGCGGGTCCAGGGAAGCCGGAGTGTTGCGGAAAAGCTCAACGAGAGATGGGCCATCGACATCACCC
>JAJUIT010000056.1 GCA_029267465.1 Synergistaceae bacterium
AGGTGACGAAAACCTATCTGATGGGCGAGGTCCTGGTAACGGCTCTCCAGGAAACCTCGATGGAAATCACCGAAGGGGAGCTGCTGGTCATCCTTGGGCCCAGCGGTTCAGGCAAGACGACGCTCCTGAATCTCATCGGCGGAATGGATGTTCCGACCGAAGGCAGAATCCTTTACGGCGGGGAGAACCTGGAAAGGGCGAGCGAGAAACGCCTGACGGCCTACCGTAGAGAGGTGGTCGGCTTCGTTTTTCAGTTTTCCAACTTGATCCCTGATCTGACGGCGCTTGAGAACGTAGCCCTGGCTGCCGCTCTTTCCCCAAAGCCCCTTTCACCAGAAGAAGTCCTGGAAGAAGTGGGTATGGCCGGGCGGATGGGGCATTTCCCTTCCCAGCTGAGCGGGGGGGAACAGCAGAGGGTTGCCATCGCTCGAGCCTTGGTCAAGAACCCCAGGCTTCTTCTTTGCGACGAACCGACGGGGTCCCTGGATTGCTCCACGGGAAGGCGGATCCTCGAACTTCTGGAAAGAGCGAACCGGATCTACGGGACGACGGTCGTGATCGTCTCGCACAACGCGGCCATCGGGAGGATGGCAAAACGGATCGCAAGGATGAGTAGCGGCCGGATCACGAGTATTTCCGGAAACCCCTCCCCGGTTTCACCTGGAGAAATCGAATGGTGAAGTCTCCTCTTCTAAACAAGCTTTTCCGGACGATCCACTCCACGCGAGGCCCCTTTTTCGGTGTCGTTGCTGTAGTTGCGGTGGGCTTGTCCGTTTTTGTCTCCATGGCGGCGGTTTCGGACAACCTCCTTCGGTCGAGGGAAAACTTCTATCGGCAGACCGACTTCGCAGACCTGTTTTTCCATGTCGTTAGAGCCCCGGAGGGAGTGGTCGAGAAAATTTCGGCGGTCAACGGAGTCAGCCGTGCCAGCGGACGGATCCAGAAGGACGTTTCTTTCTTTCGTCCGGACGGGACACGGGCGACGCTTCGGCTGACCAGCTTCAAGCTTCCGATGGAAAACGAACTGAACCGCATCCTTGTCCAGCAAGGCAGGCTTTTCGAGAAAAATCCCGAAGGCGGAGTCCTGGAAATCCTCCTGAACCCACAGTTCGCGAAAGCCAACGGGTTGAGCCCGGGGAGCACGGTGTCCGTCGCAGCGGAGGGGAAAGAAAAGCCCATGGAGGTTGTCGGCATTGCGGCAAGCCCCGAGTTTGTTTACGCTGTCAAGGACGCGGCTTCTGTTTTCGAAGACCCGTCCGGTTTCGGCGTCGCGATGATTTCCCTGAAACAGGCCCAGCAGATCCTTGATCTCGGAGGGTCGGTGAACCAAATCCTCGTTCGGCTCGTGCCTGGAAGTGATCCGGACCGGATCCGGAAGGAAATTCGAACGATCCTGGAACCCTACGGCAACCTGGCGGATTACCCGCGGAAAGACCAGATCAGCGAGGCGATCCTGCGCGGAGAGTTGGAACAGCTTCGGGTAATGGCCACTTTTCTTCCAGCCTTTTTCCTGGGGTTGGCCGCCCTGATGCAAACGGTTTTTTTAAGCCGTTTGGTGAAGGCGGCGAGGACGCAAATTGGCCTGATGAAAGCCCTGGGGTACGACAACGGAAGACTGATGCTCCTGTACGGAGGCTACAGCCTGGCCTCCTCCGGAATCGGGGGGGTGGCCGGAATCCTGGCGGGATATGGATTGGCTCGAGTGTTCGCGCGCCTTTACGCGACCTATTTCAACCTCCCTCGCCTGGAAGCCGCTTTCAACCCCCGTTCCGCCTGCCTAGGCCTGGTGCTGAGCCTTACGCTTGGCTGCCTGGCAGGTTTCGCGGGCGCAAGGGCCATCCTGGGGATTCGCCCCGCGGAGGCCATGAGGATGCCGTCTCCCCGGGGGGCCGCGAAGCTCATCCTGGAAGAATGGCCTTGTGTCTGGAAACGTCTTGACCTGGCTTCGAAGATGAGCCTGCGTTCGATCTTTCGGAACCGTTTGAGGTCTGCGGTAACGTTTCTCGGGATCCTCGTTTCGATCGGCATGCTTGTGGTTTCGCTCTTCACGCGGGATTCGGTGGAATCGCTCTTTGACCGGCATTTCAACTGGGAACTCCGGTACGATCTGCTCGCCCGGTTTGCTTCCCCGGTCAAAAACACAGAGTTGTTGAACCTTGAGCGTTTGCCCGGGGTTGTCCGCGTGGAGCCCCTGTTCGAGCTGTCGGTGCGCTTGACCTTCAAGGGGAGACAGGAAGAGACGGTTGTTGTGGGGATCGCCCCTGGGCAATCCGTTTTGGGAATGAGCGACGAGGGGAATCGCCCAAGGGGACTGCCGGTCGCGGGCCTGCTGCTGGATTGGAACTCCGCGCGCAAGCTAAAAGCAAAGCCCGGAGACATCCTGGAACTGGAAACGCTTCTCGGTAAAGGGCCCTCGAGAAAAGCCAGGGTCATCGTGGCAGGGCTTAGCCGCAAGTCGGTCGGCGGGGTTTCGTATCTGGATCTGGAAACCCTGAACTCGATCCTCCAGGAGAAGGGGCTTGTCACGGCCGCTGCCATCAAAACCCGAGGAGGGCATGGTCGGGAGACCGAAACGGCAATGGCCGGGATGGTCAATGTTTCGTCGGTCCTCAGCCGAGAGAAGGAGCGGGAGTACCTGGAAAGGAATCTCGCTTACATGAACCTTTCCGTTGCAATTCTTGTGGCTTTTTCAAGCCTTCTGGGCCTGGCGATCATTTTCAACTCCTCTGCCCTGGCCTTCTCCGAGAGGCGCAGGGAACTGGCCACCCTAAGGGCCATGGGATTTGCAAGGGAGGAGGTGGCGATGTTTCTTCTGAAGGAAAATCTCCTTCTCCTCGCTGCGGGGACCTTTGTCGGCCTGCCGTTTGGAAGGTTCCTGTCCGAGGCGTATGCGAGGGCGGTCAGCACGGACCTTTTCAGCTTCGTCGCGGTGGTTTTCCCCAGGACCTACGTGCTTGCCGCTGCCGGGGGGGCGGCCTTTGCGGCCCTGGCTTTCTTGCTTGGCCTTCGAAGCCTCACGAAGCTTGATTTTGCGGAAACCATCAAGGCAAGGGATTGAGGGAGGGGAGCGATGATGAGAAAGAGCCTTTTCGGGGTCCTGGGCTTCGTAGTGATCGCCTCAACGCTCTGGTTTCTCCTTCTCAGGGGAGAAGAGGTCGAAACGGTCAGGGTCGCCCGCGGGGATCTCGTTCGAATCGTCGAAGAAGACGGGATCGTAGAGGTGCCGGGGGATCGTAGGATTTTCGCGACCCAATTGGCCCGCGTCCTGGAGGTTCCCGTCGAGGAGGGGGATGTTGTCTTACCGGGGACAGTCCTGGTCCGGATGAAAAACCCGGATCTCGACGTCCGGATTCAGGAGACCCGAACTCTTCTCGAGCAGGCGAAAAGAGATCGCCTGGGAGCGGCGGCCCTCGTCGAATCTACCCGGCTGCTGCTCTCTGACGCAATCCGCATTGCCGCAAGGAGAAAACGGCTTTACGAAGCCGGTGCGGTGTCCCTTTCAGAACTCGAGGAGGCCACTTTGGCACTTGAGCGGCTGGAAAAGGAACTAAAAAGACGCAAGTCCGCGGAAGATTCCGCCGCGGCCCTGGAATCGGGCTTGAAACGGACGGTTCTTGAATTGCAGGCAAAGGGAGCCGAGCTCGTTGCCAGAAGTCCCATCAGAGGGATCGTTCTTGAACTTCCACCGGAGAAAGACCAGGTTCTTCAACCGGGAGATCTCGTGGCGACGGTTGCCCCGGAGGCCAGGATGGAAGTTGTTTCTGACATCCTGAGCGATACCATGGGGAGCGTAGCGGTTGGACAGAAGGTAAGGGTAACCGCACCGGTTCTCGGGGAGCAGGTTTTGGAGGGAAAGGTTTCAAAAATTTATCCCCATGCCTTTGAAAAACTGTCGGCTCTTGGAGTCGTGCAGAGGCGCGTAAAGGTCAGGATCGACCTTCCGTACAGCCCTCGCCTGAAGCCCGGATTTGAAGTCAGGGCTGCCATCGAAACAGAACGTCATCCGGGGGTACTTCTTCTCCCGATTGAATCGGTCCGGACTACGGAAAGCGGGGAGCGAGTGGTGATGAGGATCGAGAGGAGCCGGATCAAGTCCGTTCGGGTCCGAACGGGGATCGCGGATCGGCGCTTTGTTGAAATTCTGGAGGGGCTTGCCGAAGGCGACGAGGTGATTCGGGATGCAGGCCTGGACCTCCAGGAGGGATCCCGGGTTCGGGTTCAGAGGTAAAACAGGCGAACCAGGAGTACGGCCACGAAGAGGAACAGAACGCTCAAAAATCCGCCTGCCCTGATAAAATCGGCGTTTCTGTATCCTCCAGGGGCAATCAGAAGAGCGTTCACCTGGTGCGTCGGGAGAATGAAAGAGTTCGCGACGCAGATTGCCACCAGAATCGCGAGCCCCCTGGGATCGACTCCAGTTTCTTTCCCCACGAAAATCGCAAACGGGACCAGCAGGACTGTAGCGGCGACATTGGACATGAAAAGCGAGAAAACAGTGGAGAGCAAGGCGATTACGAGAAGGATCACCGTCAAAGATTTTCCCGCCAGGAAAAGGGAAAGCCGTTCCGCGAGGTAACTGGCGGCTCCAGTGGAATCCATCGCGAGTCCCAGGGGGATGAGGCCGGCCAGGAGAAAAACCGTTTTCCAATCGATGGCGCCGTAGGCTTCATCCATTGACAGGACCCCGAAAAGAACCATGGCCAAGGCACCGCTCAGCAGGGCAAGAGAAAGCGAAACCCCTGAAACGGCGAGCACGATTGCGCCAAGAAAGCAGGCGAGAGCCGTGATTGCCTTCTCCTCCCTCATGGGTTGCCCCGAAACCGGCGTGACGAGAGTGATTCCCTCTTCCTTTCCCAGCCTCCGGAGGTTGTCCCACGGCCCGTAGACCACGAGCGCGTCTCCCGGCCGAAGGGGGAAATCGGAAAAATCTTCGCGGAAAACGTTTTCTCCCGATAACAGGAGCAGGGGTTCTACCCCGAAATTCCTCCTGAGCGCGATTTGCCGGATGGATTTGCCGGCCAGCGGAGAGCGGGGAAGGACGACATACTGGGCGAAAGAGGCGTTTCCAAGCAAAAGCGGCTGTTCCCGGTCGGCCCTGCGATCCAGCATCCTCAGCCCAAACTTCTCGGAAAAGGCTCTGCAGCCTTCCTGCGTGCCCGCTAGCCCCAGGACTTGTCCTTCCTTGAAGGGAAACCGGCGCCAGGGGGCATAGGTGGCTTTTCCCCGGTCTTCCACGAAAAGCAGGTGCAAGCCCCATGTCTTCCATAGGTCGATCCCTTCGGGCGTTTGTCCCTCAAGGGAAGATCCAGGCGGGATCTTGAGTCGCACGACCTCGTTCGGGAGTCCCCAGTCTTCGAAAAGTCGTTCTCCCTCGCTGGGTTCCTGTTTTCCGGCGTTTCCTGGCAGCACGGCTTTTCCGAAGAAGAGGAAATAAAGGATTCCGCTTCCCAGCAGAGCAAGACCTACGGGGGTTACGCTGAAAAGGCCGAGCGGGGCAAGGCCGCCCTGCCTTAGAAGGTCGTTCAGGATGATCATGGGGCCGGATGCGACGAGGGTCAGCGTACCCCCGAGGATTGCAGAAAAGCCTAAAGGGATGAGGAGCCGGGAAGCGGGAATTTTCGTCTGCCTGGAAATTTCGAGGAGAACGGGGAGAAAAAGGGCCACTGCACCGATGTTCTGCATGAAGGCAGAAATCGAGCCGACGAGCGCCGAAAAGAAAACGATCAGGCGTTTTTCGTCCGATCCGGCCAAGCGGAGAAGAGGACGGGCAATTCTGGCCATAAGCCCCGTGGATTCGATTCCGGCACTCATCACCATGACGCCGATGAGGGACAGGACGGCGCTGCTGGAAAGCCCGGAAAATGCCTGTTTTGGCTCGATGATGCCGAGCCAGGGAAGGGTCAGCATGACCAGGATGGCCACGATATCGGAGCGCATCCGATCCGAGATGAACAGGACCATTGCGGAGGCCAGGACGAAGAAGGCCAGGGCAATTTCCCGAGTCATGACGGATCTCCGTTTAGAGGCCCGCCAGGGAAAGGGCTGAGAGAACGGCTGCGAGAAGAGCAGCGACCGCGATGACCACCTTCCACCTGGAAGTGCGCAGGAGTTCTGGCAGCGTGATGTCTCCAAAGCTTCCCCACCGAAGCACGGAAGCTTCGATCCGGGGATAGATTTCCGAGTAGAAGGCGGTTCCCAAAAGCATTCCTCCGACTCCGCCGAAAAGCGCGTCCAGCGACCCCTGTCCCGCCGCTCCCGCGGCCGTTCCAGGACAATAGCCCAAAAGGCCGAACCCCAAGCCGAAAATCAGCCCTCCGATGACAGAAGATCCGAACGAGCCGTACCGGGGGCGAAGGGTCACCAGGTTGAACTGGAGGAGAACCTGGATGCCCAGCATTCCCGTCAATACGGCCGAGAGCATGACCTTCAGGACCGTGAAATCCAAAAGCAAAAGCTGACCGATGATGGTCTCGTACCGTGTGACTCCTCCTTTCTGAAGGAGAAAACCGAAGAGGGTGCCGAAGAGCAGGGCGGCCGGCTTTTGGGCCGAATCAGGCAACAGAAGGGAGGTCCTTTTCATTCCCATCGCCTCCTACCCGCCGGTCAGCGAGAAAAGCAGGATGGCGGAAAGAATCCCGCCGGCAAAGAAAGCAGCGGAGGCAAGCCAGCTGCTGAGCGCCAGCTGAAGGCATCCGCTGATGCCGTGCCCGCTTGTGCAGCCGCCGGCCCACCGGGAGCCCAGGCCGACAAAAAAGCCTCCAGCGAGAGCCGCTGCAAGGCGTCGAAAAACCCCGGTGCCGAAAATGGCGGCCCACAGAGAGGGAACCCATTCGATTCGGAAGTTGCCGCTGGAAAGCGCGGAAAGAAAAGCACCGAAAGGGATTCCCGCGACGAAAACCCATTCCCAGTCGATCACCGGCGGGAAAAGCCGGTAGTAGGGTTTCTCCACGACGGAGTTGCCCCGGATGGCCTTTTCAATCAGGCCGCTCGTCCGCGCGAAGGCCGACGAACACCCGATCGGTTTGTCCAGCAAAAGGAAGGTCAGGCATTCAAGGAGCCCGATTGCGATCCCAACCGCGATGGCAGGCCACCGCGCCATGGTGAGCCAGCTCATGGAATCACCTCCCGGTCGCCGGCATGGGCGTTTTTGCCCCGTTGCCCCGTAAAGCGCGGACCGTGGGGCGAGACGCAGAGGGGACAGGCCGGGGCAAGCCCCGCAGCGGCGAATCCCATCATTCCGCCGGCAAGGTTGGTGACGTTTTCGAAACCCTTTTGAAGGAGCAGGCTTGCCGCCAGGCTCGACCGATGCCCAGTGCCGCACACCGTGACAATCCTGGAGCCGGGGTCCAGTTCCACAAACCGGGATCGCAGCTCCGGCACCGGGATGTTCACCGCCTGCGGGAGGTGAAAGCCTTCGTACTCCGCTGGGGACCGGACGTCGAGGATCAAGATCGGCACCGAAACCGCCGAAGCCATTTGCTGGAGTTCAAAAGGAGAAACCTGGGGGATATGGGAGGTCGGCAGCCCTGCCCTGGCCCAGGCGAAAATCGATCCCTCCAGCGTTGCTGTGACACGATCCAGGCCGACCCGCCTGAGGGAGGTGACGGCGGCATCGACGTTTTCCGGGCGGTCGGACACAAGCAGAATCTCCTTCTCCGGTTGCAGGATCCATCCTGCGAACGTGGCGAAATTCCCTCCCAGGTCCAGGTTGATTGATCCCGGGATGTGGTTTCCCCCAAAAGCGCTGTAATCTCGAATGTCCAGCACGATTGACTCCGGCGATGCCATCTTTTCAGAAAAGTCGCCGGGGTTGAGAAAAGCCGGGAAGGGGAGGGAAGCGGCGAGGGCGGGCCCTTCCCGGTTGATGCGGCTGCACCGCGTGAAATGGTCGGGTGCGGCTGGCATCCCCGAGGTCAGGGAGTTCACAAAGGCTTCCAGATCGGTAATCCCGAGAGCCTCGTTAAACCGCCTTTCGTAGCCGATGGTGCTTTCCCTCTTGGCGCCCATGGATCGGCCGCAAAGGGAACCCGCCCCATGGGCGGGGTAAACCTCGCAAAAATCGGGGAGAGCCAGGAGTTTTGTGTGGAGGCTGTCGTAAAGGAGCCTGGCGAGTTCGACGGCTCTCCCGGGGAAAAGATCGGGCCTTCCGACATCCCCAACGAAGAGGGTGTCTCCGCAGAAAATGGACACGGGCTCCGGTCCCCGGGCAAAATCCCGGGCGACGTAGGTGACATGTTCCGGGGTATGCCCGGGTGTTTCGAGGACTTCGAGCAGGACGTCCTCCAGTCTCAGCGTGTCGCCCTCTGAGACTGGGATGTGTTCGAAGGCGGCGCCGGCGGCCTTGGGGATGACGATCGGGGCTCCTGTGGCCCTTGCTATGTCAAGATGGCCGGAAACGAAATCTGCATGGAGATGGGTCTGGAGGATGTGAGTAATTTTCAGGTTCAGTTCTTTCGCTGCCTTGACATAGATCTCGACGTCCCGCCTGGGGTCGATAACAGCGCAGGTCGAAGAAGCCCCCAAAATGTAGGACGAATGGGCAATCCCGGGGACAAAAAAAGACTGGACGATCATCAGACCTCCTCCTTTCTCAAGAATGAACAATTCTTATATTATCACGTGGAAGCGAGAAAGAGCCATCGCTGTGGTCGACGATGGACAGGACTGAAAAGGACGTTTTGTGGTAAGGTCAGAAAAGGCCAACAGGAAGGTTCTTTGCCGAAAATTCGTTCGAGGGGGGCTGAGAAATGTTTTCCCATTCCGTACCTTTCGGTTCCTTTCATAATCCCGTGCAGATCTTTTTCCGCCCCGGGGCTCTTTCCGAATTGCCTGGCGCGCTTCAGGCAGGAGAGGTCCCCCTGATTGTGACAGATCCAGGGATCGTGAAGGCGGGGATCCTGGACCGGGTTTGCCGTGTACTGGATGACGCCGGGTTTCAGTATGCTGTCTTCGCAAAGGTCGAAAGCGATCCCTGTGTTGAAACGGTCGAAGCCGCAACGGCTTTCTATCGGGAAAAGGGATGTGGCCCCGTCATCGGTCTTGGAGGAGGCAGTAGCATGGATGCTGCCAAGGGGATCGCCGTGGCCGCTTCGACGGGCAAACCCCTTCAGTCTTTCCGGCAGAGCCCGATCCCATCGCCTGGAATCCCGCTGGTTGCCATCCCTACGACTGCCGGGACCGGCTCGGAAGTAACCGGGGTCATGGTGATCAGCGATCCAAAGGAAAAGGTCAAGATGGTCCTGCGGGGTCCTGGCCTTTTCCCGAAAATCGGCATTCTTGACGCAACCCTGCTGGAGGGGATTCCTCCTCGTGTGGCCGCTTCCACGGGAAGCGACGCCTTTGTCCATGCTATCGAGGCCTTCCTTTCTTGTAAGGCCACCGCGGTTACGGATGCGCTGGCGCTGGAAGCGCTTCGGCTCTTGGCTTCGAACATCCGGCAGGTTGTTGCAGACGGTTGGAATCTGGAGTTTCTGCATGGGATGCTGATGGGAAGCTGCATGGCGGGGCTTGCCTTTTCAAACGCCGGCCTTGGGCTCGTGCATGCTCTCGCTCACCCAGTCGGGGCTTTTTACCACGTTCCTCACGGGATCAGCTGCGGGATGTTCCTCAAGCCCGTCCTTCGCTTCAATCTTCCCGTCTGCGCGGAGAAGCTGTCGCAGCTGGCGCTTCCCCTCGGACTGGACTCGGGCAGGGAGAATCCGGTTTCCGTTTCGAAACGGATCATCGAGAATCTGGCCGAGCTCTTTGACGAGATCGGGATTCCCCAGAACCTTCGTGAATTGGGGATTGCGGATTACCAGGTGAACGACGCGATGCTCGATGATGCCATGGGTGCAGTTCCACGAAGCCTGAACGTACGGAAATCAAGCAGGGAGGAGTTGCGCGCCCTTTTTGAAGCGGTGAGGTAAGATTGAGCCGGAAAAGGGTCCCCCCTTTTCCGGCTTCAGAGGATTTTGGGAAGGATCAGGATTTTGCCTTCTCGATGATTTCCCTGGCTATCGCTTCGGCGCCTTCACCCTTGTTTTTGATCAGTTCATCGATGACTGATTCTGAAATTTCGTAATCGGCAATTTTGAAGATCGCTGCGCAAACATATTGGATCGCCTTTGCCTCTTTTTCTTTTGCCCTTGCCCTCAATTTCCGGGCCTTCTCCTGGGCTTCCTTCAGGCGTTCCTCAAGGGAACGTCGAACCCGGCTTCCTTTCTTCATGGGATCCTTCCCGACGGTCATGCGGAACACTCCTCTCACGGCATGTTTTAGAATGGCAAAAAAGATTTTCTAACTTACAGTATAGAAATAAAAAAAAGGATTGCAAGTCTTCGTCGGGAACCGTCGTTTGGAAATTGATCGAAATGAGACAATTCAATCATCCGGGAAAATGAGCGATTCTTACAACAGTCTTTTGAATGTTCTTGCTGAAACGGAGGCATAAAGACAAGATGACCCTGAAAGATCCCATCACTTGCGAAATCCTGGAAAACCCTCGTTCTAGGAACGTGCGCCTGCGCTTTACGAGAAACGGGGTCCTGGTGGTCGTTGTTCCCCTCGGCTTCAATACGAAACGGATTCCAGAGATCCTGGAAACGAAACGGGAATGGATCCGGAAACGCCGCTGGAGTCTGAAAAACGTTGCCTCCGAGTTTCCGGAGCCTGTCCCGGCGAGAATCGATCTGCTCGCTTTCGGGGAAGCCTGGGAGGTCCAGTTTTTGCAAACCGGCAGGATTCCCAGAGGGCAGCGCGAGGATGTGGAAGCCCGAAGGCTGGTGGTAGAGGGGGCCTGGCCAGAGGAAGAAACGCTGGAGCGCTTGCGGGAATGGCTCGTGAAACGCTGCCGCGAGAAGCTCGGTTTCCGGCTTGAGAAGCTCTCGGTACAACATGGGCTGCCCTACGGGAAAATGAGCGTAAAAATCCAGAAAACACGCTGGGGAAGTTGCTCAGCTCAAAAGACAATCAGCCTGAACGCGAAGCTGGCCTTTCTTCCAGCGGACCTTGTGGATTACGTTCTCTGCCACGAATTGTGCCACACGGTTCACCTCAATCACTCCAGGGCCTTCTGGGAAAGCCTGGAGAGGATCCTTCCCGAAAGCCGGAGGATGAGAGAATCCCTCAAAGGGAGCCACACTCTTGTCCCGGAATGGCTAGAGGTTCCCAAAACCCCTTCGAAGCAGCCCTTTGTGGAAAGATTGACATTTTATCTGCAATAAGTATTCTATTTGAAGAAAGTTCTTCGTATTCCCGGGAGAGTGAAGGAGAGATGCAGAAAGAAATCAGGGACATCCTGACCCAGCTTGCCCAGCTTTCACCCAAGCTGGCTCCCCAACAGCTCAGGCTGGCCAGGTTCATTCACTCGAACCCCAGAAAAGTGGCTTTCATGAATTCCGTGAAGCTGGCTCAGGCGGCGGGCGTCAGCAACCCGACGGTGATCCGCCTGGCCATCCGGCTGGGGTTCTCGGGTTTCCCCGAGTTCCAGAAAGCCTTGCAGAGGGAAACCGAACGCCAATATGACTCTCTCGAACGGTTTTTTGACGAGTCCTCGCCGGAGGAGGACGATCTCTTTCAGAAAGTTCTCTCTCTCGAGTTCCACGTCCTGAGAGAGATGAAGGAAAAGCTTTCCCGGGAAGCTGTTTCTCGGGCGGTCTCGCTTCTGGAACGACCCGGGGACGTCTTTGTAATCGGGCTCCTGGCGAATACCTGCCTTGCAGAATACATGTCCTACTTCCTTTCCATTCTCCGGGAAAACGTGCATGGGATCAGCCGTTTCGATCACGAAGCCTACGGAAAGATCAAGGCGGCGCGAAAAGACTCGGTGGCCGTGATTTACAGTTTTCCGAGATACCCGGCCGGAGCCCAGTCTCTAGCCCAGCTGTGCCGCGCAAGGGAAATCCCGGTGATTGGCATCACCGACAGCGTCATGTCGCCACTAGCCCCGCTTTCCGATGTTCTCCTGGAAGCCCCGATGAAGTTCATCACGTTCATCGATCCGTGCGCCGGGGCCTTTGCCCTCACCCATGCTCTTCTGACGGCATTTTTCATGAATCATCCCGAAAAAATGAGGAAGAAGCTGGAAGAGTTTGAAGCCTTTGCTTCCGAAAGGGACCTTTTCGAGCGAAAAGACATCGACATTATCACCCTGTTTTGATTCAAAAAAAGAGAATTCCATCAAGGAGGGGAAGAAGATGAAGGTGTTGTGCATTTCCCAGGAACAGGTTGAATCGCTCGGGATCCAGGTCTCAGAAGTGATGGACGCAGTGGAACGGGGATTTGTGCTGAAAGGGAACAAGCAGATGGAAATGCCTGCCAAGATCGGCATCCATCCCCGGCAGGACTGCTTCATTCATGCCATGCCCTGCTGGGTGGGCGGCGAAGTCGATGTGGCAGGGATCAAGTGGGTTTCGGGGTATCCAATCAACCAGGCGGCCGGCTTGCCTTACATCACCGGCATCATGGTGCTGAACGATCCGCAGACCGGATTCGTCAAGGCCATCATGGACGCGAACTGGATCACAGCATGGAGGACGGGAGCCGCAAGCGGGGTCTGCGCGAAACACCTGGCCGATCCGGATTCGGAAACAATTGCGGTGATCGGGCTTGGCGTCCAGGGGCGGACCAACACCGTGGCCCTTCTGGAGGCCCTGCCCAAAGTGAAGAAGATCAAGGCCTACGACAATTACCCGGGCCAGTTTGAAAAATACAAGACCTTTGTTGAGCCATTCCTGAAAGGCCAGGAAACCGTTCCCTGCGGGAATGTCGAGGAGACGGTGAAAGAGGCGGACGTCGTCGTGACCTGCACTCCCATCGTCGCCA
>JAJUIT010000170.1 GCA_029267465.1 Synergistaceae bacterium
GGCGAAGGCCGACACGGTTTCCGGAAAGACCCCGAGCTTCCTGTATGGGGCAACCCTTTATCGACTGGATGGGGAAACAGTCCTGAAAACGAAAATTCCCGAGGGGAGCGCGGCAGGAAACCGCCTTTCCGTGAAATGGCAGCTTCAGCTTGATGAAGCCGGCTTTGCCAAGGGGAAACTCGTGATTCAGCTGAAGGGAGGGTGGGATTCCGTCCTTCAGAATTCGGAGGGATCCCTCACGCAAAAAGCGATCGGCCTGGTGCGTGACATGCTTTCCGGGACCCCGTTCGCTTCAGGGATGGGAGAGCCGAAGGTTTCCCAAGCGGGAAACGGGATCGAAATTCTTGTCCCGGTGAACGGCCTTCTGGGCATCGCGTCTCAGAAGGATCTTCTGGTCCGGTTCCCTGCGCAGAATGTTCCCGGAATTCGCGAGGTCCTCGAAGAACCGGAAAGGATCAAACTGAAATTTCCTTTCTCAGTGAAGCAGGAGTTCTTCCTGGATCTCCCGAAAGGATTCCGGGTTCTTGAGCCCCCCTCCCTAACGGGGAAAAACACCGGAAAGACCTCCGTCGAGGAGACGTTCAGGAACAATGAGAAAAAGGGCCGCGTTGAAGCGGAGCAGCTCGTGACCATTTCGGCTTCCGGCTTTGACGGACATGAGTCCCAGTCTTTAAAGGATTCCCTGGCGCAGGTCCTGAGGTGGGCGACGAATTCGATTCCGCTGCGAAGGCGTTGATAGGAGATGGTGAGGATGAAAGAAGTTTCATTGTTGTTCAAGGATCTCCTGACGGAAGCCGTGACTGGATTCGCCAAGGAAGGGGGACTGTTGCCGGGTGACGTCCCGGAAGTCCAGCTCGAACGCCCGAGGCACGAAGGACAGGGAGATTGGGCAAGCAATATCGCGATGCTGATGGCAAAACGCCTCGGGCTCCGGCCGCGGGACGTGGCAGCTGAAATCGTGTCGAGGATCGGGACCGATCCTCACCTGGAAAAGATTGAAGTTGCCGGCCCCGGTTTCATCAATTTCTTCGTGACGAACCTCTGGGTCCGCGATGTTCTTGAAGCCGCCGTGAAAGGCCGCGAGAACTATGGGCGCTCCGAGCAGGGAAAAGGCAAAAAGGTGCAGGTGGAATTCGTGAGCGCAAATCCGACCGGCCCCCTGCATGTGGGGCACGGAAGGGGTGCGGCGGTTGGTGACATGACCGCCAGTCTCCTCGAGTATGCAGGCTGGCAGGTTGAAAGGGAATATTACATCAACGATGCGGGACTCCAGATGAACCTCCTGGGGCAATCCACCCAGGCCCGCTACTTCGAGATCCTGGGGTGTCCCGAAAAGGCCCCATTCCCCGAGAACGGGTACAAGGGAGATTATATCTACGAGCTTGCGCGGGAAGTGCTGGAAAGGGACGGGAAGGTCTATCTCGATGTCCCGCTGGAAGAGAGCTTCCCGGTATTCCAGGAACATGCTGCCACAACCATTCTTGAGGGGATCCGAGAAGACCTGTCCCGCTTTGGGGTGCATTTCGATGTCTGGTTCTCGGAAAAGTCGCTTTACGAAAAGGGCCTGGTCGATTCGGCGCTAAGCTTTCTCAAGGAACGGGGGCACGCCTACGAGAAAGACGGCGCTCTCTGGTTCAGAACGACAGCTTTCGGGGATGACAAGGACAGGGTCCTTGTCCGGAGCAACGGGGTCACCACGTATTTCGCTTCGGATGTCGCGTATCACAAGGACAAGTTCGATCGGGGCTTCGACCTGGTGATCGACGTCTGGGGCGCCGACCACCACGGATATGTGCCGAGGATGAAGGCGGCGGTCGAAGCCCTCGGGAAAGACCGAGACGCGCTCCAGATCTTGTTGATCCAGTTCGTGAACCTCCTCCGGGGGGGGCAGCAGGTTTCGATGTCGACCCGGTCAGGAGAATTTGTCACCCTGAAGGAGGTCTTGGACGAGGTTGGGGTAGACGCCGCCCGGTTTTTCTTTGCCATGCGCCGGTGCGACAGCCACCTGGATTTCGATCTCGAGCTGGCCAAGAAAGCCAGCACGGACAACCCGGTTTTCTACGTGCAGTATGCCCACGCAAGGATTCAAAGCATCATGAGGGAGGCCGCTTCGAGGAAGATGGAAATCCCCGACCCGTCCAGCGTCGATGTCGATCTGCTCCTTGAACCCGAGGAAAAAGCCCTGGCGAAGCGGATCGCCCGCTTCCCTGAAGAGGTCGAGAAGGCGGCTTCGGAACTGGCCGCGCACCGGATTGCCTTTTTCGCCTATGACCTGGCAGCGGATTTCCACGCTTTTTACAACGCGCACCGGGTCCTTGGAGTGGAGGAACCCCTGTCGAAAGCGAGGCTCTGCCTGGTGGAGGCAACGCGGGTCGCGTTGACGAACGCATTGGCCATCCTGCGGGTGGAAGCTCCGGAAAGGATGTAGCGTCATTTGGTCAGGCTGCGGTGGGTTTTGGCTGCGGCCGTTCTCGGCGTGACCCTCGCGATCATCGGGACCGGCACGGTGATTGAGCTGAGGCGAGCCAGCCGTCTAAAGTCCATGGTGGACGCCCGAATGGAAGAGCTGGTTCGGCTGAGCAGGACGATCCAGGATCTTCAGGAAAAGCTCCGTTACATGCAGAGTCCCGAAGGAGTGGCCAGAAAGGCGCGACAGGATTTCAACCTGGTTTTCCCGGGTGAAAGGATTTACCGCCTCGAGATCGGATCGGAAGATCGATTGCCGGCACAAGGCCCATGAGGTATAATCAATCCTCGTGTTCCCTGCCCCTCCGGTTAGAGAGGGGCCATAGTCCAAAGGGAGGAGGTGATCCAGGTGCGACCGTACGATTTGATGCTTCTGCTTCGAAC
>JAJUIT010000115.1 GCA_029267465.1 Synergistaceae bacterium
GAGGGGGAAGCAATCGCCGGCATCGGTGCCGTTTTCACGGTAGCGGAGCCGAACGGGGCTTCCCTGGCCGGGAAGGTTCGCAGCGCGGGGATTTCGAAGCTGACCGCGGAGATGGGCGACATCCTGGAATGGCTCGAGACGGCAGAGTTGGGGATCTAGGCAGAAAGACAGCGGAAGAGAAAGGAGCGGGTGTGTGTGAGAAGGACGCCTTTTTACGAGAAGCACGTGGCGATGGAAGGGAAGCTGGTGGATTTCGGGGGCTGGGAACTGCCGATCCAGTACGCTCCCGGGATCGTGGAGGAACATCTCCGGGTGCGCAGCGCGGCGGGGCTCTTTGACGTTTCGCACATGGGAGAAATCTGGGTCGAGGGCCCGGACGCGGAGAAATGGCTCCAGGGAATGGTGGCAAACGATGTCTGCGCCATGCACGACGGCCAGGTCATCTATACCTTCCTTTGCTACCCGAACGGCGGCGTGGTCGATGACCTTCTGGTGTACCGGTACAGCCCGCAAAGGTATTTCCTGGTGGTGAACGCCAGCAACGCAAGGAAGGATTTCGAATGGCTTTACGGGCATGCTTCGGGGGATGTCCGGGTGACCGATGTTTCATCCTCTATAGCTGAACTGGCCCTCCAGGGCCCCAAAGCCCAGGACATCCTGGCCCGCCTGACCTCTTACGACCTTTCCTCGATCCCCTTTTTCCACTTTGCGGAAATCCCGGACCTGGCGGGGCACCCGGTCCTGGTTTCCAGGACGGGCTACACGGGTGAGGACGGGTTCGAGATCTTCATGCCCTGGGAAAAAGGCCCCCTTTTCTGGGATGCCATCCTGGAAGCGGGCCGGGAGGAGGGCATCCTTCCAATCGGGCTGGGAGCGCGGGATAGCCTCCGTTTCGAGGCCTGCCTGCCCCTGTACGGTCATGAGCTGGCCGTGGACATCACCCCCCTGGAGGCCGACCTCGGGTTCTTCGTTCACCTGGAGAAACCCTTCATCGGCAGGGACGCCCTGGCGGCCATGAAGGAGAGAGGGATTCCCAGGAAGATCGTGGCGCTTTCCATGGACGACAAGGGGATCCCCCGCTCCGGCTGTGAAGTCCGTTCCCTGGACGGGAAAAACCTTGGTGAAGTCACCACCGGCGGGTATTCCCCTTCGCTTGGGAAAAGCATTGCTCTTGCCCTGCTGAAGATGCCGGAGGCAAAGGAAGACGGGGAGTTTTTGATCGTGATCCACGGCAAGGAACGCAAAGCGAAAAAAGTGAAAAAGCCGTTCGTTCCGAAAAGTTACCGGAAATAGCGCGCAGCGCTCAAACAAACCCAAAGGAGGAATAAACGATGGCAAACGTACTGGAAGGGCTTCTCTACACGGAAACGCACGAATGGGTCAAGCTGGAAGGCAGCAAGGCCCGGGTCGGAGTGACGGATTTCGCCCAGCATGCCATGGGAGACGTGGTTTATGTCGAACTGCCCGAGGTCGGCAAGAAGGTGTCCAAGGGGGACGACCTCTGCGTGGTGGAGTCGGTCAAGGGCGCGAACGAAGTGTATGCTCCGCTTTCCGGGGAGGTCGCGGAAGTGAATTCCGCGCTGGAGGATTCCCCGGAGCTGGTCAACTCTGATGCCTACGGAAGCTGGCTTGTCGTCCTGGAAATTTCCGATCCCTCAGAGGCAAATCAGCTGATGGGCTGGGAGGCTTACAAGAAATTCCTGGCGGAAACCGAAAAGAAGGAGGGCTGAAGCATGGTGCGCTTTATCCCGAACACGGGAAAGCAGCGCGAAGAGATGCTGGACTTCCTGGGGATTTCCAGCGAGGAAGAACTGTTTTCGGACATCCCTCCTTCCCTTCTCCTGCAAAAGCCGCTGGACCTCCCCCCGGCAAGGGCCGAATCGGAGGTCCTGGCCCAGCTTAAGGCCATGTCATCTAAAAACGCCCACGCGGGGGAGAAGGTTTGTTTCCTCGGGGCGGGGATCTACGACCACTACATTCCCGCGGCCGTCAACCACATTGCCCTACGGCAGGAGTTCTATACCAGCTACACCCCGTACCAGCCGGAACTGAGCCAGGGAACGCTCCAGGCGATTTTCGAGTACCAGACGATGATCTGTGAGCTGACCGGCATGGACGTTTCGAACGCCTCCATGTACGACGGGGCGAGCGCCATGGCCGAAGCCGCCCTGATGGCGGGGGCGGCGACGAAAAAAAGCCGGGTCCTGGTTTCACGGGCCGTCCACCCCGAAACCCGCAGGGTTCTTGAAACCTACCTTCCCCTCCAGGGGCTGAAGCTTGTAGAGTTCGGCCTGAAGAACGGGGTATCCGACATCGACGACCTGGCGTCGAAGATGGACGACGACACGGCCGCGGTGCTGGTCCAGAACCCCAATTTTCTCGGCAGCCTGGAAGATTTGGCCGCCGTCGGGGACCTGGCGAAAACCCGCAAGGCGATGTTCATCGTCTCGGCGAACCCCGTCGCCCTTTCCATCCTGGAGCCCCCGGCGTCCTTCGGGGCGGACATCGTCGTCGGAGAGGGGCAGGCCCTGGGCAACCCGATGAACTTCGGCGGGCCGGGGTTCGGGTTTTTCGCCGTCACGGAGAAATACATGCGGAAGATCCCCGGCCGCGTGGTGGGAAAAACCGTCGATCGCGACGGGAAGACCTGCTACGTCCTGACGCTTCAGGCACGGGAGCAGCACATCCGGCGGGAAAAGGCGACTTCCAACATCTGTTCCAACCAGAACCTTTGTGTCCTGATGGCCACCGTGTACCTCAGCCTCATGGGAAAGAAGGGGCTCCAGGAGGTGGCGGAGCAATCGATGCAGAAGGCGCATTTCGCGAGGGAGCTCCTTCTCTCTTCGGGCGGCTTCAGGCCCCTTTCCGACGCGCCCTTTTTCAACGAGTTCGCCCTTCTGAGCGAAAAGCCGGTGGCCGCAATCAACCGGGTTTTGCTTGAAAACGGATTCATCGGGGGATACGACCTTTCGCGGGATTTTCCTGAGTTTCCGGGGGGATGGCTCGTGGCGGTCACGGAAAAGAGAACCCGCGAGGAAATCGAGCGGTTTGCCGATTGCACAAGGAGGGTTGAGGCATGAAGCGCCTTGAGCCTGTCATATTCGAAACCAGCGTTCCCGGGAGGACCGGGTATTCCTTGCCCGCCCTCGATGTTCCGCATGTCCCTGCCGAAAGCCTGCTTCCGAAGGAGATGCTGAGGAAAACCGCCGCGAGCCTCCCGGAAGCCAGCGAGGTTGACGTGGTGCGGCATTTCACCCGCCTGTCCCAGCTCAACTTCGCGCTCGACGAGGGCTTCTACCCCCTCGGGTCCTGCACGATGAAATACAACCCGAAGATGAACGAGGACGCGGCCCGCTTCCCCGGGTTTGCCCAGGCCCATCCTCTCCAGGGGGAGGAAGTTTCCCAGGGGGCGCTGCAGCTGATGTACGAATTAGCCGAAATGCTTGCCGAGATCACCGGCATGGCCGGAGTGTCCCTGCAGCCGGCGGCGGGAGCCCACGGGGAACTGGCTGGGATCATGATCATCCGGGCCTACCATCATTCCAGGGGGGATTCCAAGCGCACCAAGATGCTCGTCCCCGATACCGCGCACGGGACGAACCCCGCTTCTTCCGCGCTCGCCGGCTACCAGGTCGTAGAGGTGAAGTCCGACGCGAGGGGGAACGTGGACCTGGAGGCCCTGAAAGAAGCCATGACCGACGAGGTCGCGGGAATCATGCTGACCAACCCGAACACCCTCGGCCTTTTCGAGGAAAACATCGCCGAGATGGCCGAGATCGTCCATTCCAGGGGCGGGCTGCTCTATTACGACGGGGCCAACTTCAACGCCATTCTCGGGAAGGTCCGCCCCGGCGACATGGGCTTCGACGTCATCCACCTGAACCTGCACAAGTCCTTCAGCACCCCGCACGGGGGAGGCGGCCCCGGGTCCGGGCCCGTCGGCGTCGCGAAGGACCTCCTGCCCTTCCTCCCCGTTCCAGTGATCAGCAAGCGGAACGACCGGTACGTGTTCGACTGCGACCGTCCCCTTTCGATCGGGAAAATTCGTTCGTTCTACGGCAACTTCGCCGTTCTCGTGCGGGCCTACGCCTACATCCTGAGCATGGGAGCCGACGGGCTGCGGGAAGCGGCTCACAATGCCGTCCTCAACGCGAATTACCTGGCGTCCAGGCTGAAGGGGTCCTTCCTCCTGCCCTATGACCGCACCTGCAAGCACGAGTTCGTCCTGTCGGGCAAGAAGCAGCACGACGAAAAGGGCGTTTCGACCCTCGACATGGCAAAAGCCCTGATGGACCACGGTTTCCACCCGCCGACCATCTATTTCCCGCTCGTGGTGGAAGAAGCCATGATGATCGAACCCACCGAGACGGAGGGGAAGGAAACCCTGGATGCCTTCGCGGAGGCGATGCTGGCCATCGCGAAGGAAGCGGAGGAAAACCCGGACAGCGTAAAGACTGCCCCGCACTCGACGATCGTGGCGAGGCTCGACGAAACAGCCGCCGCCCGGAAGCCCGTGCTTCGCTGGAGGCCGGCTGAATGAGCGCCGTTTTTGACCTTCTCGTTCTGGGCGGCGGCCCGGGCGGCTACCGGGCGGCTGAACTGGCGGCGAAATCCGGGATGAAAGTCGCCCTGGTGGAGAAGGACCGGTTGGGAGGCATGTGCCTGAACCGGGGCTGCATCCCCACGAAAGCGTACTATGCCCGGGTCATCGGGGGACACGGGAGGATCGAGTCCCTCTGGGAGGATAAGGAGGAGATCGTCAGCCGCCTTCGGGAAGGGCTCGGCACCCTGATGCGCATGACCGGGGTCGAGACCTTCAAGGGAACCGGCCGCATCGTCGGGACCGGGGAGCTGAAAAAGCTGGAGGTTTCCCTTGAAAACGGGTCGGTTCTCGAGATCGAGGGGCGCAATCTTTTGATCGCCACCGGTTCCCGGTCCCTTCCGCTCGAAATCGAAGGGAGCGGCCTTCCCGGCGTTATCACCGGCGATTGGGCGGTGGCTTTGCCTGAACTCTGGAAGTCTCCCGAGCGGGAGGAGTTTTCGTCCGTGGCCCTGGCCGGGGCCGGCGTGATCGCGGTGGAAATGGCCGCGCTCTTCCGCGGGATGGGCAAGGAGGTCACGATCCTCAAGCATTCCGAGGAACTCCTCCGCCGTGTGGACAAGGACGTCAAGAAGAAGCTGATCCAGAACTTCAAGAAGAAGAAAATCCGCATGGTGGACAGTTTCCGGCCAGAGAGGGTATGCCGGGAAGGGCAAGGCCTCAGGGTCCAGGGGACGACCCCGAACGGGCCGGAGGAGATTGCCTGCGACCGGCTGATCGTGGCCTCGAGCATGATCCCTGTCCTGGACGGGTTCGGCCTTGAGAACACGTCGATCCGGGCAGACCGCCGAAAGGGGATCGCGGTTGACGAATGCATGCGGACCAGTGAACCGGGGATTTACGCCATCGGCGACGTCACCGGCGGGATGATGCTGGCCCACCTGGCCGAATACCAGGCCCTGGTCGCCGTGGAGGCGATGCAGGGGAGGACCGTTTCGATTCCGGCGGAATCGGTTCCCTGGTGCGTCTTCGCGGATCCGGAAATCGCCGTGGTCGGGTTGTCTGAACAGGAGGCGGAACAGCGGCAGATCCCGTTCGTTGCCGGCAGGGCCTTTTTCCTCGGCAACGGCATGGCCCTCGCGATGGGGCAGTCAGACGGTTTCGTGAAGGTCGTGGCCGGCAAAGACGGGAAACTGCTTGGGGTACACATGATGGGGCCGGAAGCGTCCTCGATGATTTCCGAGGCCGCCCTTGCGATCCGGCACGGGCTGAGCGTCCGGGACGTGGCCTACACGGTTCATCCCCACCCGACCCTGAGCGAGTGCTTTAAAGATGCCCTTTTCCGCACCCTGGAAGAGCTGGAGAAAAAATAGAAGGCTTTCCGGGGCAGCGGAGCGAACCCCTGCCCCGGAATCAAACACTTTGATCCTGGAGGAGAAGAACGCATGACGGTGCCGTCGGACATCGAGATCGCGCAGGGGGCGAAGCTGCTGCCGATCGGGGAGATCGCGGAGAAGGCGGGGATCCCGGAGGAATACCTGATCCCCTACGGGAAGACGAAGGCGAAGGTCGACCTGAA
>JAJUIT010000054.1 GCA_029267465.1 Synergistaceae bacterium
GCCCCCTCGGACGCCCAATGGACATTCTGTGCCCCAACTTTCAGCCACGGGAAGAAACGTTTGCCTTCCATGGCCCTCCAGAGGCTCGTGAAGGGGGGGAAAATCGCCATCTCGACAAATGCCCCCTCCAGGGCTTTCTTTGCACCTGCATCCCTTGAGATCCTCGTCTCGAGCTCCGAGAGAAACTTCCCTGTGGCGGAAATCCCGTGATGCATCTTCCAGTTGCCCGCGATCAGGGGTGTTCTTTCCATGGTCCCTGCCCTTTTGTCTATTCCAGGACAAACGGCTTGATTCCAGGCAGAAGAAGCCCTTCGAAAAATTCAAGGCTGGCTCCCCCTCCTGTCGACACGTGCGATACCTTGTCCGCAAACCCCATGGAGCCCACTGCGGCCGCCGTGTCCCCGCCTCCCACAACGGTTTGACACCCTAAGGCCGTCGCTTCTTCAAGGCTTTTCGCAATCCTCCGGGTCCCTTCGGCAAAGTGGGGATTTTCGAAAACCCCCATCGGTCCATTCCAGAGAACTGTGGAAGCTCCGGCGATCGCCCGGGAAAAGGCCTCCGCCGCTTTCGGACCGATATCCAGACCCATGAGGTGTTCCGGGATGGCTTTCGAGGGCACGATCTCAATCGGTCCGGACGTGTCCGGCGAATCCCCTGCCACGATGTCTTCGGGCAGGTACACTGTGATGTTCCTTGCAGCTGCCTCGGCAAGAAGGCCCTCTGCAAAACCGATCCGGTCCTGCTCCACAAGGGAACGCCCGACGTTGCCCCCTTGCGCCTTCAGGAAGGTAAAGGCCATCCCTCCTCCGATGACAAGGGTATCCACCTTTTCAAGGAGATGGCCGATCACACCGATCTTGTCGGAGACCTTCGCGCCCCCCAGGATCAGGATGAATGGGCGTTTTGGATGGTCCCGTACCTGCCCGAGGATCTCGACCTCCCTGCAGAGGAGAATTCCGGCGTAGGACGGCAAAAAGGAGGTGATTCCCTCCGTTGAGGCATGAGCCCGGTGTGCTGCGCTGAAGGCATCCATGACGAAGGCGTCAAAAGGCTCCGCCAGTGCTTTTGCGAAGTTGGGGTCGTTTTTTTCCTCCTCGGGGTGAAAACGGACATTTTCAAGGACCAAAATCGAGCCTGGCCTGGCTTCCGCAACTGCCCCGGATACGGTAGGGCCCATGCACTCATCGACGAATCCGATGTCCCAGCCCGTCAGTTCGGCGAGCCGATAGGCCACTGGCCGGAGGGAGAATTCCGGGGAGGGCTTCCCTTTCGGTCGGCCTAGGTGGGAGATCAGGCTGATCCTTGCGCCCGCTTCCCGGAGTCGGCGAATCGTGTCCAGGTGGGCGCGAATCCTGGAATCGTCCGAAACGGCTCCATCACTCAAAGGAACGTTGAAATCGACCCGGACGAGGACCCTTTTCCCTTCCAGCCCTGTTTCGGGCAGGCCCTTCATCCTCATCGCTACAGCCCCCTTCTGGCTATAAGGTTGGCCAGGTCCACAACCCGGCAGCTATATCCCCATTCGTTGTCGTACCAGGAGAGAACCTTGGCCAGGTTCCCGACGACCATCGTCTGGGAGGGATCAAAGAGAGAGGAAGCAGAATTCCCCGTGAAATCGACGGAAACAAGTTCTTCATCGACAATGGAAAGGATTCCCTTCATCGGTCCTTCCGCCCAGCGGGCCATCGCCGCGTTGATCTCCTCGGGGCTGGCTTCCCGCTTGAGAACCGCCGTCAGATCGACGATCGAAACGTCAGGGGTCGGTACGCGAAGCGCGATCCCGTTCATCTTCCCTTTCAGTTCCGGGATGACCCGCCCGATGGCCTTGGCCGCACCGGTTGTGGTCGGGACGATCGACATGGCGGCCGAACGGCCGCGCCGCCGATCCTTGTGGGTGTGATCGAGGATGCTCTGGTCGCTCGTGTAGGCATGGGCCGTCGTCATGAGCCCCTTTTCGATCCCGAACTCTTCGTGCAGGACCTTCGCCACCGGGGCCAGGCAGTTCGTCGTGCAGGAGGCACACGAAAGAACGTGGTGGGTTTCCGGGTCATAATCCCCTTCGTTGACCCCCATCACGATCGTGCAGTCGTCATCTTTTCCCGGCGCAGTGATGATGACCTTTTTGGCGCCCGCTTTCAGGTGAAGGCCAGCACCGGCCTTGTCCCGGAATTTTCCGGTCGCCTCGATGACGATGTCCACCCCGAGGGCCTTCCAGTCAAGCTTTTCGGGATCAGCTTGCGCCAGGACTTTGACAGGCGTGCCGTCAATCACAATGGCGTCCCCTTCAACATGGACATTCCCGGGAAAGGTTCGATGCACCGAATCGTACTTGAAAAGGTATGCCAGGTCCTCAATCGGAACCGGCTTGTGGTTGATCGCTGCAACCTCTACCTGCCCTTCGTGCCGGTGCTGGAACAGGGCTCTCAGCGTGAGGCGACCGATCCTTCCGAAACCGCTGATTCCTAGCCTTACTTTAGCCATGTTGCTCCCCTCCCCTTTCTTGCAGTTCCTCATTTGGATTGAACAGGCTTCATGCGAAAAGGGTACAGCCTCGGCCATACCCCTTCTTTTCAATTCTATCAAATTTTAATCCGTTCCGTCCGGTAAATCAAGGAAGGCTTTCCTCTCCAGGTTGCAGGCTCACCTCTGCTGCAGAAGGAGGTCTTCCTCCATGACCCGCAGGATTTCCCCCATGCTCGCCGCGCTCAGTACGTCACCATGGGGGAGATAAGGCATGCTCCCGTCGAACACCTCGGCGATGCCCCCCAGGCACCCCTGCCTCAGGTGTGCCGTGAACGGTCGGATAAAGCACCAGGCGATATCGCTCCTCTTCGGGTTGAACCGCATGTAGGCCGTCACAAATTGCCCCAAAAGCCAGGGCCAGGCCATCCCGCGGTAACGGGCCTTCTCCTTCTGGTCGAGTCTCCCCTCGAACCTTCCCTTGTATTTATCGTGATGGGGATCGAGAGTCCTCAGCCCGTAAGTGGTCACGAGCTCGTTCCAGCAAACTTCCACCACGGACCTTCCGATCTCCGGGGGAAGCGGTGAACTCGGGAGAGAAACCGCGAGGATTTGGTTCGGACGGATCACGTCATCCTTCTTCTCGCCGTCAACGGAATCGAACAGGAATCCGCCCTCTGGATTCCAGAACGTTTGGATAAACGCTTCCCGGGTACGGTCTGCCTGTTTTCCGTATTTTTCTGATTCTTCCGGCTGGCCCAGCCCTTCCGCGAACCGCTCCATGGCGCGCAAGGCGTTGTACCACAGGGCATTGAATTCCACGAGTTTCCCGCTTCGAATCACAACGGGGCTGCCGTTCGCAGTGCCCTCCATCCAGTGCCGTTCCGGGTCGGGCTTTTCGAGGACGAGGAGGTCATCCTCACAATGCAGGTCGAGAACCCGAATCCCCGTTTCATAACGGGAAATCATCTCCACCAGGATTACCCAGTTCTTTTCCACAAATTCCAGGGAACCCGTTCGCTCGGTCAGTTTTTCCAGGGCGTAGAAGAACCACAGTCCTGCATCCGCGGCTTTCAGTAGGGCGTGCCCCGTGGAAGGATCAATTTCGCTCGGCATGACAGAATCGTTGAGGCGGGCCAGTTCGAGCCAACGATTGAGAATTTCCTCGGCTTCGCGGTACCGTCCCATTGAGAGGGTCAGCCCCGGAAGGGCGATAAAGGTGTCCCTCGCCCGTTCGCAAAGGGATGGATACCCGGAGAACAAGGTTGTCCCCCGGTCCTTTCCCGAGGCAAAGAGGTGGAGCGCCGTCCGCGTCAGGTCCCTCACCGCGGAAGACTGCCCCGCGGGTTCGAGCTTGCCGAAACGACTCTGCTGGTTTGCAATGGCCTCCTTCTCGAAAGCTTCGATCTGCTCGAGGGAAGGATGGAAAGGTTCGGCGGAGAAAACCAGGTAAGCAGTTTCTCCTTCCTCCATCTCGATCGAAACGGCTCCCGGCGACCAAAGATCCTCGGTCGAGGGGGCGGAAAACTCGTCTTTCTCATAAAGGAGATGCTCATGCCAGAATGCCTTGGGGTGCCATTCGCCCTTGGAGTAAGAAAGAAAACTGCTCATTCCACGGCCGTTCACCAGGATCCCGTTGGCAGCAAAATCCGCGTGGAACGAGTCCTCCGCGGTTTTTGGCCGGACATCTGTATACAGGCGATGGGCAAATAGAGGCCTCGCCTCCAGCTGGATCCGGTCCGGGCTTGCCAAAAGCTCATACTTGACGATGCAAGCGTCCCTGCCTTCTGGCATGAACACCGTTTTCCTCATGAGCAGGCTGTGCACGACAAACAGGATGCTTGGCAGGGGGTTGGAATGGAACTCCTGGATGTAGCGAAACCCGTCGGGGAAAATGACATCCTTATAGCGATTGGTGGAAAGTTGATACTTCTTGCCCCGGGTAAAAAGAGTCTCCTCCACCTTGCTGACAAGGACCCTGTGCTGAGCGCAATCCCGGGGCCGGACGACTAGAAGCCCGTGTTCCCTTCTTGTATTCGCTCCCGCGACCGTCGAGAAACAATAACTCCCGCAGCCGTTGGAAACGAGATACTCGCGCCCGGCCCCCTTTTCGTAGGTGTTGACATCAGCTTTCCCAAGGTACATGGCGACCCTCCCCCTTCACGGTGTTCTCCAAAAGTCTCCCCAAGCGGCTCCATCTATATTCTACTGTACTTTTCGTCACGGGTCTTGAAAGCATCTGCCCCAGTTCACGAAGGGATGCGCTTGGATTTTCGAGCCTTGTCGTCACAAGCTCCCGATAGGAAGGTGCCAGTCGTTCGAACAGGCCGGAGGAACGAACCTGTTCGGCCAGTTCCAACTGTCTTTCGGCCGCATCCAGGCTTTTCCGGATGTTCGCCGAATCGCAGTTGACCAGTTTATTCGCCCTGTTCCTCATGGACCGCATCAAGGACTTTTCCTCGAGGGCCAGGCTGGTCCCGAAGAGTCCGAGGCCCGAAAGAAAAGCGACAATCTGAGCCTGGTCCCGGATCAGCAGGTCAGTATGGAAAGAACGGCAACGCTCGGTGTAGCGGATTCCCGCAAGTTTCAGCAGGGCGGCGGCTTTTTCTTCGATCGGCTTTTTCTTCTGTTCGAACCGGAACACCAGGTAATAGCCTGTCTGTGGAAGATAAAGAGACCCCAGCCCTCCCCAGATCCCTTTCAGCCAGGCCCATCGACTTCCCGGTGGGCCTTCGTGCAGGAAGCCCAGGATCCCCAGGGCCTTTCCCATCATGGATTGCGAGGCATCGAGCGCCGGGTGCCCCTTAAGATCCGGAGGGAATCTCAGGAAAGATCCCAACTCCCCGAACTCCTTCCAAGTTCCTGCATTCCAAAGACGATGCAGGCGCCTGAAGAGGAACAGACGCCTGGAGGAAAGGACCGTTTTGCCCTTCTCTTCCTTCCCCTTCATGGAGAGGATCAGGGCACCGATTTCTGCGTCCGCCTCCCTCTCCCCTTTTACCGGTGCAACCAGCCATTCATCCCATAACTTTTCCGCAATCGTGCTCATCTTCCCAGCTCTTTCGACTCGCGGGCCACTTTCATGATCGCTTCCGAAACCCTCTGGGTCTGATGACGGACGAGCCCTCCCGGGGTGATTTCAAGAAAATCCCCTCGAATCACCTGGACTTTGGCCTTTGCCAGCCGAACCTCCTCCCGCTCCTTCAGGATCACGGGTTCCGATCCCGTTTCCCGGTAACGCTGCAGGATTTCTTTCGGCACTTCCGTTTCATTGACCATGACAATATCGGGGTACTGCCCGAGGACTTCCTTGATCCATCGCACGTGGTCATAAACCGAAAACCCGTCCGTTTCCCCCGGCTGAGTCATCACATTCGCCACGTAAATTCTTGGGGCCTCGGCCCTGCGAATTGCCTCTGCCACTCCCTGCACGAGCAGGTTCGGAAGAATGCTTGTGAACAGGCTCCCTGGGCCCAGCACGATCACCTCGGCCTCCCGGATGGACTCGACCACCTCCGGCAAAGGCTTGGCGTCCGACGGCTCAAGATGGACCTCGGTGAGCTCTCGGCCATGACGGGCTACCTCCAGTTCTCCACGGTACCGGTTTCCTTTGGCATCCGCTCCGGCGATCGTCACTGCCTCCGTCGTAACAGGGAGGACCCTTCCCCGGATCGCAAGGAGCTTGTTCATCTCTTCTACAGCCAGGCGGAAATCCCCTGCCAGCTCGGTCGCCGCCAGCAATACCAGGTTACCCAGGCTATGGCCCGCCAGTTCCCCCTTATTGAAGCGAAAGCTCAGGATCCGGTTCAGCGCACTGTCGTTCTCAGCCAAGGCGATGATACAGTTACGGACATCTCCTGGCGGCAGAACGCCCCATTCAGTCCGTAGTCGACCTGAACTGCCTCCTTCGTCCGTCACCGTGACGATGGCCGTGATGTTCCGCGTGTAGGCTTTCAGCCCCTTCAGAAGGGTGGAAAGCCCGGTGCCCCCGCCTAGCGCAACGACGCGGGGCCCTGCCGCCAGGCGGAACCCTATGGCGTTTGACATGATTTCGGCAAGGCCCCGGCGATTCCGGATTGAACGACGCATCCAGAACATCACGGCGAAGCCTCCGATTAAAATCCCAATCGCAAAGGGCGTCAACCACTCAATGCTTACCATGTCTGCTCCCTGTCGATATCCCGATGCCGGACAACGCAGGAAACGCCCGTTCGCTCCAGCCTGGAGGCGAACCACTCCACGACGGCAACCGAGCGGTGCCTGCCCCCCGTGCATCCGACCGCAATGTGAATCTGTGTTTTTCCAGTCCCCTCGTAGAGGGGAAAGATGAACTCGAAGAGTTCTTTCTGTTTCGACAAAAACTCGACCGCTGCGGGAGAGGCCTTGAGAATATACTCGACAACCGATGGATCCTTCCCGCTCAGGGCTCGTAACCCCGCTTCGTAATAGGGATTGGATAGGAACCGGACATCCACGAGGTAGTCACAATCCTGAGGGATTCCATGCTTGTAGCCGAAAGAGGTCAGGAAAACGGTAAGGCGTCCGGGAGGAGTTCCGAGGCTTTCTAGGACGCGCCCCCTCAATTCGGAAAGGTTCGAACCCGTTGTATCCAGGACAACGTCAGAGGCCTCCCTTATGGGGGCCAGGCTCTCCCTCTCTCTCTGGATGCCTTCCAGCGTCGAAAGATCGGGTCCAAGCGGATGACGCCTCCTCGTGCATTCGAACCGCCGGATCAAGGCTGAATCGGATGCATCCATGAAGAGCAGCGTAACACTTGCCAGCCTTCGCCTGAGCCCCTCCAAAACCGCTTTCAGGTCCCTGAGGAGATCATCACCGCGGATATCCACCACCGCAGCCACCCCGTGAAGGACCGCCGCTCGGTGTTTCCCCAGGACCTCGACAAGTTGTGGCAAAAGGGACGGAGGGATGTTGTCGATAGCAAAAAAGCCCTGATCTTCGAGGATGTGGAGGACCGTAGATTTCCCTCCCCCCGACATCCCGGTGATGATCACGATCTTGTCAACGAAGGAACCCAAAGTCTCCGGCATGGCGATTCCTCTTCTAGGCGTGAGAATGCCCGTGAAGCGCGCAATCTCCTTCCCAGCCGTTCAGGATATCGAGGGCATGTCGCAAAACCCCTCCGATCGCCTCGTAACACTGACGCACCCCTCTTTCGCTTCCAGGGAATGAGATCAAGAGACTGCAGCCTCTCGTTACGGCGATCGCACGGCTGAGAATCGATCGGTCAAACAGGGGTTCGGTTTTCCTCCGCATCGCCTCCCCGAAACCCGGGACGATCCTGTCCGCCACGTCCTGCAAAGCCTCGGGGGTGACATCCCTGCTGGAAAGCCCCGTGCCGCCGGTGACGAGAACAAGATGGAGCTTTTCCCTGTCAGTCCAATCCCGGAGTGTTTCTGCGATCAAAACCCGGTCGTCCGGAACGATGGCCCGCCTTGAAACCACCGCCCCAATCGGAGTCACCAACTCTTCCAGGGCAGGACCGGCAGTATCCTTCCTTTCCCCCCGGCTTCCCTTGTCGCTGACGGTGAGAACCCCGACGTTGACCGGCCTTAGGAGGGTGACCTTCTGGGAAAGAGACAAAAAACCTCCCCTGACGGGCTTGAGTTTGAAGGAAGTTTCAAAAGGCTCCTCGATCAAAAGGACCGGCCCGTCCTTTTCGAAAGCGATGAAATGTCCTTCCTTCATCGGGCAATCGGAAGAGAACAGGATTTGCCATTGCCCCTCTTTCAGCCTTTCCAGAAAACCGGGCCCCGAGCCGAAAACCTCGGCAGGGTTTCCGTTCACCCGGCACTCTCCCTTGCTCCCCAGATGAAGGTAGAGCATCGAAAGCCCGTCCGCCTTGTTTAGCCCCTCCACGATTCCGATGACCCGCATCTTTCACACCCCTTCGGGAACCCGGTATTCTCCGCTTTTACCACCCTTTTTCATGAGGAGGCGGATGTCCCGGATTTCAATTCCCTTATCCAGAGCCTTGCACATGTCATAGATGGTCAGCGCGGCAACGGCAACGCCCGTCAAGGCTTCCATTTCCACACCGGTGACCTCCCGAGCCTTCACGTGGCATTCAACGCGGACCGCTTTCCTTTCCAGCACGAGCTGGCAGCGAACGCTCGCCTGGTCCAGGCGGATCCCGTGACACAAAGGAATCAGAGAAGCCGTCTGTTTGGCCCCCTGAATTCCTGCAATCTCGGCAATCTTCAGGACATCTCCCTTTTTGACCTGGTTTTCCAGGATCGCGCTGAAGACCCGGTCCGTCAGATGGACCCAGCCTTCCGCCAGGGCTTCCCTGTCGGTTTCGGGTTTTCCGGAAACGTCAACCATCACCGGGTGCCCTTCCCTATCCAGGTGTGTCAGTTCTCCCATCCTTCATCCTCCAATCTGGGACATATGCCTGGAAGAAGCAGAAGCGTCCTTCCAGCACTTTGGCTTCCTACCCGCTTCCGCGACGATCAGCCCGCGGACCGTTTCCATGTCTTTCTTCCGCAGTGCCTCCCTCAGGGAGACTCCTTCGGAGCTGAATAGGCAGCTTCTAAGTTCTCCTGTGGCGGTGATCCTCAATCGGTTGCAAGTTTCGCAGAAGTGGTGCCCCACTGCGGCAATCAGGCCCAGCCTCTGTCCGGTTTCCGCATGAACAAGGTACCGGGCCGGGCCTTCGGGAATCCCGTGATTCGGACTCCTACGGGCTTTCGATTCCGGGACCCACTTTTCCCGGTCCGGAAGAGACTCGAGAATCTCGTCCGCCGAGATAAATCGATCCCGGCTCCAGACGGAATCATCCAGCGGCATGAACTCGATCAGCCGCAGGACGGCTCCGCAGGATCCGGCGAATTTGAGAAGATCCGGAATTTCTCCGTCGTTGAACCCACGCATCAGGACCGTGTTGATCTTCATGGGAACACGGGACGCTTCACTGAAGGCAAGGATTCCCCGCAGGACAACGTCAAGCGAACCGCAACGGGTCAGAAACCTGAATTTTTCCGGATCCAAAGAATCCAGGCTGACGTTGAGGCCTGCTAGGGAGACCGACGAGAGTTCCTCTACCATCGAAAGCAGAAGGGATCCGTTCGTCGTCAGGGCCACATGCAGAGCCGGAATTTCTTCGTGAAGGCGCCGCAGAAAGCCGGTCAGGCCCTTTCTGACGGTGGGCTCCCCACCAGTAACCCGTATTTTCCTGACTCCCATCTCGTGAAGCACGCGGCAGAGAGCCAACAGGTCCTCATACGTCAGAATCCTATCGTGTTCTAGCCAGTCGATCCCATCTTCCGGCATGCAATAGCGGCACCGGTAGTTGCAACGATCCGTCACCGAGATCCTCACGTAATCGAGCCTCCGGTTGAAAGAACCCATCAATCCGGCCATCGGTATCCTCCTACCGCTTCAACTTGCCTGATCCACCCCGGGTCCCGGATTGACTCCAGAACGGCTTTTACACCCGGGTGCTCCAGGTGCTTTTCCGGAATGACCAGTTCGAAGGGTTCCCAGGCCATCGTCACGAAATCTAGCCCAAAGGCATCGGCGGCTGCCCGGATGCCCAGGGCCGCGTCCACGACCCCGGAAGCCACGCGGCTCGCGGCATCCAAATGGGTCATGGCCTGGCTGGAGTAACCGGCGATTCTTGAACGGTCCAAGCCGGCCTCCTGAAGCAGCCAGTCAAGGAGGACACGCGTTCCCGCCCCCGGCTGCCGGTTGACGATCCGGATCCCCTTTTCGACAAGGTCCTCGATCCCTGAAAGCTCCATGGGGTTGCCTTTCGCAACCAGGAAGCCCTGTTCCCGATAGTACAGAAGCACCCGAACCCAGGGCTCGCCGTTTGCGAACTCTTCAATAAAGGCATCGTTATAGCGCCCGGTCTTGCCATCCAGAAGATGACAGGCCGCCAAATGCCCTTCTCCCCGTGCAAGAGCCGCGAGCCCACCGAGGCTTCCGACCGGACGAATCGCGAGGTCGGCACCTTTTTTTCGAACGGGAGTCACGATCCCGGTGAACGCCGGATCATCTGAGCCCTGAAAAAGGGCCCTTCTTGACCAGGGCACCGGTTGCCTGAACCACACGCTAACCCCGGTCCCCTTGGGGCATTCGACCGTTTCTGCCGGCAAAAGGGCGAACCCGTCAGCTTCATGCATCGACCACATCGTTGAGGCCCCGGAGGAAAGAATCCAGCAATATTTCTTCCCTTCCACCCCGGCGGCCTTCACCCTTAGCCACTCTTCCACTCCCGGGGGGGACGAATGAGGGAGCATCATTTCGCACCGCTGGGATTCGAAGGCCCCAAGGGCTCTGTGAAGGAGCGCTTCCGTTTCCATCTCGCCAACCGGGATCCCCGACATGGAAAAAGCCGCCGGGGCTACAAGGCTCCAGGCTGCAACGGCCGCGGACATGGGGAATCCAGGGATTCCGAAAACCAGGGCTTCTTTGACCCTGCCGAAAAGGGCGGGACGCCCTGGTTTCATCCGGACCCAACGTAAAAGGATCTCCCCTTCAGCGGAGATCACCTCGGCGGTGTGATCCCTCTTCCCTTTCGCCGTTCCAGCCCCGATCAGAACGAGATCATACTTTTCCGTGGCCCCTTTCAGCTTTCCCCTGATCAGGTCCGCTTTGTCCGGCAACACGGGATGGATCTCCAGATCCAGTCCCCATTCCTGAAAAATGCCCTTCAGAAGCGCTGAATTGGTTTCCGGGACTTTTCCCTTCGGTCCTTCTTCCGTTGCAGCCCATTCCCCTATAGGGCAGATTTCGTCTCCAGTCGGGAGAAAGAGGCACTTCGGACGGCGATAGACAGGAATCTCTTCGACTCCTGCGCCCAGAAGGAGTGCGATGAGGGGGGGATCCACCCTTTCCCCCCAACGGGCAAGGATCTGTCCTTTCATTACGTCCTCCCCGACCGGGCGGACGTTCGCCCCCGGTGGCAGGGCTTTCGAAAGGAGAAGATCGCCGTTCTCGGCCGTCGAGGTATCCTCCACCATCACCACCGCGTCGCACCAATCCGGCAGGGGGCCGCCGGTATTCATCCACACGAAGCGATCCCTGGGAAGTCTGACCACTGTAGCGGGAGTAGCCCCGCCTGTCTCTGCCGCAAGAAGGGCGTAGCCGTCCACGGCGGAAGCCGCATAATGCGGAACGTTCCGGCGGGAAAGGACATCCTCTGCCAGAACGAACCCCAACCCTTCCTGCGGCGGGATTCGGACAACCCTCGGGAACCCTGCCTCTCTGACTGCTTCGAGAATGATCTTTCTTGCCTCCTGGAGGCTGACGTGTTCCTTGCAGGCTCTCACCATTGCAAAACCTCCACTTTCTCGCCCTTCCGCCGCGTCTCCTCGTTTTCCGCGAGTCGCACAAGGCCGTTTGCGTCCTTCAGCACTGAGACGTATCCTGACTTGCCCGGCATGGGCAGGACTTCTCCGTGGGAAAGGATCGCGGGGATGAACTCCTCCACGCCGGCTTTCCCGAAAAGATCCCCGGCTAAAACCGCCTCCGTGTTCTTCAGGGGGCTTTCTAGCCCTGCCAGCCGGTATAAAAGCGGGAGCAGCACGGTGATCGCCACGACGGAACAGGACAGCGGGTGCCCCGGCAATCCCAGAACCAGACGCCTGTTTTCCCGGCAACCCGCGATGAGGGCTGGTTTCCCGGGGCTCATGTTGATCCCGCGGACGAGAAGTCCGGGGGGGGGAAGGTTTTCCATGATTTCGGAACAGAAGTCCCGGACGCTCACCGATGAACCGCCGCTCAGCACCACGATGTCGTTTTCTTCCATCGCTTTCCTGACCGCCTCGGCCAGCTGATCTCGCATGTCCGGCACGATACCCAGGCGTTTTGCCGGAAATCCGTGTCGCGACAGGAGGAATTCCAGAAACCAGGCATTCGCGTCCCTGATCTTCCCGGGCGGAAGGGACGGCGTTTCCGCAGGAACGATCTCGTCCCCGGTCGAAAGAATTCCGATCTTCAGATCGTAGATCTCAACCGTGCAAATCCCCAGTGTCGCCAGAAGACCGACATTTCGATCCCCAACGAGATCGCCCGCTTTCAGTAGCAGGTCGTTTTGCCCGATTTCCTCTCCTCGGAAAACAAGATTCTCCCCGGACTGGAGTGCCTTTCGAACTTCCAGCCAGGTTCCCGACTGAACCGTATCCTCAAGCATCACCACGGAGTCGGCCTCTTCTGGAATCATTCCCCCAGTGTGGACAAGGACACATTCCCCTTCCCCGATCCGCTTTTCAGTCCACTCCCCCATCGGAACTTCCCCAACGATTCGGAGGAAGACCGGGGCCGAATCCGATGCTCCGGCTACATCCGCGGACCGCAAGGCATAGCCGTCCCGGGTGCTTCGGGTGAACGGCGGATAATCTACCGGCGAGAGAAGGTTCACCCCGCTCCTCTTCCCCATCGCGTCCTGCAGCTTGACGGAACGGATATTCAGGGCC
>JAJUIT010000171.1 GCA_029267465.1 Synergistaceae bacterium
CATGCGTTACGCGCTCTTGTTCCCCGGGCAGGGTGCTCAGGAAGTGGGAATGGGGAAGGACCTTTTCCAGAGACATTCCGCCGCCAGGCGTGTGTTTGAGGTTGCGGATCAAGCTCTCGGCTACTCTCTGACCCGGATCATTTTTGAAGGACCGGAAGAGGAACTCACCCGGACGGAAAACGCCCAACCCGCTATCCTTACGGTTTCGATAGCGGTGAAGGCAGTTCTCGAACACGAGCTTGGGGCGCCTCTGACCCCCGCTTTGGTTGCCGGACACAGCCTCGGTGAGTACACCGCCCTGGTTGCAGCCGGTGCCTTGAGTCTAGAGGACGGTGTCCGTCTCGTGCACCTGAGAGGAAAATGGATGCAGGAGGCTGTACCGGTCGGGCAAGGTTCGATGGCTGCCATTCTGGGCCTGGATGACGTCCTTGTGAAACAGGCCTGTGAAGAGGCTGCCCAGGGACAGGTCTGCAGTCCGGCGAATTTTAACGCTCCAGGACAGATTGTAATTTCCGGACACACGGAAGCCGTGGCGCGGGCGGTGGAGATCGCGCGCCGCTTGGGTGCGAAAAGGGCGATCCCGCTGAAGGTCAGCGCTCCCTTTCACTGCAGCCTGATGGAACCTGTTGCAGAACTTCTTCAAAAAGCTTTTTCGCGATGTGCCTGGAAGGAACCTTCCTGTCCGCTTGTCAACAACGTTTCCGCGACGTTGCTGACGAAACCGGATGAAATCAGGGAGGCGCTTCGAAAGCAGACCTACAGCCCGGTGCTCTGGCTGGAATCTGTCCAGGCAATGGAACGGGAGGGCATTTCGCATTACTTGGAAATCGGGCCTGGGAGCGTCCTTTCGGGTCTTGTCCGCAAGGGGGCAAAGACAGCGGTCATCTTGGACACATCGACGACGGAAGGCCTATCTAGGATGATCGCTCTGCTCAGAGGGGAGGAGGGCGGTTCCGTTGAATGAAATGAAAAAGGTTGCTCTTGTTACGGGATCGGGAAAGGGGATCGGGCGTGCAGTCGCGATCGAGCTGGCCCGGCGCGGCGTAGCCGTTGCAATCAACTACAGCCGTTCAGAAGACGCCGCAAGGGAAACTGCAGAGAAGATCCGGTCCGAAGGGGGAGACTGCGGCCTGTTCCAGGCAGATGTTTCCAACTCTTTAGAAGTCCACGGCCTCTTCGAAGCGGTTCGGGATTCACTCGGCCCGGTTTCAATTCTCGTGAACAACGCCGGAATCACGAGAGACGCGCTTCTCATGCGGATGAAGGACGAAGATTGGCGTCACGTTCTTTCCCTAAACCTCGAAGGAGCTTTTCTTTGCTCGCGAGAAGGGCTTCGTGATATGACCCGCGCCCGCTGGGGCCGAATTGTCAATATCAGCTCCGTTGTCGGAATCATTGGGAATCCGGGCCAGGCGAATTACTGCGCCTCGAAGGCCGGCCTACTTGGCCTGACAAAATCGATCGCGCGGGAATACGGGATGAGAGGGATCACCGCGAATGCAGTTGCACCGGGTTGGATCGAAACCGACATGACGGCAGCCCTGAAACCGGAAATTCGCGAGGCCATGCTCAAATCGGTGCCCGCAGGAAGGCCCGGCAGGCCGGAAGATGTCGCTGCGGTTGTCGCGTTTCTTGCATCGGAAGAGGCTTCCTACGTCAACGGACAGACAATCGCCGTGGACGGCGGGATGACGATGGTCTAAAGTCATTCGGAAGGAGGTGAAGCACATGAAGAAAGAAGAGATCCTCTCAAGGCTTAAGGAAATCGTGATCGACAGGCTGGATGTGGAGGAGAGCCAGATCAAGAATGAGGCTTCCTTTATCGAGGACCTCGGCGCGGATTCGCTCGACATCGTCGAGTTGATCATGGGCATCGAAGAGGAATTCGACATCGAGATTCCCGATGAAGACGCCGAGAAACTCACGACGGTCGGAGAAGCGCTCAACTACGTGATCGGGAAACTGGGAGTCGAGGAGTAGCTCGTATGAACTGGGCCGGGTCAGGATAAGCCCGGCCCGTTCAACGTCTGAAAATTCATTTTCGACCTATCCAGGAGAAGGAGTGACCCGGCTTGAGAAGAGTCGTCATCACCGGGCTAGGAGTTGTGAGCCCTATCGGGATCGGAAAGGACGCATACTGGCAGGCCCTTCGTTCAGGAACGAACGGAGTCGCAAGGATTACCCACTTTGATGCGGAAAATTATCCCGTGAAAATCGCAGCGGAGGTCAAAGATTTCAGGCCCGATGACTGGATGGATCACAAGGAAGCCAGGCGAACCGATCGAGTGATCCATTTCACGATGGCTGCCGGGGCCCTTGCTGTAGAGGATGGGGCGCTTGACGTTTCACGGCTGGACAAGGAGCGCTTCGGGGTCTTCCTGGGCAGCGCAGAGGGCGGCATTTTCACGAGTTACGAGAATATCAAAACGCTGATCGAGAAAGGCCCCAACCGAGTGAGCCCCTTCTTTATCCCGATGATGATCAGCAATATGCCGGCGGCTTACCTGGCAATCCGGTACGGGGCGAAAGGACCGAACATCTGCGTGGTGACCGCATGCGCCACGGCCACTCACACGATGATCGAAGCCTTCAATACCATTCGAAGAGGGGAAGCGGACATCATCCTGGCGGGCGGAGCGGAATCGGCCATTTCCCCGCTCGGAGTCGCCGGATTTGCCGCCATCAAGGCCCTTTCAACCCGAAACGAGGCGCCCGAAAAAGCCTCCAGGCCCTTTGACGCGGACAGGGACGGGTTCATCCTAGGCGAAGGGGCCGGAGTCCTTATTCTTGAGGATCTCGAGCATGCCAGGAGCAGGGGG
>JAJUIT010000142.1 GCA_029267465.1 Synergistaceae bacterium
CCTTGTCCTGGACCTGATCAAGGGGACCACCACCGTCGCCCGGGCGGCCCGGACCTACGACCTCACCCCCGCGGAGATCGAGGAATGGCTCGAGGAAGGTCTCAGGGGCATGGAGAACAACCTGAGAAGCCGTCCGAAGGACGCGGCCGAGCAATACGAAAGCCAGATCAAGGACCTGCAGGCCAAGGTCGGTGAACTCGTCCTGGAGGTTGACGTTTTAAAAAAAGCTTAGCGTCTGTTCGGCTGACCCCGAAAGCATAGGGCCCTTCAGGCGGACCTTCTGAAAGAGGGGCGCAAGGTCAGCATCAAGCGGATTTGCCGGATTCTCGGTCTGCCAAGGCGAAGCTTCTATTACAAGCCCCGGAAAAGGCGGATCCCGTTGAACCCGGACAAGGTGCAGAAGGTTTCCGACTGCATCGAAAAGTTCCCGACCTACGGATACCGGCGGATTGCCCTGGTGTTGAAGGAGAACCGCAAGGTGATCCAGAGGATCCTGCAGAAGAAGCACTGGCAGGTCCGCAAAAGGCCGGCAGGGCATCGTCCCAGAGTGAAGGTGGTCCCTTCTCAGACTCAGGAACGGGATATCCGCTGGTCCACCGACCTGGCCATGGTCTGGTGCGGACGAGACCGGTGGTGCCACCTGGCCCTGGTGATCGACTGCGGAAGCCGGGAACTGTTAGGCTGGCGCCTCTCCTCCCGGGGCCATGCCAGGACAGCGGAAGCGGCCCTTGAAGAAGCTCTGATCCACCGTTTCGGGCATCTGGGAAGAACCACGAAGCCGATCATTCTGAGAAGCGACAACGGTCTGGTCTTCACCAGCAAGCGCTGCACGAACACCGTCAGAAGCTACGGGCTGACCCAGGAGTTCATCACGCCCTGCACGCCGGAGCAGAACGGCATCGTGGAGCGGTTTATCAAGAGCCTGAAGGAAGAGTGCGTCTGGCAGCACCGGTTCGAATCCCTGTCCCAGGCCCAGAGTGTCATCGGTTCCTGGATTCGCCACACCAGCACGGAATGGCCCACCAGGCCCTCGGGTACAACCGCCGGTTTTGTTTGACAAGGTTCAGGAAATAAGCGCGTAAGTTGTGCCAATTTCAGGGGGTCATTACAACAGGCCACAACCCACTCCAACCTGATATTACCGACGCGTTCTTCTTCTCCTCATCAACTCTTCCCCAACCAGAGATAAACTGGCCCCTCCTTGCCCCAAACTTCCCCACATTAATCTTTTCCTTCGCATTCGTTCATTTTTTATCTCTATGGTCCAACCAACCGGTTTCGTTTCAAGGTCAACTCGGAATAACCTTGCCTCTCACAGTCTGTCATAACTTCAGCTTATAACCTGTCATAAGTGAAGTGAATCTTCATGAAAAAAATAAGGGAATCCCTGATTGTTAAATCGAGGGATTCCCTTGAAAATAGTCCTATGGTGCCGGAGGGGGGACTCGAACCCCCACAGACCCGAGGTCCGGCGGATTTTGAGTCCGCTGCGTCTACCATTCCGCCACTCCGGCAAGCGGCATTTGTATAGCATACCACGCGCTGCTTGTCCAGAATTTTAGGATGAGCGCCATGAGTTGAATACGGAAGGATGAGGAATAAATGGAAGAACTGCCTGGGTCGAACGGCTGTTTTGTCTGCGATAGGGCAGGAATCAATCCAAAGACGCTGGGGGTCAGGATTTTCTGGGACGAAGAAGCGAACCAGACGGTTATCCCGTTTGTTCCCGATCCTTCCTGGTGCGGCTTCCAGGGAATCGTTCACGGAGGCATCCTTACGGCCATCTGCGATGATGCCATGGCTTGGGCTGCGCGCAGGGGAACAGGCAAGTGGAGTGTAACGGCAAATCTTTCCGTTCGCTTTTTGAGGGGCGTCCTTGCGGGCAGCCGTTACGAGGCCAGAGGGGAGTTGACCAGGCAGGAAGGGCGAAAGTTTCACACACAGGCCACAATCAAAAGCGAGCTCGGAGAAACCTGCGTTGAGGCAAAAGCGGTATTCGTCGAAGTACCGCAAGAAAAACTTTTTGGAAGCAGGAGTTAATTTTCCCTTGGGAGGGGTCATTTTGAAAGACGTCATTATTCGTCATTACCTTTTTGAACAGATCGAATGCGAACCGACTCATCAAACCGGGGCAACGCTGAGGAAACTCTGTTCCCAGATGGCTCCCAAGCTCGCCAAGCTGGACATTCGACTCGTTTTCCAGGAAGCCGTTCTGGAAACCCCGGATGAGGAAAACATCTGGATGATGAACCGGGTAACCTTCAGCTGTCCGGAAGAAGACCTACCGGAGCGCGACCTGGATGAAATCCTTGGCCTCCAGGTGACCTACGAACCCTGCCGGACCTGCAGCGATAAAGCAGGGTTCCCTGTGTCCTGCCGTACTGTCATGGTCGAGGATCAGGGCTACCAGGCCCTGCCTTCCGGCCTCATCGCGGACGCCATGCTTCGCTTCTCGTTTTCCGTGTTGAGCGGCGGCCAGGCCTGCGATTCCCACAGCTGCGGAGGATGCTGCGAAGGGTGCCACGGTTCCTGATAAACCGGGGGGAAAAGACCATAGGGGAAAGGAGGGGGAGCACTTGGACAACGCCTGGCTCACGACAAAAGGCGGCGACAAGGGAATGACGAGCCTGGGAAACAACGAAAGGGTTCCGAAGGACCATCCGCGTGTGGAAACATACGGAACCTTGGACGAGTGCCAGGCTCACCTGGGAATGGCAAGGGCGACGGCCTGCAGCGAAGAGATCCGGAAAGAGCTTTTCGACCTTGAGGCAAATCTGGGGCTGGTCATGGGATACCTGGCCCTTTACCCTGGCCTTCCCGAACCGGATCCATCGAGCCTGGAGGGAATCATTGCTCGGGCGGGAGAAGTCGTGGGGAAGACCTTCCATTTTGTCCGTCCGGGTGATTCCGTTCCGGGCGCCGCACTTCACCAGGCGAGGACGGTCGCTCGCCGGGCGGAGCGGGCGGCCGTGAAACTCTTCCGGGAAGGGCAGCTGACAGACCAGGCTTACGCCTACATCAACCGGCTCTCGGACGCGATCTATGCCCTCGCCCTCTGGACTGATAAAGTGAACCGCGATTGCGCCGGGAATTGATCGGCTTCCTCTTCACACCCCCCAAAGGGGGGTGTTTTTTTGGGGGGCTTTTTACGAGTCTTTTCTTGACGAGATCTGTATTTTGAGGATAGTATACGAGAGTGTGGATAGGTCAAACTTCCGTGGAGAGGGGACACAACTCGATGTTCAACGATCCGCTTTCTCCTGCTAGAAACGTCGATCTCCGCCAGATCGTCTATGAAAAAATCAAGGAAGCCATCGTGGACGGCATCATTCCTCCCGGGGAAAGACTTTCGGAGGTTGAACTCGCGGATCGGATTGCCGTTTCGAGAACCCCTGTTCGGGAGGCGATCCGTCAGCTTGCGCAAACCGGGCTCATCACCCTTATTCCCCGGCGGGGGGCCTTCGTGACGCTGCCCACGGTAAAGGACGCCTCGGACCTCTACGACTTGCGCACCGCCCTTGAAGTCATGGCGATCGAACATGCCTGTAAAAACCCTCCCGTCGAGGAACTCGAAAAGTTCCGGGAAAAATTCAGCCGTTTTTCCGATGAGGGTGATCCAGGTCTTTTTCTTGCCGAGGATCGCCGCTTTCACGCACTCCTACGCGATTCAACGGGCAACCGTTTCCTGAATCTCACCTTGGACAATGTCGCCGACCTGATCCACCTGTGCCGCCATTATTCAATCGAAAATGTGCGGTTGAGCGCTACCTGCCAGGAGCACCTGGAAGTGATCGAGGCCCTTCTGGCCCGGGACTGCCCCAGGGCAAAGGAGGCCATGCGCCGGCACCTGGAAAACTCCAAGGCCGCCCTCCTGAACTATATTAGCAAGCATCCAGAGCACGCTGCCAGGATGGCAATGGCTGCACAGGAAGAAGAAGAATAAGGGATCGCTGCTGCCTTGCCGGGGAATTTTCTGGCGGGATTCGGTCTCGCCCTTCTTTCAGCGGTTGTTTGGGCTTTCGCGCCGGTCCTTTACCGAAGGGGGATCGACCAGTTCTCTTATACGGCCCTGGGTGCGATACGAAC
>JAJUIT010000068.1 GCA_029267465.1 Synergistaceae bacterium
GACCTCGGTCTTGACCCTGGCATCCTTCGTGAAAATTTTCCAGACGGCCTTCCTTGGCCCGGCGTTGCAGAAGTTCGATGGGGTCAGGGAAGTCCCGGGAACGATGCTCCTCGGAATGTCCGTTCTGGGAGTGGCGATTCTGGCCCTCTCCCTTTTCCCGACCTGGTCCGTAAACCATCTTGTTGAACCCGCGGCCAAGGCCCTTGTGGACCAGGCTTCTTACATCGGGGCCGTTTTTTCGGCTTCAATAACGGGAGGTGGCCTCTAATGTGGGATCAAATCCTGACGGGTTTCGGCTACTGGGATGTCTATGCCTGGATTTCGTTCTTTCTTGTCGCGGGCGGGATGGTTTATTTGATCCGATCCCTGGGCAGGAAGGATTACAAGAAGGGCAGTGATCAGGACGAGATTTTTTTCGGGAGCAACCCGGTTCCGGAAGACGGTGAGGATCTCAAGGTTCCGGCGAGTTCCGCCTACTGGGGTTATACACAGGCCCTGAAACCTTTCTACGACGTTCTTGTCCGGTTCCACACGGGGATAGCGACAGACTATGCCGGCTGGTACATCCTGGTCACTGCGCTGGTCGCGCTTTTGATCCTGCTGTGAGGGGGCGATGCAGATGAAATTGACCAGGGCTTTGGAAATCCTGCCGAAATCCCTTTGGGTTTTCCATTGCAACAGCGGTTCCTGTAACGGATGCGACATCGAGATCGTCGCCACGATCACGCCGAGGTACGACATCGAGCGCTTCGGAATGAAACTGGTGGGGAGTCCCCGTCATGCCGATGTCCTGCTTGTCACCGGCCCGGTCACCAAGTACATGACCGAGCGGCTGAGAAGGATTTATGAACAGGTGCCGGATCCGAAAGTTGTCATCGTAGTCGGCAACTGCGGAGCATCGGGCGACGTCTTCTACAAGTCGTACAGCCTCGACGGTCCCGTGGACAACATCATTCCCGTTGATGTCTACGTGCACGGTTGTCCCCCGAGGCCGGAGGCGATCATCGAGGGAGCCGCGAAAGCCGTTCTCCTCCTTGAGAAGAAACGGGAAGAACTTTTGAAAGCAGGTGCTTCACGATGACATGCCGGCCGCAGTATGTCCAGGAATGCAAGTGCCCCGATGAGGTGATGAACTGTATTCGGGAAACTCTGGGAGAATGCCTGCTGGAAATGGAACTTCGGGAACGCATGGATGGGATGCCCCGAAGGGTCCTTTACCGCGACCTTTGGATTCGCCTGAAAAGGGATGGGTTCCTGAAACTAGTGGATCGCCTCATGGAAATCGATTTCCTGCACTTTCACGTGATGTCGGGAAACGACGATGGAGATGTCGTCACACTGAACCTGCATTGCAGTCTCTTCAGGGAGGCCGGTGCCGGCCATCGCCTGGGAGTGACTCTGAGCATCCCGATTCCGAAGGACGATCTGGTTTTCCCAAGCCTTTCCGGAAGGATTCCCGGTACCGAATACAGTGAAAGGGAAATGCGAGAGATGCTGGGGATCCATTTCGAAGGATTGCAGAACACGGACCTGCTTTTCCTGCCCGAAAACTGGGACGAGGAAATCAAGCCCTGGAGAAGAGACGAAACCGGCCCTGCCCCCGAAAACATTCGGGAGCTGTCGTAGGAGGGGTGTGCGATGTCTGCCGGATCCCATAAAACTTACCGGATCCCCATCGGCCCGGTCCACGTCGGATTGAAAGAACCCGTCACGACCTGGCTGGATGTCGATGGAGAACGGATCGTAAAGGCTACCGTTCGGCCAGGTTCGATCCACAGAGGAATCGAATGGATGGCCAGGGAGAGAAACCCGATCCAGGTGATTTACCTCGCCGAGCGGATTTGCGGAATCTGTTCCTTTACCCATATTGTCGCGTTCCTGAGAGCGGTGGAGGATGCAGCGAAGATCGAAGTCCCGATTAGGGCCCAATATATCCGCTCCCTTGTCCTTGAACTGGAAAGGGTCCATTCCCACATCCTCTGGGCAGGAGTTGCATGCTACACCTTCGGGTACGATTCTGCCTTCAACCTCGGCATGCTACTCAGGGAAAAAGTCATGGACGTGCTTGAGGCCCTTACCGGGAACCGCGTTAACTACGGGGTCGGAACGGTGGGCGGAGTGAGGCGGGATTTGACTCCCAGGGCTGCAAAGGCCGTCAGGGAAATGATCGAGTTCTACCGCCGGGAATTCCAGACCTTTTTGGATGTCGTGACGGAAGACCCGATCGCCAAGGCCAGGATGCGGAACGTGGGCGTTCTTTCCCAGGAAGATGCAGTGAAATATTGTGCACTAGGGCCGACGGCCCGAGGTAGCGGCCTAAGGGTGGACCTTCGACACAGCTCCCCCTACGAGGCCTATGGAGACCTGGGGGTGACTCCCCTGGTCCCCCAGGATTACAACGGTGAGGTTTTCGGAGACGTGTATGACCGATTTTTCGTACGCGTCATGGAAGTCATCCAATCTTTGGAACTACTGGAGAAAATCGTGGACGGCATCCCCGAGGGACCGATCACCTGGGAGCCGAAATTGCCGAAGGTCCTTTCCGCCCTCAAGGCGGCGGACGGAATCGGCTGGGGGATCATCGAGGGGCCCCGTGGCGATGACACTCACGTCGTGAAGCTCACTAAGGGCGAGGAAAACGTAACCTGGTGGAAAGTGCGGGCCCCGACTTACGCAAACGCAGTTTCATGGCCGTTAATGTTTAAGGACCAGGAGATCGCGGATGCCCCGCTGATCATTAACAGCATTGACCCGTGCATCTCCTGCATGGAAAGGATCCTGGTTTCTGATGCCAGGGCTGGGCGCTCGGAGATCCTTACGAGGGCGAGACTGGTGGAACGATGCCGCGAAAAGACGAGGAGGCTGATGGGCGCATGACCGATATCCTGACGAGGCTGTTGAGCGGAACCGCTCTTCTTTTCCTGGTCCTGCTCCTGGCCATTCTTTACGATGGCGTTGATCGGCTTGTGCATGCCCGGATGCAGAGAAGGCTCGGCCCCCCGATCCTTCAGCCGTTTTATGACGTCATGAAGCTTTTCGTGAAGGAGAACATCGTGCCGCGGAGAGCGATCGCATGGGTCTTCAACGGCGCCCCGCTCCTCGCCGTGACCGCTGTCCTGATGGTGTTCCTCTATGTTCCGATGGGGTCGCTGCCCCCCATCCTGAGCACCGGGGGAGATGTGATCCTGATCGTCTACCTTTTTGCCCTATCTGCGGTGGCGATGGTCGCCGGAGGATTTGCAAGCGGTTCTCCCTACGCGAACATCGGTGCCCAGCGGGAAATGGTCCTGATGATGAGCTACGAGGTCCCGCTGGCCATTGTTGTCACCACTCTGGCCTATTTCGCCTACCGCAGCGGTATTCCGGGAGAACCCTTCAACCTGACCACGTTTGTTGCAATGCCCCTCTGGGGCGTGGCGGGATGGATGGGAGTGCTTGGGCTTGCCGCGCTGTTCGTGTCCCTCATGGCGGTCGTTCCGGCAGAAGTCGGAAAAGTCCCCATGGACATCGCCGAGGCAAAGACCGAGATCCTTGAAGGATTGATTTGCGAATACTCGGGAAGGAACCTCGCGATGTTCAAACTGACCTTTGCGTTAAGGAACAGTGCGATGTGTGCTGTCGTGGTTTCGCTGTTTTTCCCCTGGAACATCGGCAGTTCGCTGGGACTGACTGGAGCCTGGCTGCTGGTCGCCGATTTCCTTTTCTTCTGGCTTAAGGTGCTCCTGTTACAGGTTTTTGGGGTAACGCTGATAAGGACCGCATTCGGTCGATTCAAAATCTGGCAGGCTTCCCAGTTTTACTGGGTTCAGGTCGGCGGTCTGGCACTGGCGGGGATGATCCTTCTTTCCCTCGATTTGCTGGCCTAGGGGGCGGTTGAGATGCTGAACCGGATGACTCTCCAATTGTTCCGTCAATGGGCAGAAAAGGTCTTCACGAATCCTTTCCCCGTTCCACACATGCCGGACAGCCTGACCGGAGCCCTCAAGGCTGCGGCAAAAGGGAAGATCGAGATCCAGCCGCCGGTGGAACCCCCCGAACGGTTCCGGGGAAGGATTGCCTATGAAAAGACGAAGTGCATCGGCTGCAAGCTTTGCATCAAAGTCTGCCCCGCCAACGCGATCACGTTTCTTTCCGAAGAGAAAAAAGTTCAGTTCCACGTGGACCGTTGCTGCTTCTGCGAGCAATGCACGGAAATCTGTCCTGTGAGCTGCATCTGGATGACGGAAGAGTTCATGCTCGCATCCTATGATCGCAAACAGCAGGTCGTGTCCGATTCCGGCCCCCGCCCGCGAATCGAGCGGGAGGAAACGGCGGTGCCCCCGCCTGCGGCACAGAAGTTCGAGGTGGAGGGATCGAAATGCATCGGCTGCACAAAATGTGCACGGATTTGCCCGGTAAAGGCGATTTCGGGGACAGTCAAGCAGCCGCACGTTATCGACAAGTCGGTTTGCGTGGGATGCGGTGCTTGCGCGGAGGGATGTCCGGTTAAGGCCATTCACCCAAGCGACTGATCGGAATGAAAGCGCGAGGGGGCGGAGTTTGAACTCCGCCCCCCTGCATCCCTGCGAGATGATTCCGGAGGTTTGAGCGTATGGACAGACAAAGGAAGAAAGTCCTGGTTGCTTTGACCGGAGGGACGATCGCCAGCGCATTCAAAGGTACAAGTGCCTTGCCGGAGGCAGCCGCTGTCGATCGTATAAAAAACGCGATCCTCGAGTTCTTTGGAGAGAAAGGGCTTGATGTGACCCTGAAAGAACCCTGGGGAAGGCCAGGATACGACAGTTCAGACCTTGACCCGGGGCATTGGGTTGAATTGGCAGGGGCGATCAGCGAAGCGTTCGAGCAAGGGAGCCGCGGAGCTCTTGTCCTGCACGGAACGGATACTATGGCCTACACGGCCGCATGGCTCAGCCTCTGTTTCGCGGGGACTCATTTGCCGGTGATCCTCACCGGGAGCCAGTTTACACGTGACTTCACCCCCGAGGACGGTTCGGTGAACCTGAGAGGGGCAGCCCAAGTTGTTGCCTCGGGATTCCCAGGGGTCTGGATCTACTTTAACTGGAAGCTGATCCCGGGCGCCAGGGCCCATAAAGCCCGGGCGGTCCACCCGGATGCCTACGTGGCGGAAAACGGGTTCCCGGTGTACTTCAACCCGGCGTGGGGGCGAGGCGGAGTGGAACCCCTTCCGCAGGCTGCCCTGGAGAAAGAGTGGAAGGCATCGGAAGAATTACGGATCGCCCTTCGGGAGGGACCTGATTCAACTCGAGAAGCCTCAGGAAGGATCCGGTGGTATTTCTGCGCTCCTGGGTCCATGCCTTTTTTTACCGGGACAGAAAAATACGTCGGTCTCATCGGTTTTGGGTCGGGGAACGCCCCTCAAAAAGTCCTGGGGCAAATTCGAGAGGTTTTCAGCGGTGCCGAGAAGCCACACATCCTCGCCTGCAGCCAGGCTGAAGGGGATGTGAAAAACCCGAACGCATACCATGGCGTGGGAATCGGTTCTCTGGCAGAGGAAGGTTTCCCGGTCTGGAATCAGATGGATTACCCCTTGGAATTCATCCACGCCCTGGCATGTTTCGCGGAAGTCGTTTCACCGCAAAAACCGGACCGGATCCTGGAACGCTACCTGAAAAGACTCCGGGGAGAAGCAGTCCTCAGATAGCGGCAAAGGAGTCCCCACTTTTGATCTCTACGGTCAAAGGAACGGAAAGCGTTACGGCCCCCTCCATACATTTTCGCAATGTTCCGGAAACCTCTTCCAATTCTGCTTCCGGACATTCGCAGACGAGCGAGTCATGAACCTGAAGAATAAGAGGGTAGTCCTCCAGGGTGTTCGAATAGGTGATCATCGCCAGTTTTGCGATGTCCGCCGCTGTCGACTGAATGGGCGTATTCAGGGCGATCCGGCGGATGGCGTCTCCGCCCCTTCCATTGGCTGTCGAAATTTCGGATAGAGGGCGGATGCGGCCGAAAAGACTGCGTGTGAACCCCCTTTTTAGTGCCTCTGCGACAGAACTTTCAAGGTACTCCCTCACCGTGGGCAGAGCGGCAAAATACCGGTCGATGATCGATTTGGCCTCGTTCCTGCTCAGGCCCAGACGCTGAGCCAGCCCATGGCTCGACATCCCGTAGAGGAGACCGAAATTGATCGCTTTTGCGGCTCTGCGCAGGTCCGGCGTGACAAGGGAAGAATGGACATTGAAGACCCAGGATGCCGTTTCCGTGTGGATATCCCTGCCGGATTCGAAGGCGGCCCTTAATCGTGCGTCTCCACAAAAGTGGGCCAGTACACGCAGCTCAATCTGCGTATAGTCTGCGGAAACGAATTTCCAACCCTTTGATCTCGGTACTAGGCAGCTCCGGAACCGGCCTGCCCATTCGCCAAACTGCGGGAGGTTCTGAACGTTCGGGTCCTTGCTGCTCAGCCTCCCCGTCGCGGTAGCGAAGGGGTCGAACGTTGAATGCACCGCTCCCGTATTCGGGTTCCTCATTTTCCTGAAGGTTTCGACAAAGGAATAGAGAAGCTTTGAAACCTCCCGATGTTCTAGCAGCAGAGAGGGGATTGGGCCATTCGCGGGATCGGCAGCGAGTGATTCCAGGACCGAAGAGTCCGTCGATGGGCCGGTTTTCTTCGACTTCCCGGGGTTAAACCCGAGCTGCTTGAAAAGAAGAGTTGCCACCTGTTGGGGAGAATTCAGGTTCACCGTCGTTTTCGCGATTTCAAAAATTGCCCTGGAGATTTCCTTGGCCCTTTCCTGTAAAGCTTCGGCAAGGGAATCCAGCAAACCCCGATCCACCCCGATTCCGTATCTTTCTATCCCGCTGAGGACAAAAGCCAGCGGCATATCGATCTTCCTGCCCAGGGACTCGAGCCCCTGGGCCCTTACGGTTTCGAGGAGGGTCTGCCCTTCCCTGAGAATCGAAAGTGCATTCCTCTCCAGGGCGTTATTTTGTTCTTCAGAAGGGGAATCCTGTTTTTCAGGGTGAAGAAGGTAACGTCCTACCCGGCAGTCGAAGATTTTTTCATAATCGGTGGGTTTCCAGCCGGTTGCAGAGCAGATCTCCTTGAGCCCCGAGAGGAAGAGGGGGCCTTTCGCAAGAATGGCTTCAATGAAAGAGGAAGACAGGAAGTGATCGGTTTCGAGGACGGCGATCGAACCGTTTGAGGAAGCCAGGCAGGCGGCGGTAACCCGGAAATTGCGAGCGGGTAGCTTCTCGAGCTTGCAAGACAGCCCGAACGGGGGAGTTGAGAGAACCTCGTCAAGGCTGGAGGGGACAAAATCGGGCGAGTACTTTCCAATTTCTATGGTTCGCGGGGTATCGGCCGGGTCTCTTCCTTCCTCCTGAAGCTCCAGGTTGAGCCTCCGAGCGAGCTGCCTGAGCCCCAGTCTTTGCATCCAAGCGGAAAGCAGGCACGTTTTCGTCGCGCCGGGGGAGATCTCGTCCAGCTCGAAGGGAAGGTCCTCCTTCAGGGAAACGAGGAGAAGGTTCAACTCTAGCTGTTCCCTGCAGGAACGGATTTTTTCGGCGGTCCTCGGCGGGAGGCTGTCAAGGTTCTGGAAAAGGGCTTCAAGCGTCGGGTATTTCTGAACGATTGTCGAGGCTGTTTTTTCTCCCACTCCGGGGACCCCCGGAATGTTGTCGACCGAATCGCCGGTCAGGGAAAGCCAGGTTTTGAAAGAAGAAGGGGAGAACCCGAATCGTTCCCTGAAAGTTTCCTCGTTCAGCGTCTCGAACTCGGAAATGCCTCGAACCGGCTTGAGAATCGTGATCCCAGGCTTCAGAAGCTGGAGAAAATCCTTGTCCGCCGTTAAAAGAACGACATCCCAGCCGGCCTGCCGGGCTTTCTCGGCGATCGTCGCCAGCAGGTCGTCCGCCTCAACGCCGTTCCGCTCGAGTACTGGACAGCCGATCAGCTCCAGGAACTCCTTGACGAGGGGAAGCTGAGGCTTGAAGTTTTCCGGTGTCGGTTGCCGGCCCTCCTTGTATTCGGTGAAAAGGGCCTTCCTGAATGAGGGAACAGGTGAATCGAAACAGACTGCGACCTTTTCCGGGGAAAGATCCCTGAGCACTTTCATGTACATGTTGGCAAATCCCAGCACCGCGTTGGTCGGAGTTCCATCCGGAGCATTCATCATGGGCAGGGCGTAAAAGGCCCTGAAGGCTAGTCCGTGTCCGTCGATTAAGAGGAGCGTTTTCTTTTTCAAGGAAGTTCGATCCTTTCCTGGAAGTGCCGTAGGGTATAATCTCACAGCAAGTATATGCGAAGGGAGACGGTTTGGATGGAAGCCCCAGCGAGAGTTCGTTTCGCACCAAGCCCGACGGGGGCGTTGCATATCGGAGGAGCCCATACCGCACTGTTCAATTGGCTCTGGGCCCGTCACACAGGGGGCACGTTCGTGCTCCGTATCGAGGATACCGATCTACAGCGATCGACGAAAGAATACGAGGAAACGATCCTGTCCGGCCTGAAGTGGTTGGGTCTGGATTGGGATGAAGGCCCGGACGTGGGAGGGCCGTGCGGGGCTTACCGCCAATCGGAAAGGCTGTCCCTCTACCGCCAGAATGCGGAGAAGCTCCTTGAAGCAGGCAGTGCCTACAGGGAAGGGGAGGCGATCCTTTATCGTGTTCCCGGAGGGGTGGAAATCGCCTTTGAAGACGTTGTTTACGGGCGCGTCAGCGTTATGAGCGACACCCTCAAGGACATCGTCCTCATGAAAAGCGACGGCATGCCAACCTACAACTACGCCGTCGTGGTGGATGACGCAACAATGGGAATCAACATGGTGATCCGCGGGGAGGATCACATTTCCAATACCCCGAAACAGCTTCTGCTTTACGATGCGCTCGGTTTTGAGCGTCCCCGGTTCGGTCATTTACCGATGATCCTTGGAACCGACAAGAAAAAGCTGAGCAAACGGCATGGTGCGACAAGCGTCTATGAATACAGGGACATGGGGTATCTCCCGGATGCCGTTTTCAATTTCCTGGCCCTGCTGGGCTGGTGCCCCCGCGACGGCCGGGAGATTTTTACCCGTGAGGATGCCGTGAGGCTCTTTGAAATCCAGAAAGTCACAAAAAGGGCGGCCGTTTTCGACATGGACAAACTGAACTTCATTAACCAAGAGTATGTGAAAGCCCTTCCGAAAATGAAGCGACTGGAACTCACGATGCCGTTCTGGCTGGAACTCGGGTATCCCGTCGGGAATCACACGGTGGAATACCTTGCGGATGCCCTTGAGCTCATGGAAGGAAGGGGGCAGACCTTGAGGAAAATGGCGGAATACAGCGATTACTTCCTTTCCTTTGAACCGGTCAAGGCAAGGTATGACGGTTCCTCCCTGGAGGAAGGGAAGAAACCCGCGCTTCGCGGTTTTTATCGGGAAATGCTCCAGCTTGGGACTTGGAAGGCAGAGGCAATGGAATCCCTTGCCCGAGAGTGGGGAAAGACGGAGGGGATCAGCCTGAAAGATCTCGCGATGCCGCTTCGGCTGATGCTGACCGGTGGGAAAGTCAGTCCGGGCATCTTTCATGTTGCCGAACTTCTGGGCCGGGACGAAGTGAGGGCGCGCCTCTCGCATTACGGCATGATCTGACCGGGGCTGGAAGAGAAAAGGCGGTTTTTTGACAGGGAACCGAACGGGCGCTTATGATATTCAGGTTGCCATTATGGGACGCAATCGGCCACTAACGAAGGGAGTCGAACCGCTTTGCTGATGAACACGCTGAGGACACAGGTCAAATGGATCATGGCAGCAATTGTCGTCATTTTTGTCCTGTCCATCTTCTTGATGTATGGGCCGGGAGGGGGACGCGGGCCGGGATCGAAGGATTACCCGGTTGCGGAAGTGGATGGCAAAAAGATCATGCGGAGCCAGATCGAAACGGGATTGGCCCAGATGGCCGATCAGGTCCAGGACAGGCAGATTACCTCGGAAGACCTCCCTCTCCTGCGCCAGAGCGTTCTCGATAGCATGGTTGTGGAGGCAGGCCTGAAGAAGGAAGTGAAGAACCGCGGAATCCAGGTGTCGGACGAAGAAATCACAAAGGTCATCAGCCAGATCGAAGGGCAGTTCCCGACCAAGGAAGCGTTCCTCCAGTACATGCAGCAGTCGGGAATCAACGAAAAGAAGATGAAGCAGGACATCGCCGACCGGCTTGCCCAGCAGAAAGTCATCGAGAGCCTTACGGCGGGGGTTGTAATCAGCGACGATGAGGTCGCGAAATTCTATGATTCGACAAAGGACCTCTTTTTCCGCCGCCCCGCAGGGTACGATGTCAATTTTGCCAGTTTCGGGAAGAAGGAACCAGCCCAGAAGGCCCGAGAGCAGCTTCTGGCGGGGAGGCATTGGGACAAGGCGCTGGAAGTCGTCTCGAAGGATGTCA
>JAJUIT010000022.1 GCA_029267465.1 Synergistaceae bacterium
AGGTTTCCTTTCCGGCGGGTTCTGTCCCTTTTTTTGGGTTGATTTTTACGGCTTCGGTCTTTGGACGCGACTGAGGGGCTTCCGACTCGGCCGGGGCTTGGCCTGAGGCCTTCGCCGGGACGGTTTTGACAACTGGTTTTTCCTGTGCGGGTTTCGCCTTCGGAGCCGATTCGGTTTTCGGCAACGGACTCCCCTCTGGAACCGCCACGACGGTCTCCCCTACTTCTCCGCTCGCAGGGATGGGATTGTCCCCTTGGATAGCAGCCGAACCGCTTGCCTCGGTTTGTTCGACAGCGGCCGGGGTGGGTTCTACCCTGTCGGACGGGAAAAAGAACAGGCGGATTCCGAGAACAAGCACTCCGACGGCCACCAGGCCCACGATCGGAAGCATGAAATGGCCGAATCCGAAACTCGTTCTGCGGGACCGGCTCCTTCGACTCCTTCGGGAAGGGACACGCCTCTGCGGGCGCTCAGGCAACCCCTCGGGATCCATTTCTTCTTCGTCCATTTCCCATTCTTCGGATTCAGGACGCATCGGTTTTCCCCCCTCTTCTTTTTTCAACAAGGGCTTCCATCACATCCACGATTTCAGGTCCTCCCCAGGAAAGTCGATATTCCAGCTCGGCTTCACGCAGGCTCGAAAAACGAATATCGCAGCTTCTGCCCAGTCTTTCCGAAATGGAGGACTTCAGGATCCGGAATCGATTCTCCGCATCCGCCACTCCCACGAAGGGCTGATTTCCCCAGGACGTTCCCGGCTTGGGAACGAAGACATTCACGGAAAGGGAAACCCCGAGGCGCAACTCCTTCCGGATCGACTCCGCGAGAGAGGCGATCGCGATAAGGTCCTCTTCGGTTTCCGTGGGAAGCCCAACCATGAAATAGAGCTTCACTTTCCTTATCCCCTCGCTGGAAGCAATTTCGAGCTTGTCAAGGATCTGCCGGTTGGTAAACGACTTTCCGCAACGGAACCTTAGCCTATCCGATCCGGCTTCCGGAGCGATGGTCAGGCTTTCTCGCCCCGAAACTCTCAGTGCCTTGATCATCCTGCCCGTCAAGTTGTCGATTCTCAGGGAAGCAAAGGAAACCCCCTTCTTCAGTCCCTCAAGGGTATCCAGCAACGGTTCAAGCCATGGGTAATCCCCTGCTTCCGGCGTCACCAGCCCAACCTGCCCGAATGGGGCCGTCGAAGCGCATCGTTTCAGGTTTTCCACCACCGCTTCGAGGGACCTCTGCCGCAAAGGCGAAAAGCAGGAAGGCAGAACACAGTACGGACATCCCCTGGCGCACCCTCTTTGCAACTCTAGAAGAAGGGTTCTCCCAAAGACGGAATTCGGAGAAATCCAGATGCCGTGTCCCAGAGATTCCTCGCAGGCTGTTTTGGCAACCCTTTTTGTTCCGTTTTTGAGAAGCTCTAGCGCCCTCTCCCCGCCCAAAGCAGGGACCAGAATGGAAGGATGCTCGTCAAGCGCTTCAAGGATGGAGTCACGGTCGGCTGCCCCGCGGCGGCCCTGGAAACATTCAGCGAGATGAGGGATCACGGATTCCCCGTCGCCCAGGACGATGAAATCGGCGACCGAGAGCAGCATCGCCGGGTTGATCGAGGTAAATCCACCCGCGGCCCCGATCAGCGGGAACGGCTCCCCCCTTCGCTCTCTTCCCCTTGAGGGGATCCCAGCCCTTGACAGGATCTCCAGGAAGTTCAGGGCATCCGGTTCATAGGCGATGCTCGCCGTAATGATGGGAAAGTCCTGCAGGGGACGGCGGCTTTCCAGGGAAAGGTTGGGGATCGGCGCAAGAAAAAAACGCTCTACGCCAATCCCCATCTTTTTCAAATGGAAATACGCATAATGGAAGCCGAGGTTCGAAATCCCTGTTCCGTAATCTGAAGGAAAAACGAGAGCCCAAGAGGGGGCCCCTCCCCGCGGCATCGGAATGACATTGACTTCATTTCGGGCGACGGATTCCCACTCTCTTCCGAACCGGGGTGATTCACGATAGGGAGAAAGTCGCCTTGATCCCCTCAATACACCGGCGCCTCCGGCCGCCCGGTCAATCTCCAGCCTTCCGCCGTCGGATCACGGAAGGAATGTCCAAATGGTTCGTCGGTACCCCGCTGATCTTGAAAAGATCCTCCTCCTGGGAAGAGGAACGCACCTCGGCCTCCTCCAAATCGATCCGGTTCTTCTTCACCCGGGGGATTGCCGTCTGAACCGGATGAGGAGTCGACGCCCTTCGGACGGTCTCGATCTTTCGCGGCTGGACTAAAGCGGCGGCCTGTTCCGAAAATCCAGTTGCGATGACCGTAATCTGGATTTTCTCACCCATCGATGGATCGACCACGTTGCCCCATATGATTGTTGCGTCCTCATCCGCGGCCTCCGTGATCACGTTGGCAGCCTGGTTGATCTCATGGATTCCCAGGCTCGGGCCTCCAGTCACGTTGAAAAGGACCCCCTTGGCACCGGCCATCTGGGTTTCCATCAAGGGACTATTGATCGCAGCCCTTGCTGCGATCTCCGCCCTTCCCTCCCCTTCCGCCTCACCAATCCCCATGATCGCCGAACCGGCGTTGCTCATAACCGTCCGGACGTCGGCAAAATCAACGTTTACCAGACCAGGGCGGAAAATCAAGTCTGTTACGCCCTGCACCGCCTGCCTCAAGACGTCATCCGCAAGCCGGAACGCGTCGCAGAGCGCGGTCTTGCAATCTGAAATTTCTAACAGCTTGTCATTGGGGATGACGATCAGGGCATCCACCTTGTCCTTCAGGTTTTCAATCCCTGCTTTCGCCTGCAGCAGCCTCTTTTTCCCTTCGAAGGAAAACGGGCGGGTGACCACCGCAACGACAAGGACCCCCATTTCCTTCGCCACTTCCGCAATGACCGGGGTCGACCCAGTCCCGGTTCCGCCACCCATTCCGGCCGTCAGGAAAACCATATCGGTTCCCTCAAGGATCTGGCGAATCTCTTCCCTGGATTCCTTCGCGGCTTTCATCCCGACCTCGGGATCCGCTCCCGCACCCAAGCCCCTGGTCAATTCCTTGCCGAGGACAATTCGTACGTCAGCTTCTGATGTCTGAAGGTGGGCCATGTCCGTATTGGCTCCGACGAACTCCACGCCGACTAGTCCGCTTCTTGCGATATGGTTCAGTGCGTTGTTTCCGCCACCGCCGATGCCCATTACCTTGATGACTTCCCTGAATGGACGGCTCGCTTTCTCAATTTCAAAAATGTCGGCCATGCCGTTCGCCTCCTGCAGGATCCAGAATGGTCAAAACAAATCCTTCACGGATTTCCGGATATTTTCCATCACGGCTTTTAGTGCTCCATTCCCTGCCCGTTTCTTCCCGTTCCCGGCACCGGCAACTCCCCTACCGGTGCGTTTGATCCGGCCTCCCGAAACGGGACCATCGAAGGATAGGTCCGATTCGATGTACCGGTACGGATTCCGTTCCTTCTCCAGTATGTAGCGGATAATCCCGGCTCCGCTCGCGTACTCTTCGCTGTTCATTCCCGGCGGCATCCGGCCCGCGTCGACGGGCCCGGCCACCCGAACCGGCATGTCGAGCAGCCTCGAAACGTAGGCATCCAGTCCGGCCAATCTGGAAACCCCTCCCGTCAGGACTATTCCTCCGGGCAGCATGGTCACTCCGGACTCCTTCAGTTCGTTGCCCACCAGTGAAGAAAACAGCTCGTCCAGCCGGCAGGCGATCACCTCGACCACCTCTCGGGTGCTGAAGGACAGGATCTTTCCCAGGCTTTCGATTTCGATTTTTTCGTTCTGCCCGAAGCTGTCCGGAGATAGCGAGACGCTTTTTTTCAGGGCATCGGCGCGGCTGATCGGAATCCGAAGAACGCAGGCGAGATCGTTGGTGATATGATCCCCCCCCACGGGAATGACGGAAAGCCTCCGGGGCCTTCCCTCCGAAAACACCGAAACCCCCGTTGTTCCCCCTCCCAAGTCAACCACTGCGACCCCTGCCATAGCCTCTTCGCTCGAAAGGCAGCCCAGCGAACTTGCAAGAGGTTTCATGACGAGCCCCGAGACCTCCAGCCCAGCCTTGCTCACGCAATTAACGACATTCTGGATCACCGCGGAGGGGACGATAATCGACTGGAGTTCGACCTCAAGCCTCACTCCCGTCATATCCAGGGGATCGTCGATACCCGGATGCCCGTCCAGGGTGTATTCGACGGGGATCGTATGAAGGATGCATCGATTGACGGGAACCGCGATCTCCGATTGCGCGGCCTCGATGATTCGGTCCACGTCCTCGATCATCACCTGCCTGGCGGAACGGCCCAGAGAGATCATCCCCCGGGTCCGGACACTCGCCGACTCCGCACCGGAAAAGGCCACGGTAACGTCTTCGATCCCCAGGCCCACCATGCTCTCGGCATCTTCAACGGCAGCCTGGATGGCCCGCGTTGCCTGGTCCAGGTTAACGATCATCCCTTTACGGATTCCCATGGAAGGGGCTTCGCCGACACCGATGATCTGGGCTTCGCCGCTGCGCGAGTCCAATTCCGCGACGACCACCGCGATTTTTGTTGTTCCCAGGTCCAAACCGACCAGAAGATCGGGTTCGTCCTTCAATTCGATTCGCTCCCTTCCGGCCTCAGCCGCTTCCTGCCCGTCCCGCCAGGAGAAACCATCCGTGCAACGATTTTTCCTTCGTAGGTCGCGTCGATCACAAAGTCTCCCTGTTTCGATAGATCGGGCTCCGCGAGAATCGCCTTTACCGCGGCAAACACCGCTTCCCAATCTCTCGGATCGTCTTTCAATTCCAATTGTATCCTTTGATTGTTCCTTTGCGCAATGACTTTCAAATACCGTTGTCCGCCTCTTTCGGAAACCACCGTTCGAACCCGGTTGCCTATCCAGGACTTCCCCGCCAGGCTTTCCTCCCATTGCCTGATCTCTGCAATCGGAAGGCTGGATTTCTGCACGGACGAATCCCGGCGATTCGGGTCAACGAACGGATTGAGCAACTCCTTGTCCCATTCCCAGCTCTGCAAACGCTGCCCTTCTGCGGAAGTCCTGCCTGTGCCCACAGAAAAACTTTTCGGCCAGATGAAGCCCTCAGCGGAAAGGACATACTCCCGTCCCTCGTAAGACAGGGAAAGCCATGGAGCAAACGGGCGCACGGCAATTCCGATTCTTCCCCAACCTGGGCTCGAAACCTTGATTTCAGCCGGATAGCGTTCCCCTAGTTCCCGGGCAATCGTGCCTCTTCTCACCATGGGGAGGAGCCAGAACCGTCTCGAAAAGCTTCCGATCGATTCCCACAAGACGGTTTCGGGTAGGCTGCCTGGAGGTTCAACGGTCAACTCGACCAGCCGGAGAAGCTGGTAATGGTTTTCCAACCCGCAGAGGATCCCGAAAAAAAGGGCAAGCCAAAGGAGCCTTCGGCCCGGAGCGCCTCCCTTAGTCCCATGGGCCACCGAGAAGGTTCACCTCCAGTTCCAGCCAAATACCGCTCGCTTCGTACACTTTCCTCCTGCAGGCTTGAATCAGCTCCCAGATTTCGCTTGCGCTGGCGGTACCGCCGTTCTCAATGAAATTAGCATGGACAAAAGAAACCCTTGCATCCCCATTCCTCATCCCTTTACAGCCCGACCGGTCAAGCAAAAAACCCGCGGGTTCCTTTCCAGAGCCCGGGTTCTTGAAAACACACCCCGCCGTTTTGGCTCCGTGCGGCTGCGTTTTTCTAAGAGACCAGAACCCTTGAGCTTTCTCCAGGACGACGTGTCGTTCTTCTTTCAGGAGCTTGAGTCCGCAGCGAGTGATCAGGCGAATTCCCTCACGAAGCGAACTGAACCGGTACCGGAAGGAAAGTTCGCTGGATTTCCACCGTCGGAGTGTCCCATCCTCCTCCACAGTCTCCACCCATTCGACTTTCTGCCCCACGGCATCCTGCCCCGCCCCGGCGTTGCAAATCAGGGCACCCCCGATTGTCCCGTGGATACCGGTGGCGAACCCCAGGCCGGTGTAGCCGTTAGCCAGGCAGAAATGTAGCAGGCTGCGAATCGAACATCCCGCATCGGCTTCAAGAAGGAAGGTGCCATCCTGTTGCGGCGATAAGGTGAAGGTGTTGATTTTTCCCATCCAGAGGGTCAGGCCGGGGAGTCCCCCGGGATGAACGAGGATGTTGCTACCGCCCCCGATCATCCAGACCGGCACCCCTTCCCTTCGGCAAAAGGCAAAGGCCCCGTGTGCCTCATCGGCATTGCGCGGGGCCAGGAAGGTTTCTGCGTTGCCTCCGGCCTTCCAGGTGGTCAGGGGCGCAAGAGGGACCTGCTGCTCAAGGACGATATTCAGTTTTCTTTCAAGCGCTGCAGGCCATTGCATCGGGAACGGGCTCTTGCTGTTCGAGGCGGCTCATCAGCAGCTCGCAGGCTGAATTAACGTTGCCGGCGCCCAGCGTGAGGACCAGGTCGTCAGGCTGGGCCTCCCTGGCAATCCGTTCGACGGCTTCCGCGATGTCCCCGCACAACGTAACCTGACGGGAGCCTTTTTCGATCATCGCCTGCGCGATGAGATCCGAGGAGACCCCTGGGATTGGCTGTTCGTCTGCTGGATAAATGGGCAGGAGAAAAAGCCGGTCCGCCTGGTTCAAAGCGTCAGCAAAGTCTCTGTACAAGGCGGCAGTCCGGGTGTACCGGTGCGGCTGAAACATAGTGACCACGCGACGGCCCGGGAAAATCGACCGGACCGCTCGAAGGGTAGCGGCGACTTCTCTCGGATGATGCCCGTAATCGTCATAAAGATCAACTTCCCCCACGGAACCCATGTACTGCAGCCGGCGTTTCGCCCCCTTGAAAGCTTTCAGGGCTTCACAGGCCGTCTCGAAAGGAACGTTCATGCAGGAGCAGGCGGCACAGGCTGCCAATGCGTTCAGCACGTTGTGCTCTCCGGAGACCTTCAGGGTCATGGCCCCTTTTAGCCGGCCTCGGTGCAGGACGTTGAAAGACACCCCGCCCCCCCGGACATGGTTGACGTCCACCGCTCCCCAATCCCACTCGGCCCCCCAGCCGTAGGTCGTGAGGAAGCCTTCGAGCCCGGAAGCGCGGTTCTGTTCAATCAGCCTCGCTGCGCCCGGATCCTCGCCGCAGATGACAACGGATGAATCCTTCTTCCGGTTGTTGATGAAACGGTTAAACGCTTTTTCGACGTCTTCCCTCGTGCGGTAGTGATCCACGTGGTCCCAGTCCACGTTGGTGATGACAGAAACATTCGTCCGGAAAAGCTCGAAGGAACCGTCGCTCTCGTCCAGTTCTGCAACCATGGGAAGACCGGCTCCCAGCCTTGCATTGGCGCCGATATCGCAGACTTCCCCGCCGATGGCCACCGTGGGTTTCAGGCCGGCCCGATCGAGAATCAGGGCGGTCATGGAGGAAGTGGTCGTCTTTCCGTGGGTCCCGGCGATTCCGACCCCGAAGCGTTCGTTGAATAGCGCGCTGAGAACCTCTGCCCGCCTGGCGATGAGGATTCCCCTCCTGCTGGCTTCGATCAGCTCCTCGTTCCGATCGGGAATCGCGCTGCTGTAAATGAGGAGATCTGGGCGGTAACGATCCAGATGAGCGGGGTCGTGCCCGAGCACGCAATCCACTTTGCGGGCCAGCAGTTTCTCCATGTAGTAGGAATGAGCCATATCGCACCCTGAAACATCGAATCCCAGTTCGGAAAGAAGCGCGGCCAGCCCACTCATTCCAGAACCGCCAATTCCAAGCAGGTGGACGTTCCTGATCCGGTCATGGCTCAGTTTGAGTCCATCCATGTTCCGTCTCTCCCTTCAAGAGTCCTGAGGATTTCCCTTAGAAAGCTCCGATTGATCCGCTCCGCCGCGACTCCCGGGTCCGGGGGGCTTCCTTCGCCCCATGACCCCATCGACCCCAGCTGATGAAGCTTGGAAACAAACTCCGTCCTGCCCTCCAGCACCTCATCCCAGACAAGCCCCTGCCCGTTCTCGCAAAAAACTCTTGCGTTGGCGGACTGGTGGTCGTCCCGGGAATCCGGCCAGGGAACAACCAGGGCCGGAATCGCCCAGGCACGCAGCTCGGACAAGGTTGAAGCTCCTCCCCGGACAATGGCGACATCCGCAAGGGAATAGAGCGTTTCCATATCCCAGCGACGCGGTATCCCCCAGACTCTTTCCGACAGGTGATTATCCCCTTTTTCCTGTCCCATGACAAGGAAATTCCATTCCCCGAAATCGGCACTCCTGGAAATCTCTTTCACTCTTTCCACGAGCGATCGGCTCCCTAGCGACCCGCCGAGCACGAGGCATTTTTTCCCCCCGGGGAAATCACCCAAGTTTAGTTTATTCCAAGCTTCCCGGCGAGGCAAACGTCTCATGGCCCGAATCGGGGTTCCCACCTCGACATACTGCGAAGCACCGAACGGATGGCAGATTCGCCAGCCCGTCAAAAGCTTTGCCCCCAGGCGGACTCCCATTCGCGTGACGCGCCCGGCAACGGCATTCTGCTCGTGAACGAGGAGCGGGATCCCGAAAAGCTTTCCCGCGACCAGCGCGGGGAAGGAAACATACCCGCCGAACAGCACGCAGGCCGAAGGCGGCCGATTCCTGAACAAGCGGACCATTTCCCCAAGCGCTTTCATAACCTGAAGCCACCGGTTTGCCGCGGTCCTTCCCCTTGCTCCAACAGGGGATCCCTCAAAGGACAGAAAAATCGCGTCCAATCCCGCACTTCCATAGATTTCCCGTTCCAGGGGCCGGTTTCCGGCCACATGGACGATCTCTAGGCCCTCCACGTTTTCGGACAACCAGCGGCCAAAGGCGACTGCCGGGCAGATATGTCCGCCCGTTCCGCCCGCCACCAGGAAAAGACGCTTTAGCCCGCCCGCCTGCATCGGCTAAGCCTTAGGAGAAGTCCCACCCGTGCCCACATCATGACGATGGAACTCCCTCCGTAACTCAGAAAGGGCAGAGGCATCCCCGTAAGGGGGATCAGCTTTGTCACGCCCGCAACGTTGATGGCCATCTGGCAAAATACGTTAAGACAAAGACCCCAGACGAGACAGGCCTCAAACGTCCCATCCAGCCGGCGGTAGTGGGTGTACAACCGATAGAACCAGCAGCCGAAAAGGGCAAGAACGCTGAGCGTTCCCGCCAGCCCCAGTTCTTCACCGATCGCCGCCAGGATAAAGTCGGTATGGGACGCAGGAAGGTACTTGAGTTTCTGAAGCCCTTGTCCCAGTCCCATTCCCCAGACCCCGCCGTTCGCAAACGCAACCAGTCCCTGGATGGCCTGGAAACCGCTCCCGAGCGGATCGGCCCAGGGATCGAGGAACGCCTTCAAGCGCCTCAGGCGGTAGCCGTGGGTGAAAATGAACGGGAACCCTAGCCCCGCAAGCCCTCCGCCGAATGCAAGGGGTAAAGTCCAGCCATAAAGCGGGATGTAGATCCCCATCGCCAGGGCGAAGACGAGAATCGTGCTCCCCATGTCCGGCTGCAGGATGAGCGGGACAGCGGAAATCCCAAACAAAATTCCGACTTTGACCAGAGCGCCGATTCGAGTTTCCCGATCCCTGGATTCAAAGATCTTTCGGCTGGCGTGGATCGTGAAGCCAAGAAAGAGGATATCGGCCGCCTGAACCGTGACCACCCCAAGATTAACCCAGCGCCTTGCCCCTCCGGCCGCCACTCCTGTGACCGGGAGAAGGGGCAGGAAGCAGAAGGCAACGGCGGCTAGCCAGAAAAAACCGCTCCATTTTCTCCAGGTCTGAACCGGAATCGAATAGGAACCAAGCATGGCGATCATGCCGACAAGGACCCAGATCGCCTGTTTCACCCCAAGCGCCTGCGGGGTGCCGAATCGCGCCATCGCGATCGGGCTGGAGGAAGAACTGATCATGATGACCCCGATCCCGCTCAAGAGGAGCGGAATCAGCCACAAAAGTGGATCGGCCACGCCCTCGTCCCGGACGAGGGCGGTGCGGGGATCAGTTCCCTTCTGAAGGTTCACCAAGCCCTTCTCCCTCCCGGATCCCAAGAACCAGCCGCTGAAAGTGCTTGCCTCTCTCCTTGTAGTTTGGGTAGGCATCCCAGCTCGTGCAGGCTGGGGAGAGCAGCACCGTTTCCCCCTCCATAGCCTCCCGGTAAGCCGTTGCGACCGCCTCTTCCATGTCGCGGACCTTCCGGATCCCCTCAAACCCGGCATCTTTAAGGGCGTCACAGATCTTTTCGCGTTCGGTTCCCATAACCAGGGCAAGCCTGGCATGCCGCTTGACCGCCTGGGCAAGCGGGGTATAATCCTCACCCTTCCCCTGTCCGCCCAGGATGACGAGCTTGACCCCGGGAAGGGACCCGAGAGCCGTAACGGAAGCCGCAACGTTGGTTCCTTTCGAATCGTCGACGTAACGGACACCGTTGATTGTGGCAACCGCTGCGCACCGGTGAGGCAAAGCCGAAAAACTTTCAAGAAGGGGTTCGGCAGCGCTTGCATCGAATCCCAGGACCTCGAGTGCCGCCATCGCCATGGCTGCGTTCTCAAGGTTGTGCCTTCCCAGCAACGGCAGGCGGTCAAAGGAGAAGAGGCGCTTGGGGCCTGTTTTCCTCCAGAGGACCGCCTCCCTTTCTCCCATCACGATCCTTCCTTCTGTCTGGAAATCTTCGTTTGCACCGAGGGAAACCTTCCGAACGGCGTCAAATTCCTGGAAGAAGCGGAGGTCTCGGCCCTGCAAGATCGCCCAGCTTCCCGCTTTCTGCATCCGAAGCAGGTTCGCCTTTGCCGCGACATAGTTTTCGTAGGAGCCGTGCCAGTCGATGTGATCGGGGTCAAGGTTCGTCACGACCGCGACATCCACGGGAAGCCGATTGGCCCAGAACAGCTGGAAGCTGCTCAATTCCATCACGAGGACATCCAGGGGAAGATCGGCGTAATCCGCCAGCGGACTTCCGATATTCCCCACTGCAGCGGCCTTCATCCCCATTCGCTGGAGCAAATGGCCTAGAAGAGCGGTCGTCGTTGACTTCCCGTTGCTGCCGGTGACCCCCACCCGCTTCCCCTTGAGGTAGGGAGCGACAAAATCCAGTTCCCCAACCAGCGGGATTCCCCTTTTCCTGGCTTCCTGGACGGGAACGGCACTAGGGGCGACTCCCGAGCTGAGGACGATCAGGTCTGACTCCCAAAGCCTTGGACCATGCTCGCCGAACTCAAAGGCGATCCCCATCGATTCCAGCTGCTTTGCGGCAGTTTCCCGAAAAGCCCCGCTGTCGGAAACAAAAACCCGGGCTTTCTTCCGTTTCGCCAGAGAGGCCAGCGAAAGGCCGCTAACCCCTGAACCCACGATGCCGATTCGGATCCCTTCAATGGACGCATTCTTGTTCTGCATCTGATTACCCCCAGGCTTCCATGGCCTTCTCCAAGAAGAACCCCGTCGCGATCATTCCCGCAGCATGAACCAGCCAGAATCGGGTGACCACCTGCGTCTCATGCCACCCCAAAAGCTCGAAATGATGATGGAGCGGGCTCATCCGGAATATCTTTTTCCCGAACCCCCGTATGGCGACAATCTGAATCGCAACGCTGGCGATCTCGACTCCGAAGAGGAAACCGAAGGGGACCAGCAGCATCAGACCGCCGCCCGAAACACACAGGCTGACCAGAAGCCCCCCGAGAAAGTGGGATCCGCAGTCTCCCATGAACACCCTCGCCGGATGTGCATTGTGCCACAAAAACCCGGCGCAGATTCCCGCTCCCACAAGAGAGGCGGTTTCGACCACCGGATCCCCGAAGAGCGGGAGAAGGGCCAGCCCCGCGAAGCTAAGTCCCGAGGCTCCGGCGGCCAGTCCGTCCAGTCCGTCGGTTACATTTACGGCATTCATCATTCCGACGCTGCAAAAGCCCAAAAGCGCGATAGCGGGAAGCCAGCCAAGGGAAAAACCAGGGAACAGTTCCGCCCGGCTCACGAGGAGGACGTAGGCACTCCACGGGAGAGCGACAAGGATCTGAAGGACTAGCTTTTCTAGCGATTTCAGGCCCTCGCTCGAACGTTTCGAGAACTTGAGCCAGTCATCCGTGAACCCCACGGCAAAGGCTCCCAGGGGCAGCCCCAGCAAGCCTGGGACCTCTTGCCAGGAAAGGTTCCCGAACAGGACGAGACAGAGACAGAAGACGATCGGGAAAACGACCCCTCCCATCGTCGGGGTTCCGCTTTTTCTCTCAAGGTGAGTCGAGAGACCGTAGGACTTCTCCACCTGCCGGACCTCCCACCTGCGAACCAGGCGGATCCACTGTCCTTCAAGGATCCCCGTGAAAAAAGCCGCCATTGCGGCAAGAATCCATCCGGCAAAAGCGTTCATGGACATGAAAGCCTTTCCACGACTTGTTCAAGCCCGTAGCTTCTCGAACCCTTGACCAGGACGGTGTCTTCCTTCCGGACCAGTCCCTCCAGAAGATCGGCTGCCTCTTTTGCATCCTTGACCCGCCACTGCTGCACTTTCGCTTCGGCAGAGGGTTCAGTGATGTTTTCCCACTCTTCCCCGACAAGAACCACTCCATCGAGGAAATCGATCATCCCCATAATCTCGGAATGCAGTTTCCCGGATTTCTCCCCGAGTTCCCTCATTCCTCCTAGAACCGCCAGCCGCCGCCCCGGAACGGCAAGCGACCGGAGAACCTCCATGGCCGCTGCCACCGAGGACGGGTTCGCGTTGTAGGATTCGTCAATGAGCAAGTGCACCCGGCCGTCGCGGATCCATTTCCCGCGGCCCCGAAGGGGCGCCATCCCGGAAATCGCTTTCAAAAGGGTCTCCATAGGGACTCCCAGGGCCAGCCCCGCCATGACGGCAAATCCGATGTTGGTGGCGTTATGGGTGCCTTTGAGCTGGGATTTGCAAACCCAACTCTGCCCCCCGTAGGACAAGCCGACTTGGAGGTTTCCCCCCTTAAAAACAGTGTTCGCCCCTGTCAAAAGCAGCGCGCTTCCCTTGCGGTAACCGACGCCTGCAATTCGAAACGGGCGCTGCGTCCCTTCAATGGCCTGGCTGAGCTTCGAGTCGTCCGCGTTGTAGATGAGCAGATCCAGTCCTTCCTGAGGGATGATTTCCAGTTTTGCCGAAAGGACTCCCTCCAGGTCTCCCAGGCCTTCGAGGTGGACCGGGGCAATGGCCGTGATCACCGCGATTTTAGGAGGAAAATGCTCCACGATGCTGCGGATTTCTCCTGGGTGGTTCGTTCCCATCTCCAACACCAGCACTTCCGTGCAGGGTGGCATGGCGAGAACCGTCAGGGCACAGCCGATCCTCGTGTTGTGGCTTCTTTTGGCTGAATGGACCCGAAAGACCGGTTCAAGGGCGGACCGGATCAGTTCACGGGTCGTCGTCTTCCCCACACTTCCCGTCACCGCGATTTTCACCTTCGGGGAAACCTCCTGGAGATACTCTTCCGCGATCCGTAGCAGGGCGTTTTCGGCATCTTCCACCACCAGGCAGGAAGCTCCGGCTTCCAGGATCCTGGGTTCCCACGGGGCAATCCCCTCGGCCCTTCCAATTACGAGTCCGGCACCATTGTCGAGGGCGGCCCCCACGAAGCGGTGACCATCCGTATGCTCCCCGGGAAGCGCGACAAACCCATCTCCAGGGCGAACATCCCGGCTGTCCGGCCAAACGTTTCCAGGAAACGGGATTTCCGGTCCCTTCACGATGCCGCCGCAAAACGCCGCCGCTTCCGAGAGGCGAAGCCTTTCCTTACGCATGGGGGAACTCCAATCCCCGGGCCCTTGCCCAATTCATCACTGTTTCCCTGTCGCTGTAGGGCAAGGTTTTGTCCTTGATGATGATGTAGGGTTCGGGACCTTTTCCCGAGACAAGGACTACATCTCCCGGTCGGGCGTGATCAAGGGCGTAGTGAATCGCTGCCGGCCGGTCAAGGATAATCCGGTGCGTTTTGAGCCTCAGCCCTTCTTTCAGCCCAGCCTCGATTTGCCGGGCGATTTCCCCCGGATCCTCGCTGCGGGGGTTGTCCATCGTGATGACAAGTTCGTCAGCCAATTCCGAAGCGACCTCACCCATCAGGGGGCGATTTGGGGCGTAACGGTCCCCTCCCATTCCGAACACGGACCAGATCTTCCCCCGAACCACATCCCCGAGAGTTTTCAGGACGTTGCGAAGGGCGTCCGGACTATGGGCGTAATCGATGATGCAGCACACACCGTTTTCAAAAAGGTATCGTTCCAAGCGCCCGGGAACTTGCGGTACCCTCTCCAGTCCCAGACGGATGGTTTCTTCGCGCAACCCAAGCCCGAAAGCGATCGTCGTGGCAGTAAGGATGTTGTAAATGTTGTACTGCCCGGTCAGCGGAACCTTCCAGTCGCGTGCAACGTTTCCGGACGGGAAGTGCACATCGAGCCGAATCCCTTCTAGGTCCATCGACCGGACCGTGGCATGAACGGTTTGCCTGCCGCAACGGACCAGCCCGTAGGGAATGACGTTGTCAGGAAACTCCTCTGTCAGCCTTCTCCCGTAGGGATCGTCCTCATTCGCGGCCCCGGTCCATTGCCCCCGCGTATATTCTCCAAAGAGCATTCGCTTTGCCTGGAAATAGGTTTCCATTTCCCCGTGGTAGTCCAGGTGTTCGGGAGTCAGGTTCGTGAATCCTACCGCATCGAACTGGCAGCCTTCGAGACGGCCCTGGACCAGCCCGTGGGAGGAGGCTTCCATCACGCAGGCCTGGCTTCCGTTTTGCACCATCCGCGAAAGCCATTCCTGAAGCTCGACGCAATCCGGCGTCGTTCGTTCGGCAAGGGTTTCCCTTGTGCCGTCGTGGTAGACAATCGTTCCTAGAAGTCCTGTCTGGATTCCCGCCGATTCCAGGATCGAACGGACAAGGTAGGTGGTCGTGCTTTTGCCGTTGGTTCCCGTGATGGCGATCATTTTCAGCTTCTTGCCCGGGTATCCGTAAAAGTGCGCGGCAAGGGAGTTGACCGCCTTCCTAGCGTCATCGACGAGGATCTGCGGGATGTCCACGGCAAGAGGCCTCTCGCAGAGGATCGCGACGGCCCCCTTGAGACGGGCTTCTTCGGCATAATCATGACCATCGTGCCGTCCCCCTGGCAGGCAGCAGAAAAGGGATCCCGGAGTCACTTTCGCGGTATGATGGGCGATTCTTTCAATCTCAAGCTCGCTTGCCGGGGAAACCGCCCCCCAGACTGCAGAGCAGAAATGGCCTTCCTCATCAAGATGGGCAATGATTTTCCTGAAATCCATCGGTTCACGACTCCCCTCCGGGCGCATGATCTATCGGGCGAGCAAAAGGTAATCCTCAAGAATCGCCCTGAAAGCAGGCGCAGCAATCGCTCCGCCAAGGTGCCCCTTCTGCGATGGTTCCCCGAGGACGACCAGCAGGATATGGTCTGGATTTTCCGCGGGCCAGAACCCTACAAAGGAGGCAACGAACCGCCCTTTTGCGTATTTGCCCCGCTCAGCCACCTGTGCGGTTCCGGTTTTGCCGCCCACAGTCACGTGAGGGGAATTTGCGGCCTTGCCAGTCCCATTGGTGACGACGCGGCGCATCGCCGATCGAACCCAATCGCTGGTTTTCTTGGAGATGACCACGTTCCTGACGCAGACCTCTCCCCGGTAGACCACATTTCCCGTCCCGTCTTTGGCTTCCTTTACGATGAACGGCCGGACGCACCGCCCCCCGTTGATCACGGCGGAGAGAGCTGCAACCAGCTGGAGAGGGGTTACGCCGATCCCCTGCCCGATCGCGATATTGGCTGGGACAACGCCTCTCCATTGCTCCGGGGTGCTGACCAGTCCCGCCTCCTCACCCGGGAGTTCAATCCCGCTCGGATCGGAAAACCCCCACTGTCTCAGGTTGTCGTAGGCAAATCTCGGACGGAAACGGATCCCGATCTGCGCCATCCCCACGTTGCAGCTATTGACGATCAGATCTTGCAGGATCTCGCTCCCGTGCGCCTTGATGTCCGTCACCGTTCCATCGGCGATTCGGATTCGCCCGGCGCAGTGAAAGGTCTCGTTTTCCCTTACCAGGCCCTGCTCCATTGCAGTCGCCATAATGACCGGCTTCAGGGTAGAACCGGGCTCATAAACCCTTCCGATGACGTTGTTCAACCTGACTGCCGGGTCGAGCAGCGTTTCTCTCCGATTCGGGTCGAAAGTCGGCCAGGAAGCGGAGGCAAGGACAGCCCCGCTTCTCGGATCCATGCAGACCGCCGCGGCCCATTTTGGCCTGTATTCCACGGTCGCTTCCTCGAGATGCTTTTCAACGATCATCTGAAGGATCGGATCGATTGTCAGGGTCAACTCTCCTGGCCCATGTAGCTTCGGGGCTCTTTGGAGCGACAAAAGATCGATGCCCTGCCCCGCCGCGTCTCTTGCCAGGATCTTCACCTGGGGCGGCGAGTATAGAATCTCCTGCCAGGACTGTTCAAGTCCGGCCAGCCCCTCGTCGTCGATATCGCAGAAACCGAGAACGTGAGCCAGCAGTTTCCCCTGCGGGTAAACCCGTTTCCTTTCCTTGAGAGCGTAGATCCCTTCCAACTTCTTCGAAAGGATGCGGGCAGCCACCTCAGGCGGAATTTTCCTGGCAACCCACACAAAACGGCCTTTCATGGGCCTGGAGATCTTTTCAAGCACTTCGGGGGAAATCAGGTCTCCCAGTACGTTTTTGACTTCGGCAACGTTGGCGGGATCCCAGTATTGTGGGTCGATGAAAAGGCTGGTTGCGGGAATGGAAAGCGCAAGGGCGGAACCCCGGCTGTCGCGGATCACTCCCCGGCTTGTACTGATGGCGACCTGGGTCCAGTACTGGCTGTTCGCTTGCAGGACGGTTCTCGGGTCGGGCCAGGCCTGAACGAACACAAGCCGTGCCGCCAAAAGACCAAGGGCAAGAAAGAGCCAGGTCCAGACACTTCCAAACCGTCTAAACAGGCTTATTCCGACTACCCCCTTGGCGACTGGATGAAAAAAACGAGATTAATCCTGCGCGTGAGCTTCTTTCTGGAACAAACCGGCAAGGCTGAAACCGGCAACAGGCCCTTTCTGACCTGAAATTGGCCGTAACGCAACGGACTGGGCGGGGCGAGCTACAGGCGGAACCGTCACGACGGCGACTCCGGCGTCCGTCATCATTCCCATTTTTGCACTCGCCACACTATACACTCTTGATGGAGATAGTAAAGAAGCCAGTTTGTTTCTCAAATCGAGTTCAAGCTCCTGGTAGTTTTCAATGGTCTCGCTGAGGCGGGTCAGCCGCTGTTCAAGGCTCATGTTGTAGATCCGTAGCCCTCCGAGCCCCATCACGAGAACCACGACAAAGACTGCCACGGCCGCAAATGCGGAATGCGCCCGCCCCTTTCGCTGCATCCGTTTTCGATTCCCGACTGGAGACGGCATCCCCTTTCACCTCCCTGGAACGATTTCTTCACCGTTCATCCGGAAGACGCGCAGCATCGCGCTCCTGGCCTTGTAATTGCGCTGAACTTCCTCCGGGGAGGCCTGAATCGCCTTCCTCGGCATCCTGCGTCCCAAACCGTCCTTTTCCCACTGGTTGAAGGCATGTTTGACAATCCTGTCCTCAAGGGAGTGGTAACTGACGACCAGGACACAACCGTTTTCAGCGATGGACCGGACCGCCTGGTTCAAGCCATCCCGCAGAGCATCCATCTCGTCGTTCACTGCGATCCGGAGGGCTTGAAAAACCCTTCTGGCGGGGTGCCGGTTCATTTTCCTCTGAAGCGGCGCTGGTAAAGCGTTTCGAATCACGTTCACCAATTCTGCCGTTGTCCGGATAGGCCCCTTCTGGTCCCTGTGTTTCACGATCCCTCTTGCAATCGGCGCGGCATGCGGTTCTTCGCCGTAGTCTCGAAAAAGTCTTCGCAGTTCAGCTTCGGACAGGTTGTTGATCAATCCCTCCGCCGTCGTTTCGCCCCTACCCATCCGCATGTCAAGAGGCCCATCCTCCTGGAAGGAAAACCCTCTTTCCGACAGCGACAGCTGGAGGTTGGAAACGCCCAGGTCGAAGACCACGCCGTCCGGCCTTCCCCAACCCGTCTCACTGACAAGCTGCTGGAGACATCGGAAGTTCCCCTCGACGACACGGAAACGGCCTGCCGCAAGCGGGCCGGACAGACGTTCCGTGGTCCGCTTCAGGGCCATCGGATCCTGATCGATTCCGAGGACCCGGCAAGAAGGCCACTCGAGAAGAAATCGCTCCGAGTAGCCTCCGAGTCCAACCGTTGCGTCAACGATAAAACCAGGGGGACATTCCCTGGCCAGCTGAGTCACGACTTCTTCGAGGAGGACAGGAGTATGCTCGATCAAAAGCCATCAACATCCTCGGCGATCTCCGGCAGGGTTTCCAGAACCCTGGTTTTGTAACGGTTCCACTGTCCTGAATCCCAAACCTCCAGATGATCGAGAACCCCGTTGATGCTGACTTCCTGGTCGATTCCCGCCTGCTCCCTGAGGGATTGCGGCAGTAATACACGGCCGGCAGGATCCATGGGAAGCTCATGGGCGGAGGCCAGAAGCACCCGGATCAGATCCCGGGTTTTTCCCTTTGAATAGGGCAGGTTGTGAAGTTTTTCAAGAATTCCTTCCCAGCTTTTCAGCGAATAGATAGAGACGCAGCGGTCGATTCCGAAAGAGGCCACGACACTGTCCCCGAGCTCCTCCCGGAACCGGGCAGGGATCACAAGGCGTCCTTTTGAGTCCAGCCTGTGCTCAAATGTCCCCACCAGCATCGGAAAACCTCCCACAAAATGACACTTTATCCCACTTACGCCCACTTTATCACTTCACACCCGTTGGGTATGGTTCCTTTGAATCAAATAAAGAGATTTGTTATGGGAGGTAGGTCCTATTTTTATGGTTTGTTCATTCGGCTGGCGCAGCTTTTTTGATTTGGACAAAGAGAAGAGGAAAAAAAGGCCCCCCATCAAGGGGGGCCGGGGAGTATCCCATAAGCCGGGTTCTGTCGAGAACGACCATTTATCTAGACTTAGACTTGCGCCCACGTTCAAGCGACCGTACCCGGGGGTCAGCGGGCCGCCTCATCCCCCCCTATTCGGTCTTGCTCCGGACGGGGTTTGCCTAGCCTGCAGGTCGCCCTGCAGCTGGTGGGCTCTTACCCCACCTTTTCACCCTTGCCGGCAGCGACGCCGGCGGACTGTTTCTGTGGCACTGTCCTGAGGTTCGCACCTACTGGAAGTTATCCAGCGTCCTGCCCTGTGGAGCCCGGACTTTCCTCTCCCGCCGCTTGAAACAGCAGGCGGCAGCGGTCGTTTGTGATACTCCCCGGATCTATTTTACCCCAGAACCGCGCCTGTTTGCCTATTTCAGGGAAGCGTGCAAAAGCGCGAGTTCCACGTAGGACGCTGCCAGTTCACGGATCCGGTCCCGCTCTTCCGACCGGATCGAACGGACCACCCTTGCCGGAACACCCATGACCAGGCTTCCGGGAGCGACCTTTTGCCCCTCCGGGACTAGGCTTCCCGCCGCAACAACAGAGCCCTCCCCAATCTGGGCCCCATCGAGCAGGATCGCCCCCATCCCGACCAGGCACTCCCGGTCAACGACGCAGCCATGAAGGATTGCGCCGTGTCCCACGGTCACGTCCGGGCCTATCCTGACGCCCCGTTCGCGAGTGACGTGGAGGACCGCCCCGTCCTGGATGTTGGAACGGGACCCGATGCGAATGCTGTTCAGGTCCCCTCGCACGATCGCTCCGTACCAGACGCTCGCGTCCTTTTCCAAGAAAACCGAGCCCACGAGAACGGCGGAGGCGGCCACAAAGGCCGCTTCCGCCGTTTCCAGCTTCCATTCGCAGGGAAACACCCGCTTGTCCATGATCCTCTGCCCCTAGTGAGACCGGACGATTTCCTTGATCACCATCAGCCGGCTTTGGCTGGAACGTTCCATCTCATCCAATTTCATCGTGATGTCCCGGATCGTTTCCTTGAATGACGGGATCATGACGTGCTCGAGAGCGTTCACCCGCCTCCGCGTCCGCTCGATTTCAGAAGCCATGAGCTTTAAGGCTTTCTCATCGGCCGCAAGCTTGATCAGTCGGGAGATCAGCCGCGAGAACTTCTCCAGCGCGATATCCAAGCTTCCGGGAGAGGTCGCAAGGCCGTAGCTTAGGGTTCCCCCGCCCTGGTTCACGGTGTATTCCGGAACAATGACGCTCATGACGTTCCTGTAGGCGACTTCCAGGCTGCAGGAAGCTCCAGAAATCATCAGAGACTGCTCCAGCATGGCCGGCAACGTTTGCGCCCTTGCAAGGAGGAAGCTGCGGTAACACTCCGCCAGCTCTCCTTCCAGCTGTTCACGCAAGAGTTTGATCGCTCGCGCCCGCCCAAGGAATTCCTTGATGAGGGCATCCTGTTTGTCCTTCAGAAGCTTGTGTCCCCTCTTCGCCACCACCAGGCGCTTTTTCAGCCTGGACAGCTCCATGCGGTTCGGGTTCACATTCAGTCGCTTCGCCATGGGTATGCCCCCTTAAGAAAGAACGGCTTCCGACTCGTTGGCCTCCCGTTCCTTCAGGAGCGGCTTGAGATACTTCTCAACGTAGGCATCCCGCACGCGCTTGAGCTCCCGCACGGGGATCATCGTAAGCAATTCCCAACCGAGGGCCAGGGTTTCTTCGACCGTCCTGTTTTCATATTCTCCCTGCCTGACATACCGGTCTTCGAAGGCGTCCGAAAAGCGGGCGAACGCCTTGTCTTCCTCCGTCAGGGCACCTTCCCCGAGGATGATCGCCAGTTCTTTCGCTTCCTTCCCCCGAGCGTATGCAGCAAATAGCTGGTTCATGAGGTCCGCGTGGTCTTCCCGGGTCTTTCCCTTGCCGATCCCCTTGTCTTTCAGACGGGAGAGCGAGGGCATGACATCCACGGGGGGGTAGATCCCCTTCCGGTGCAGACCCCTGCTAAGAATGATCTGCCCCTCGGTGATGTAGCCGGTGAGGTCCGGTATCGGATGCGTTTTATCGTCTTCCGGCATCGTCAGGATGGGCAGCTGCGTGATCGATCCTTTTCTGCCCCTGAGCCGCCCGGCACGCTCGTACATGGTCGCTAGGTCCGTGTACAGGTAACCGGGGTACCCTCGGCGCCCGGGGACTTCTTTCCGGGCCGCGGAAATCTCCCGGAGGGCTTCACAGTAGTTGGTCAGGTCCGTCAGGATAACCAAAACGTGCATGTCGCACTCGAAGGCCAGGTATTCCGCAGCGGTCAAAGCCAAACGGGGCGTCGTGATTCGTTCGATTGCCGGATCGTCCGCAAGGTTCACGAACATGACCGTCCGTTCGATCGCACCGGTTTTTCGGAAGTCTTCCATGAAAAACGAGGCTTCTTCAAATGTGATCCCCATTGCGGCAAAGACGACAGCAAAGGCTTCGTGTCCGCTGATGACTGCCGCCTGGCGCGCAATCTGCGCAGCCATCCGGTTATGAGGGAGACCGCTTCCGGAAAAAATCGGGAGCTTCTGACCCCGAACCAGGGGATTCATCCCGTCGATGGTTGAAATCCCGGTCTGGATAAATTCTGACGGAAAATCCCGGGAATAGGGGTTGATCGGGTTCCCGTTGATGTCCAGAAGGGCCTCGGGAATCACCCCGGTTCCTCCGTCAAGGGGCTCTCCACGGCCGTTGAAGATGCGCCCTAGCATGGTCCGGCTTACCGGCAGGGTCAGGACCTTTCCGAGGAAACGCACTTTGGTCGATTCGCAGTCGATGCCCGTCGTCCCTTCGAAAACCTGAACCAGGGCCTTGTCCGTGGTGATTTCGAGGACACGCCCCCTTCGCCTCTCTCCGGAAGCCAGTTCGATTTCCACAAGTTCGTCGTAGCGGACCTCGTTGACTTTCTCGACAACCATCAGCGGGCCCGAAAGGTTGGTGATGGTTCGGTACTCCCTAGGCAACATGGACCTCACCCCCAGCCGGCATCAGATTGCCGATTTCCTTCTTGATGTCTTCTTCAAGTTGATCCAGCAACTGCAGTTCCTTCTCGTCAACGTAGCGCATACGGGTGATGCGTTCCCGGATCTCCATTTCGGTGATGTCCTTCAGCGCGGCTCCCCGCTTCAGTGCCTCCATCGCCAGGTGGTGGAACGTCAAGATATTCTTCAGCATCTTGAACTGCTTGTCCATCGAAGCGTAGGTGTCCACTTCATGGAAGGCGTTCTGGTGAAGGAAGTCTTCGCGCAGGGATTTCGCAGTTTCGAGAATCATCCGCTCCTCTTTTGAGAGGGAATCGATCCCCACAAGTCGAACGATTTCTTTCAGCCGATCCTCGTCCTCCAGCAACGACATGGCTTCGATGCGATTCTTGGCCCACTCCCCGTCATAAATTCCATCCCAGTATTCCCCGAGTTTCTCGGCGTAAAGAGAATAGCTGCTCAGCCAGTTGATCGCGGGGAAATGCCTCTGGTAAGCCAGGCTAGCATCCAGACCCCAGAAAACCTTCGTGACGCGGAGGGTATTCTGGGTCACAGGCTCGGACAGGTCACCTCCGGGAGGCGAAACGGCTCCGATGACGCTGACGGCTCCCTCAACTTCAGCCTTTCCAAGGCAGATTGCCCTTCCGGCCCGTTCATAGAACGAGGCCAGCCGGGTTCCCAGGTACGCGGGGTACCCTTCTTCGCCCGGCATTTCTTCGAGCCGGCCGGAAATCTCCCGGAGCGCTTCCGCCCACCGGCTCGTCGAGTCTGCCATCAGGGCGACCGAATACCCCATGTCAC